>NZ_SMOA01000018.1 GCF_004353985.1 Paracraurococcus ruber | reverse complement strand
GAGAGGCGCATGGCGCCATGCTGGCGGGCCGCCGCCAGGCGTGGCGCCGCGCCCGCGACCGGGCCGGCGCCACGGCGCGATCCGACGGTCTTTCTCCGCCGCGGCGCCGCGCGGCGACCGCCGGCTCGGCGCTGCAACCGGGGTCATCCGCGTACGCGTCCGGCGCCGCGCCCGACCGGGGCGGGCGCCGCAGGCGGACGATTGGGGTTTGCATTGGCCGCGCCGGCGCGCCAGCCTTCCCGTCAAGCACAAGACAGGAAGGGAGATCGTCCATGCCATCCCGCAGGCAATTCCTCGGCGCCGCCAGCGGCGTGCTGTTCTGCAGCTGCGGCCTGCTCGACGCCGCCGATGCCCAGGCGCAGTCCCAGGGGCAGGGCCAGCGCCGCCGCGGCTTCGAGGCCGTGGCGGTCAACGGCAAGTCCGTGAAGACCATCGACGTGCACGCGCATTGCGCCTTCGAGGCGACGCTGCCGCTGCTCAACAACGACCGCTCCGTGCTGCTGAACAATGTCCGCGGCGCGGAGGAGGTGTTCATCTCGCTCGAGCAGCGCTTCGCCGCCATGGATGCGCAGCGCGTGGACATGGAAGTGCTGTCGGTCAACCCCTTCTGGTACCGGCGGGACCGCGACAACGCGGCGCAGATCGTCAAGGTGCAGAACGAGAAGATGGCGGAGCTCTGCGCCGCGCATCCCGACCGCTTCGCCGGATTCGCCTCCCTCACGCTGCAGGATCCGCAGTTGGCGGTGCAGGAACTGACCACGGCGATGCAGCGCCAGGGCCTGAAGGGCGCGGCCATCGGCGGCAATGTCGGGGACTGGGAGTTCTCCGACCCGCGCTTCCACCCGGTCTGGCAGAAGGCCGAGGAGCTGGGCGCGGTGCTGTTCATCCACCCGCAGGGCGTGCCGCAGCTGGCGCAGCGCTTCCGCGGCAATGGCTGGCTGGCGAATGCCATCGGCAATCCGCTGGATACCACCATCGCGCTGTCGCAGCTGATCTTCCAGGGCACGCTGGACCGCTTTCCCGGCCTGAAGATCCTGGCCGCGCATGGCGGCGGCTTCCTGCCTTCCTATGCCGACCGGTCGGACCATGCCTGCACCGTGGCACCGGCCAATTGCGACCCGAATGTCCAGCTGAAGAAGAAGCCGACCGAGTACCTGCGGCAGATCTGGTTCGACAGCCTGATCTTCACGCCGTCGGCGATCCGCCACCTGCAGCAGCAGGTCGGCGCCTCGCAGATCGTGCTGGGCAGCGACTACCCCTACCCCTGGGCGCTGAAGCCGGTGGACCACATCATGGCCAGCGACTCGCTGAACGACGAGCAGAAGCTGGACGTGCTGGGCCGCACCGCCGCGAAGGTGCTGCGGCTGGAAGGCTGAGCGCGGCACGCGGGCGTCCCGGGGGCCGCGCCTCGGCCGCCAGGGCGCCCCGCGTTGCGACCCACCCGGCGCCCCGCCCGGCGACCCGGCCGGCCAGGAAGGGCATGGCTCGCCCGGCGCACCGCCATGCCGGCGATGGCCACGGAGCCGGGGAATGCCGCCGGCAATAGGCCGGCATCGGCGGAACGGATGCTTGACCCGGCCCCGCCCAGGGCCACCTGAGAGTCATGATTTGCAACGCTTTTCCGGCGCCGGCGGCCGGCTGATGGCCTATCCCGCCGCCGCCTCCGCCGGCAGCCTTGGCGACCTGCTGGCCCGGCCCGTCAAGCAGGCCATCGCCGGCCAGGTCGTCGCCCTGTTCAACGACCGCAGCCGCGGGGAGCGGCCGGTGCAGCGCCGCACGGACGGGCTGTTCGGCCCACGCGCCGTCGCCTGGCGGGTGCATGGCGACGTGGTCTCCATGATGGTCGGCGGCATCGCCGGGCTGATGCTGCAGATGCTCTACCCGCCGGTGCTGGCCGGCGTCTGGGACCATTCCCGCTTCCGCCACGATTTGGCGGGCCGGCTGCGCCGCACCGCCCGCTTCATCGCGCTGACCACCTATGGCAGCCGGGAGGAGGCCGAGGCGTCCATCGCCAGGGTGCGGGCCATCCACGACCATGTCCGCGGCACGCTGCCGGACGGCACGCCCTATGCCGCCAACGACCCGGAACTGCTGGCCTGGGTGCATGTGGCGGAGGCGACGACCTTCCTCGAGGGCTGGATCCGCTATGGCGAGCCCGGCATGTCGGGCGCCGACCGCGACCGCTACTTCGCCGAGATGGCGGTGGTCGGGGAGATGCTGGGGGCCGACCCGCTGCCGCGCAGCAGGGCGGAGGCGCGCGCCATCCTGCACGGCTTCCGCCCGAAGCTGCTGGTCGACCACCGGGTGCGGGAGACGGCGCGGGTGCTGCTGACCCGCCGCGCCGACAGCCCCTGGCAGGAGCCCCTGCAGCGCCTGACGCAGGAGGCCGGGCTGGACCTGCTGCCGGGCTGGGCGCGGCGGATGCACGGCCTGCCGCCGCGGCTGGGCGTGCCGCTGCTGCGCGCCGGCACGCTCGGCGTGGCCAGCACGCTGCGCTGGGCCTTCCGGTGACGCCGCGGGCCTGACTGGCCGCTGCCTGCCATGCGCCGCGGCCCGATGGGCCCGGTGCCGGCGGACCGACGGCCCGGGACCCGACCGCGAAAATCGCGCCCAGGGACGTTGCGGCGACCGCAGGCGCAACGGAACGATCCAGCTATCGGCATGGCGGCCGGGCGGCACGAGACGCCTCTTCGGGAGCTGTGACGGAAGCCGGGCGCATCAACGGCGGTGATGCGTTAGATCAGGATTTTGCGTTTCCCTGATGACCGGCATCACGGCATGCGTCGCGCATGCCGCTCGATCCCTCCCTGCTCCTCGCCTATGCCCTCGCCTCCCTGGTGCTGATCGTCACGCCGGGGCCGGACATGGCCTTCGTGCTGGGCCAGACGCTCGCCGGCGGCGCCCGCCGGGGCTGGGCGGCGACGGCCGGCGTCTATACCGGCGTGCTCTGCCATGTGGCCCTGGCGGCGCTCGGGCTGTCCGCCCTGCTGGCCGCGGCGCCGGGGCTGTTCCGTGCCATCCAGCTTCTCGGCGCCGCCTATCTGCTGTGGCTGGGGGTCGCGGCGGTACGGGCGGCGCTGCGTCCCGCGGCGGGCGGCGCAGGGGCGCCGCCGCTCTCCCCCGCGGCGGCCTGGCGGCAGGGGACGGTGACCAACCTGCTCAACCCCAAGGTCGGCCTGTTCTTCGTGGCCTTCCTGCCGCAATTCGTCGATCCGGGCCGGGCGCCCGCCGCCCTCCAGATGGTGCTGCTGGGCGTCCTGATGCCGCTGCTCGCCCTGCCCTTCTACGCGCTGCTGATCGGCGCCGCCGCCCGCATCGCCCGCAGCCTGGCCCATGCCCGCCGCTGGCTGGACGGCGCCTCCGGCACCGTCTTCCTGCTGCTCGGCGCCCGGCTGCTGCTGGGCGCGCGCTGATCAGCCGAGCGGGGCGCAGGCCGCCGCAAGCCAGGTCCGGGTGGCCGCGTCGCAAAGCGGCCCGACCTCCGCCAACACTCGCGCCTGGTAGGCATCCACCCAGGCCCGCTCGGCCGGCGAGAGAAGCGCTGCCTCGATCAGCCGCCGGTCATAGGGCGCCAGGGTCACGGTCTCGAATTCCAGGAAGGGCTTCACCTGGTCGGGCCGGGCCTCCGCCTCCCGCACCAGGAGGAGGTTCTCGATCCGGATGCCGTATTGCCCCGGCAGGTAGTAGCCCGGCTCGTTCGACAGGATCATTCCTGGCGCCAGCGGCACCGGCTTGGCGGCGCGGCTGAAGGCCGCCGGCCCCTCATGCACCGACAGGAAGCTGCCGACGCCATGGCCGGTGCCGTGGTCGTAGTCCAACCCGGCCTCCCACAGGGCGCGGCGGGCGAAGGCGTCCAGATGCGGCCCGGCGACGCCCTTGGGGAAGCGCAGCACCGAGAGCGCGACATGGCCCTGCAGCACCCGCGTGTAGCGTTCCCGCAGCAGGGCCGGCGCCGGGCCCGGCCCGGTCCAGAGGGTGCGGGTGACGTCGGTGGTGCCGTCCAGGTACTGGCCGCCGCTGTCGATCAGGTAGCACTCGTCCGGCCGGATCGGCCGGTCGCTCTCCGGCGTGGCGCGGTAATGGATGACCGCGCCATGCTCGCCGGCGCCGCTGATGGCCGGGAAGCTCTCCGCCTTGAACAGCGGCACCGCTTGGCGAAATTCCAGCAGCCGGTCGGCGGCACTCATCTCCGTCTCCCGCCCCGTCGGCGCCGCCTGGGCGAACCAGGCGAGGAAGCGCGCCAGCGCCACCGCATCCCGGCGGTGGGCGCTGCGGGCGCCCTCCTGCTCCACGGCATTCTTGCAGGCGCGCGGCAGCCGCACCGGGTCGTCGCCGGCGGTGATGCTGGCGCCGGCGGCGCGCAGCGTCTCGGCGAACCAGGCCGGCGTCGCCTCCGGGTCCACCCGCACCGTCTTGCCGGCCAAGTCGCGCAGCGCGCCTGGCAGGGCGTCCCGCGGGCGGACCGTGACGGCATTGCCGAGATGCGCGCGGGTCTCCGCCGGGACCTTCCCCGGCTCCATGAACAGCTCGGCCGTCGCATCCGCCCGCAGCAGGCCGAAGCCGAGGGCGAGCGGGGTATGCGCCAGGTCGCCGCCGCGGATGTTGAACAGCCAGGCGATGGAGTGGCTGTCGGCCAGCACCGCGGCATCCTCCCCCGCCTCCCGCAGCGCCCTGGCGGCGGCGAGGCGCTTGTCCTCCGCCGTGGCGCCGGCATGGTCCAGGGCATGTGGCACCGCCGGCGCGGCGGGCGGCGCCGGGCGGCCGCGCCAGATTGCGTCCACCGGGTTGGCCGGCAGCGGCACCAGGGTCACGCCGGCGGGTTCCAGCCGCTTCAGCGCCGCCTCCGGGTGCAGCCAGGGGTCGTAGCCGATGCGCCGGCCCGCCGCGTGCTCCTTCAGCCACTCCGCCGCCGGCTGATCGACGATGTGCCGCAGTTCCCACAGCGCCGGGTCGAGCTGCTGCTGCGCCTGGGTGGTGTAGCGGCCATCGGTGAACAGCGCGGCGCGGTCGGCCAGCACCACGGCGAGGCCGGCGCTGCCGGTGAAGCCGGTGAGCCAGGCCAGCCGCTCGCCGGAAGGCGGGACATATTCGCCGAGATGCTCGTCCGCCCGCGGCACCAGCACGCCCTGCACCCCGGCCCGGTCGAGTTCGGCGCGCAGCGCGGCAAGGCGTTCGGCGGGCGTCATGGGCGGTTCCTCGAGGCTCGGGGCGATTGGAGGGCGGTGGGAGGGAGTCTCGCCGGAATCGCCGGGTGGCGGAAGCGGGACAAGAGCTTAATCAAAAATGCGCATATCCACAGAGATCCATGTCACGCAAGCATGGCTCCGTCCGTCGCTTCGCAGGCCAAATGCTGCAGGCGCGAACCTATGTTGCATCTGCGAAGGCGGCGACCCGCCGCCCACCGTGCCGGGCGACCCCGGCAGATGCTGATTGGATGTCACTCCCATGGATGCCCGTCTGACCCGGGCGGAGGCCGCCTACCTCCTCCCGCTCCCCGTCTCCCCCGCGCTCGAGCGCGCCCGTGCCCTGCGGCTGGAAGCGGCGGCCGCCTACCAGGCCGGCCTGACCGAGGGCGCGCGCCAGCTCCTCGCCCGGCTGGGCGACGCGCTGTTCGGCTGGGCCGCCCGGGCCCGCGCCCGCGCCGAGCTCGGCGCGCTGACCGACCGCGAGCTGGCCGATATCGGCCTGAGCCGCGGCGAGATCGAGCGTGCCGTCGCGGTGGCCAAGCCGGCCCCGGCTGCCACGTCCCGGCCGACGCGCCGCCCCGCGTCCGTGCCGATGCCGCGCCCGGCCTGAGCCACCGCCGCACCGGGCTCCCGCGGGGCTCCCGCGCCTGGGGAGTCCGCCGGCTGGCGCTACGGCCCAGTCTGGGCGGCGCGCCGCACCGGCTCCGGGCGCCCGACCCACCTGGCGCGTGCTGACCGGCGGCCGCGCAGGCCCCGCCCTGCTTGGGGTGTTGGGGTGCCTGCCCCAGCGCCGGCAATCGGTGCTCCGGGTCCCGGCGTCCGGCCTGGCCTGACCGGGGCGCCGCGCCCCTCCATCTCCTCCCGGCCGGCGGTGACGCGGTTGCCGCCGCCGTTCGAGATACCCCGCCCGGGCATGGCAGGGTCGGCGTGCGACGCGCTTGCGGGACGCTTGCGCTTTCTTCCTGATGGCAGGATGCGCCCCGCCATCTGGACCGTCGTCGCCGCGGCCGCCGCCTCCATCAGCCTCGCGCTGGGGATGCGGCAGACCTTCGGCCTCTTCCTCCTGCCGCTCTCGGCCGAGGCCGGCATCTCCCCCGCCGTGCTCGGCACCGCGGTCGCCATCCACAACCTGGTCTGGGGCCTGTCCCAGCCGGTCAGCGGCGCCATCGCCGATCGCTGGGGCGCCGGCCGGGTGATGGCCGGCGGCGCCCTGCTGCTGGCGGCCGGGCTCGGCCTGCCGGCGCTCTGGCCCACCGCCACCGCGATCCTGTTCGGCATCGGCGTCCTCACCGGCATCGGCGTATCCTGCTGCGGCACCGGCGCGGCGCTGGCCGCGGTCGGCCGCGCCGTGCCGCCGGAGAAGCGCGGCGAGATGATCGGCCTCGCCTCGGCCGGCGGCTCGCTCGGCCAGGCGGCCATGGTGCCGCTGGCGCAGAGCCTGATCGGCAGCGTCGGCGCCGTCGCCACCCTCGGCATCCTGGCGCTCAGCCTGCTGGTCATCCTGCCGATCTCCCGCAGCATCG
The DNA here is from genome assembly GCF_004353985.1 of Paracraurococcus ruber. GTDB lineage: Bacteria > Pseudomonadota > Alphaproteobacteria > Acetobacterales > Acetobacteraceae > Paracraurococcus > Paracraurococcus ruber. The sequence continues at coordinate 43,559 of NZ_SMOA01000018.1, read as the reverse complement.
AATGGGGCGCGCCGCGGCAGGTGGCGGGGCAGCGCTCCACCGGCCTGGCCGGGCTGCCGGCCCTGGCGCGGCAGGCCCTGGCCGACCGCGACTTCGCCCTGCTGACCGCCGGCTTCTTCGCCTGCGGCTTCCAGCTCGCCTTCCTGACCATGCACCTGCCCAGCCATATCGCGCTCTGCGGGCTGCCCATCGGGCTGGGTGCCACGGCGCTGATGACGGTCGGGCTGTTCAACATCCCGGGCAGCTGGCTCTGCGGCAAGGTGAGCAGCCATGTGCGGCCGGAACTGGCGCTGGGCTGGATCTACCTGCTGCGCACCATCGCCATCGCCTGCTTCGCTTTCTCGACGCCGACCTATGCGGGGACGGTGGTCTTCGCCGCGGTGATGGGCTTCGTCTGGCTCGGCACCATCCCGCTGACCAGCGCCGCCATCGCCCGCCGCTTCGGCGTCGCCGATCTCGGCGCGCTGTATGGCGTCTGCTTCCTCAGCCACCAGGTCGGTGGGTTCCTCGGCGCCGCCGCCGGCGCGGTGCTGCTGGAGACGGCGGGCAGCTATCAGGCCTTCTGGCCGCTGATGATCGCGGTGGGCATCGCGGCGAGCGCGATGAACTGGGCGGTGCGGCCGCCCCGCACCGCCATGGCCTGAGCCGCCGCGGCCAAGCCATGCGGGCCGGCGCCGGCGCGCCCGGTGGCCTTGGTCCCGGCAGGCCCCGCGGCACCGATCCGGGGTCCTGCCGCGGCGAACCCGGGCGCGGGCTGCGCGGTTACCCGTACGGCGCCCTCCCCCGGGCCACACGCACCGAGCCACACTCGCCGGGCCGCACTCACCCGGTCACACTCACGGGGCCACACGCACCGGGTCGCCATCGCCATGGCGCGGCCGGCGCCGTGCCGGCAGGCTGGCGTCGGAGCGCCGGCGCCGGGGACACCGGCCCGGCCCGGGGGCGGGGCGCCGCGCGCGTGGCGCCAGCCGCGCGCGCAGGATCGGCGTGACAACCGCGCCCGGCGCGGGATCATGCTGCCGGCGGCAAGCCAGGGCGACGGACCGGCGGCATGACCGGGACGCGGACACGGGAGGCGGTGATGGACGAGATCGACGAGTCGCTGCAGGAGTATGAGCGCGCCGCCTGGGCCCGGCGGGCCGCCACGACCTGGCTGCAGGCCTTCGAGGCGGCGCTGGCATCCCGCGATGCGGCCCGGATCGGCGCCCTGTTCCACGCCGACTCGCATTGGCGGGACGTGCTCGCCTTCACCTGGACCTATGCCTCGGCCGCCGGGCGGGACGCCATCGCCGCCCGCCTCGCGGCCGGGCAGGCGACGACGGCGGCGCGGGGCTTCCACCTGCCGCCGGGCCGCCGGCCGCCGCGCCAGGTCACCCGCCTCGGCACCCCGAGCATTGAGGCGATTTTCGCATTCGCCACCGCCGAGGGCCGCGGCGCCGGCCTCCTCCGCCTCTCGCCGGCCGAGAACGGGGAGGGCATGCAGGCCTGGCTGCTCTCCACCACGCTGGAGGCGCTGGAGGGCCACGAGGAGAGGATCGGCGCCAACCGGCCGTCCGGCGCCGCCTATTCCCGCAATTTCGGCGGCGACAACTGGGCCGACATGCGCCGGAAGGCCGCGGCCTATGAGGACCGGGAGCCGGCGGTCCTCGTCATCGGCGCGGCGCAGGCCGGCCTGTCCATCGCCGCGCGGCTCAACCAGCTCGGCGTCGACACGCTGGTCGTCGAGCAATGGCCGCGGATCGGCGACAGCTGGCGGCGGCGCTACCACTCGCTCGCGCTGCACAACTCCATCCACCTCAACCACCTGCCCTACATGGAATTCCCGCCGACCTGGCCGAAATACATCCCGAAGGACATGCTGGGGAACTGGTTCGAGTTCTACGCCGATGCCATGGAGATCAACTGCTGGACCGGCACGGAATTCACCCGCGGCGCCTGGGACGAGGACACCAGGTCCTGGACCGCCTGGCTGAAGCGGGCCGACGGGTCGGAACGCGTGGTGCGGCCGCGGCACCTGGTCTTCGCCAACGGCGTCAGCAGCTACCCGATGGTCCCGGACCTGCCCGGGCTCGACGAATTCGCCGGCCAGGTCATCCATTCCGAGGGCTTCGACAGCGGCGCCGCCTGGGCGGGCAAGCGGGCGCTGATCCTCGGCACCGGCAGCAGCGCCAACGACATCGCGCTCGACCTGCACAGCCATGGCGTGCACACGACGCTCATCCAGCGCGGCTCCACCACCGTCGTCTCCATCGACCCGAGCGCCCGGCTGAACGAGGCGGTCTGGGACGAGGGCGGGCTGCTGGAGGATTGCGACCTCATCGTCTCCTCCGCCCCGCCGCCGCTGATCGTCCGGAACTACAGGGCGGTCGCGCAGCGGATGCAGGAGCTGGACCGGGAGATGATCGATGGCCTCAGGCGCATCGGCTTCAAGCACGACATGGGGGAGGACCAGGCCGGCCACCAGATGAAGTATTTCCGCCGCGGCGGCGGCTACAACCTCGATGCCGGCAGCTCCGCCCTGCTGATCAAGGGCGAGCTGGGCCTGCTGCAATACGACCGGATCGAGCGCTTCACCGCCGCCGGCGCGCGGCTGACGGATGGCACGGTGGTGCCGGCCGATCTGATCGTGCTCGCCACCGGCTACTACCCGCAGCAGGAGCTGGTGCGCCGGGCGCTGGGCGACGCGATGGCGGCGCGCATCGGGCCGGTCTGGGGCCTCGGCGAGGATGGCGAGCTGAACAACATGTATCGCCGCACGCCGCAGCAGGGCGCCTGGTTCATCGCCGGCGGCCTGTCGCAATGCCGGATCAACTCGAAATACTTGGCGCTGCAGATCAAGGCGATGGAGCTGGGGCGGCTGGGCCCGGCCTGACGCCGCCGCCGGGCATCGGGGCCGGGCGCGCAACCATCGGCGCGCGGCGCCGTTGCCGCCGCGCATGTCCCTCATCCGTCCCCTGCCTTCCGCACCGCCCGCCGCCGCCCCGGACCACCTGGCGGCGCTGCGCGGCCTCCTGCCCGGCATCGCCGCGCGCGCCGCGGCGCGTGACGCCGATGGCGCCTTCCCGGCGGAGGAGGTGGCGGCGCTGCACGGGATCGGGCTGCTCGCCGCGCCGCTGCCCGCAGCGCTGGGCGGCGACGGGCTGGGCACGGCGCCGGAGGGCGCCGCCGCGCTCTGCACGGCGCTGCGGCTGATCGGCCGCGCCAGCCTGCCGCTCGGCCGGCTCTGGGAAGGGCATGTCAATGCGCTGCGGCTGGTGCTGGCGCATGGCGATGCGGGCCAGCGCGCCGCCGCGGCGCGGGATGCGCGGGCCGGCCGGCTCTTCGCGGTCTGGAACACCGGCGCGCCGGGCGAGCCGCCGCTGCGGCTGGAACGCGGGCCCGGCGGCGTCCGCCTGCTGGGCCGCAAGGTGCTGTGCTCGGGCGCCGGCCATGTCGAGCGTGCCCTGGTCACCGCCATCGAGGACGCGGACGCGCCGGCCCGCCTGGTGCTGGTGCCGCTGGCGGTGGGCGAGCGCGCGGACCTCTCCGGCTGGACGGCCCAGGGCATGCGCGCCTCGGCCAGCGGGGCGGTGGAGTTCACCGGGCTGGCGCTGCCCGAGGCGGCGCTGATCGGGAAGCCGGGCGCCTATGAGACGCCGCCCGACTTCGCCGCCGGGGCCTGGCGCTTCGCCGCGGTGCAGGCCGGCGGGGTGGAGGCGCTGGTCGAGGCGCTGCGCGACCACCTGCGCCGCCTCGGCCGCGGCGGCGATCCCATCCAGGCGATGCGGCTGGGCGAGGCGGCCATGCAGGCCGAGGCCGCGCGGCTCTGGGCCGAGGCGGCTGCGCAACGCGCCGAGGCGGCGGATGCCGGTGATGCGGCGGTCGCCTTCGTCGGCCTGGCCCGCATCGCGGTGGAGCGGGCGGCCATGGAGGCGCTGGCGCTGGCGGAGCGGGCCATCGGTCTGCCCGCCTTCCTGCGGCCGCACCCGGCCGAGCGGATCGCCCGCGACCTGTCGACCTATCTCCGACAGCCGGGGCCGGACCGGGCGCTGGCCGGCGCCGCCGCGCATGTCCTGGCCGCGCCCGCCGCGGTCGGCGATCTCTGGCGCTAGCGATGGATGCCGCCGCCTTCCTGCGCGCCGCCGAGGCGCTGCCCGGGACCGACGACCCGCGCGCCGTGCTCGGGCCGGGCGGCGCGCTGGTGCTGGCGCCGCATCCGGACGACGAATCCATCGGCTGCGGCGGGCTGATCGCCGCCGCTGCGGCCGCCGGCCTGCCGGTGCGGGTGGTGGTGGTCAGCGACGGCACCGGCTCGCATCCCGGGGTGGCGCCGGACCGCCTGCGGGCGGTTCGGGAGACGGAGACGCTGGCCGCCGCCGCGGCGCTCGGCCTGCCGCCCGACGCGGTGCGCTTCCTCCGGCTGCGCGACACGGCGGTGCCGGAAGCCGGCCCGGCGTTCGACCGCGCGGTGGCGGCGGTGCTGGCCCTGGCCGCGCCGCCGCCCGGCGCCATCCTCTGCACCTGGCGGCACGACCCGCATGGCGACCACCGGGCGAGCTTCGCCCTGGCCGCGGCGGTGGTGCGGCGGCTGCCCGGGACGCGGCTGCTGGCCTACCCGGTCTGGGGCTGGGCCTATGCCTATCCCCTGCCCGGTTTCCCCCTGCCCGGTTCGGCCGACCTGTCCGGCCCGCCGCGCGGCCACCGCTTCGGCATCGCCGCCGTGCTGGAGGCCAAGCGCCGGGCCATCGCCGCGCATCGCTCGCAGCACAGCGACACGCTGGGCGACCCCGGCGCCTTCCAGTTGCCGCCCGCCGCCCTGGCCCTGGCGGCGCGCGACTTCGAGGTGCTGCTGGAGGAGACGCCGTGACCCGCCGCGCCGAAGCGAGCCTGCCGCGCGACTATTTCGAGGCGCTCTATGCCGCCGACCCCGATCCCTGGCGCTTCGCCAGCAGCGACTACGAGCGGGCGAAATACGCCGCCACCCTCGCCGCCCTGCCGCGGCCGCGCTACCGGCGCGCGCTGGAGGTCGGCTGCTCCATCGGCGTGCTGACCGCGCAGCTTGCCGCGCGCTGCGACAGCCTGTTGGCCATCGACATCGCCGAGGCGGCGCTTGCCGCCGCCCGCGCCCGCTGCGCCGGCCGGCCCGGCCTGGACTTCCGGCGCATGGCGGTGCCGGGGGACTGGCCGGAGGGCAGCTTCGACCTGATCCTGCTCTCGGAGGTCGCCTACTATCTCGACGCCACGGACCTGGCGCGGCTGGCGACCCGCGTCGCCGCCGCGCTGACGCCGGGGGGCGAGGCGCTGCTGGTCCACTGGATCGGCGAAACCGATTATCCGCTCTCGGGCGATGCGGCGACGGAGCGCTTCCTCGCCGCCGCCGGCCTGCCCGTCATCCGGCAGGAACGGGCGTCGCAATACCGGCTGGACCTGCTGCACCGGCCTGCGGACGCGATCGCTCGCTGACCCGAAGGGCGCCGAGCAGCAGGGTTGCCACCGCGATCTCCCGCGGCAGGTCCCCGGGCAGGACGGGCCGCCGGCGCAGCGCCGGGGTCGCCGCCTGCAGCGCCTCCCAGGCCAGGCCGAAGCTGGGCGCCAGCAGGATGTGCCGCATGGCGTCGGCCGGGATGCCGAGAGCCAGCCGGAGCCGCAGCGGGTCGCCGGCGCGCGGCAGCCCGGCACGGAGGCGGCGCAGCGCCCGCCGCGCGCGGCCGCGCAGCCAAGCCCGGTGCGCCGGCTCCAGCCGTGCATCCACCGGCGCCCGTGGGTCGGCCAGCCGCCGCCGCAGCGTCTCCGCCATGCCGCCGCCCGCCCGCCCGTCCAGCCGGCAGGAGACGACGACGCGCGCCGCATCGGTGTGGCGGATGCGGGCATCCTGGCGACGGAGCGCGGCGAAGAGCGCCCGGTCCTCCCCCTCCGGCACCGCCGGGACGCCGCCCACCGCGCGATAGGCGCCGAGGCGCAGCGCGATCGAGGCGCCGGATTCGGTGCCATGCCCCCCCGGGTCGTGCGGCAGCGGGTCGAGCCCGGCGGCCAGCGCGTCCAGCAGCGCGGCATAGCGCCCTTCCAGCGCCTCCCGCCGCCGCAGCGCCGGCGGCAGGCGCTCGGCCTCGGCCGGATCCGGCCGGATGCTGCCGGCGACCGCATCCGCCCCGGCGGCGATCGCCGCCAGGTTGGCGGCGAGCCAGCCGGGCTCCGGCCGGGCATCGGCATCGGTACAGAGCAGGACGCCGTCCGGCGCATCGCCGAGCAGCGCGGCGGCCGCATCCATGGCGGCGCCGCGGGCGCCTCCGGCATGCGACAGCGCCGGCGGCAGCCCGGCCTCCAGCACCAGCAGCGGCAGGGCCAGGCGCGGCGCCATGGCCCGCGCGACCGTGGCGGTGCCGTCGCGGCAGTTGTTGGCCAGGACGAGGATTGCGGTGCCGGGTGGCCGCACCGCGGTGCCCGGCAATTCCGCGGCAAGCGCGGCCAGGCAGTCCGGCAGCCGGGCAGCCTCGTCGCGGGCGGGGATGGCGACCACGGTCCGCAGCGCGGCCCCCCGCATGGCGGAGCGGACGGCAAGCGCCGCATGCGGCGAGATCATCGAGCGGCGTGCGGGCGATTCATCGTCCGGACAGAACAGGCAAGCCGATCCGGGCGTTCCCGTTGCCGGTCCGGGCCATTGCCGGCCGGCGATCACAGTGTCGGGCGCCGGGACGCGCCTTGGCCGGGCGATGCCGCGGCGAACCAATTCCGGGCATGCATATCTGGCCGCCGGCGCTGTTGCCCCGCCGCGCGGGGGCCATTCCACTCGGCATCGTTTGGGTCCCATACTTCCACCCCGCCGGCGGGCGGCGTCCCGGCGGCCAAGCGGGAGGGATCATGGCGGAGCGTGAACGGGTCGGGATCGGCCGGCGCCACCTCATCGGCGGCCAGGCCGCGCTGTTCGGCACGCTGCTGGCCGGGGCCAGGCCGGCCGCCGCGCAGAATGCAGCCCGGCGCGGCACGCTGGTCATCGGGCTCGACATCAGCGACCCGACCTCGCTCGATCCCGCCCGGGTCTACCAGTACACCAACCCGCTGCCGACCCATGCGGCCTATGACTCGCTGGTGACCTTCGCGCCGGGCGACTACATCACCATCCGGCCGCAGCTGGCGACCGAATGGGCCTGGCAGCCGGACGGCAAGACGCTGCGGTTCAAGCTGCGCCAGGGCGTGCGCTTCCCCTCCGGACGCACCATGACGGCCGAGGATGTGCAGTTCGGCCTGCGCCGCGTCCTCAACATCAAGGACCAGCCGGCGCAGTATGTCGGGCACATCGCCCGGGTGACGGCGGTGGATGCCGCGACGCTCGACATCGAGCTGTCGGATCCCTCGCAGCCGCTGCTGACCATCCTCGCCGCGCCGGAATTCGTCGCCATGGACCGCGCGCTGGTCGTTGAGCATGGCGGCACCGACGCGCCGGACGCGAAGGACACCGACAAGGCGACGGACTGGCTGAATGCCAATTCCGCCGGCACCGGGCCCTATCGCCTGGTCGGCTGGCAGCGCAACCAGCAGATCCAGATGGTGCGCAACCCGAATTACTGGAAAGGCACCCCTGGCTATGACCGCGTGCTGATCCGGCACATGGGCGAGAGCGCGGCGCAGCTGCTGGCGATCCAGCGCGGCGACATCGACGTCGCCTTCAACCTGCTGCCGGAGCAGCTGGACACGCTGAAGGACAATCCGGCGATCGAGGTGAAGGGCGCCACCAGCCTCGACTTCATCTACATGGCCGTCGTCGCCAGCCCGGACAATCCGGCGCTGCAGACGAAGGCGGCGCGGCAGGCGATCGGCCATGCCATCGACTATGACGGGATCATAAAGAACCTGATCGGCGGCGCCGCGGTGCGGCCGACCAGCTTCCTGCCGGTCGGCGTCAACGGCTCGACCGAGGCGCTGACCAGGGAGATCGGCTTCCGCGAGGATCTGCCGCGCGCCCGAGCGCTGCTAGCCGAGGCCGGGCTGCCGCAGGGCTTCAGCTTCCAGCTCGCCTACGGCAACGCCGCCATCGCCGGCGTGCCCTATCAGAGCCTCGCGCAGAAGATCCAGGCCGACCTCGCCCGCGTCGGCATCCGGGTCGAGCTGGCGCCGATGGACCAGGTGAACATGCGCACCCTGTTTCTCGGCGGCAAGCTGCAGGCGACGCTGACCTTCTGGAACCCGCCGGCGCCGGAGAACCTGCTCTGGGCCGCGGCGACGGTGGACCGCGTGGCGAAGCGGGTGCATTGGGACGTCCCGCCCGATGCGCCGATCCGCAAGCTGATCGCCGCCGCCGCGGCGGAGCGCGACCTGGCGAAGGCAGCGACGTTGTGGCGGCAGTACCAGGAGATGATGGTGGACCAGGCCAACCACTTCGTCCTGATCCAGCCGGTCTATCGCGTGGCGGTCCGCCGCAGCGTCGCCGGGCTGGACCTGACGGCGGCCGGCTGGATGGTGGAGCTGGACGGCGCGAAGCCGGCGGGCTGAGCGCCGCATGCTCCGCTACGTCGCGGCGCGACTCCTGACCGCCGCATTCATGGTGCTGCTGGCGACGCTGGCGGTGTTCCTGATCGCCAACTCGGTCCCGGGCGACCCGGTGCTGTCGCAGCTCGGCGACCTCGCCGCCTCCAACCCCGCCACCGTCGCCGAGTACCGGCAGAAATGGGGCCTCGACCTGCCGATCTGGGATCGCTACTGGATCTTCCTGCGCGGGCTGCTGCAGGGCGACCTCGGCAGCTCCATCGTCTCCCGCCGGCCGGTGCTGGCCGACATCCGGGACTATGCGCCGGCGACCATCGAGCTGGCCTCGGTCGCCTTCCTGCTCTCGCTGCTGGTCGGCCTGCCGCTCGGCATCCTCGCCGCGGTGCGGCGCGACAGCTGGATCGACAACCTGGCGCGGCTGGTCTCGCTGGTCGGCGTCTCGGCGCCGACCTTCTGGCTCGCATTCATCATGCTGGCGGTCTTCTATGGCTGGCTGGATTGGGCGCCGGGCCCGGGCCAGCTCGACCCCGTCTCCTTCCCGCCGGACCGGGTGACCGGCTTGCTGCTGGTGGATTCGCTGCTGGCCGGCGACTGGGAGACCTTCCAGGACGCCGCGGCGCATCTGGTGCTGCCCTCGATCGTGCTGGCCAGCGCCACGCTCGGCCTCATCACCCGCACCACCCGCGCGGCGATGCTGGAGGCGCTGTCGCAGGACTATGTCCGCGTCGCCCGCGCCAAGGGGCTGCGCCGGCGCGCCATCGTGCTGGGCCATGCCGCGCCGAACGCCATGCTGCCGGTGGTGACGCTGGGCGGCCTGGCCTATGCCAACCTGCTGTCGGGCGCGGTGCTGACCGAGACGGTGTTCTCCTGGCCCGGCCTCGGCCGCTACACCTACCAGAGCGCGGTCGCGCTCGACTTCCCCGCCATCATGGGCATCACCATGATCGTCGCGGTGGTCTTCGTCGCGGTGAACATCCTGGTGGACCTGTCCTATGCCCTGCTGGACCCGCGCGTGGTGAAGGGATGAGCGCCACCGCCCTGCCGGCGGTGGCGACGCCCGGGCAGCGCTGGCGCCGCCGCTACGGGCTGGCGGCCTTCGGCGGCGGGGTGATCCTCGCCTGGGTGCTGGCCGCCCTCGCCGCCCCGTGGATCGCCCCCTACCCGCCCGATTTCGTCGATGTCGCGGCGCGGCTGCGGCCGCCTTCCGCCGCGCATTGGCTGGGCACCGACACCCTGGGGCGGGACGTGCTGTCGCGGGTGGTCCACGGCGCCCGCGTCTCCCTCTCGGTCGGCTTCGTCGTCGTCCTGCTCGGCGCGCTGTTCGGCACGCTGGTCGGCGCGGTGGCCGCCTATGCCGGCCGCTGGGCGGAGGAGGCGATGATGCGCCTCACCGACCTGGTCTTCTGCTTCCCGCCGATCATCCTGGCGATGGCGATCGCCGCCGCGCTGGGCATCGGCACGGCGAATACCTGCATCGCCATGCTGGTGGTGTGGTGGCCGAAATTCGCCCGGCTGGCCCGCAGCCTGGTGCTGGCCCAGCGCAACCTGGAATACGTGGAAGCCGCACGGTCCATCGGCTTCCCGCCATCGCATATCCTGCTGCGGCAGATCCTGCCCAACGCGCTCGGGCCGCTGATCGTCTTGGTCACGCTCGACCTCGGCAACGCCATCCTGGTCTTCGCCGGCCTGTCCTTCCTCGGCCTCGGCACCATTCCGCCCACCGCGGAATGGGGCGCCATGGTGGGCGAAGGCCGCCAGCTGGTGCAGCAATGGTGGGTGGCGACCTTCCCGGGCCTCGCGATCCTGACCGTGGTGATGGGCTTCAACTTCGTCGGCGACGGGCTGCGCGACTGGCTGGACCCCCATGCACGGACCCGATGACCCTCTGCTTCAGGTGCGCGACCTGCGCACCTGGTTCCTGACCGATGCCGGCCCGGTGCGGGCGGTGGACGGCGTCAGCTTCGACCTGCGGCGCGGCGAGACGCTGGGCATCGTCGGCGAGAGCGGGTCGGGCAAGAGCGTCTGCGCCAAGTCCATCATGCGCCTGCTGGAGGAGCCGGCGCGGATCGTCGGCGGCAGCGTGACCTTCCGCGGCCGGGACTTGGCGACGCTGGACGAGGAGGCGATCCGCGAGGTGCGCGGCCGCGACATCGCCATGGTCTTCCAGGACCCGATGACGTCACTGAACCCGGTGCTGCGCATCGCCCGGCAGCTGGTCGAGGCGATGACGGCGCATGGCCGCTTCACCGCCGCCGCGGCGCGGGCGCGGGCGCTGGCGCTGCTCGGCCGCATGGGCGTGCCGGCGCCGGCGCGGGCGGTGCGCAGCTACCCGCACCAGTATTCCGGCGGCATGCGGCAGCGGGTGATGCTGGCCATGGGCGTCTCGAACGAGCCGGCGCTGCTGATCGCCGACGAGCCGACCACCGCGCTCGACGTCACCATCCAGGCGCAGATCCTGGAGCTGCTGCGCGGGCTGAACGCCGATCTCGGCACCGCGGTGATCCTGATCAGCCACGATCTCGGCGTCATCGCCAATCTCTGTTCCCGCGTGCTGGTCATGTATGCCGGGGAGGTGGTGGAGGAGGGCTCGCCCGAGGCGCTGCTGGGCGACCCGCGGCACCCCTATACCTGGGCGCTGCTGAATGCCGCGCCGCGCCTGGACGCCGCGACCGAGGGGCGGCGGCTGACCACCATCGAAGGCCAGCCGCCCGACCCGCGCGCCTGGCCGGAAGGCTGCCGCTTCCGCGCCCGCTGCCCCTTCGCCGTGGCGCGCTGCGCCGAGCATCCGGCGCTGCTGCCGGTCGGTCCCGGCCGCGCGAGCCGCTGCTGGGTGACGCAGGGCGGCGGGGCGCTGCTCACCCCGGCGCGGCCGCGCCCGGCCGCGCCGCCGCCGCCGGCGGAGGCCGAGCCGCTGCTGGTCCTCAGCGGCGTCGCCAAGCATTTCGCCTTGCCGCGCGAGGGCGTCTTCGCGCCGCGCCGCATCCTGCGCGCGGTGGACGGCGTGGACTTGGTGGTGCGGCGCGGCGAGACGGTCGGCCTGGTCGGCGAATCCGGCTGCGGCAAGTCCACCCTGGCGCGGCTGGTCACCCGGCTGCACGAGCCGACCGCGGGCAGCATCCGCTTCGCCGGGCAGGACATCACGCATCTGCCGCAGGCGGCGATCCGGCCGCTGCGGCGGCGGATGCAGATGATCTTCCAGGACCCCTATGGCTCGCTGAATCCGCGGATGGCGGTGGGCGAGATCCTGGCCGGGCCGCTGCTGCTGCACGGCATCGTCGCGGACCGGGCGGCGGCGGCGCGGCGGGTGGCGGAGCTGCTCGACATCGTGAACCTGCCGGCGCGCGCCGCCGCCCGCTTCCCGCATGAATTCTCCGGCGGGCAGCGGCAGCGCATCTCCATCGCCCGGGCGCTCGCGCTGCAGCCGGACCTGGTGGTGGCGGACGAGCCGGTCTCGGCGCTCGACGTCAACATCCAGGCGCAGATCATCAACCTGATGGTGGAGCTGCAGGACCGCTTCGGGCTGACCTACCTGTTCATCGCCCACGACCTGGCCGTGATGCGGCATGTCTGCGACCGCATCGTCGTGCTCTACCTCGGCAAGGTCATGGAGGTGGCGCCGGCCGAGGCGCTGTTCCGCGCGCCGCTGCACCCCTACACCCGGACGCTGATCGCCGCGGTGCCGGTGCCGGACCCGGCGCTGGAACGCGGCCGCCGCAGCGCGCCGCTGCCGGGGGAGCCGCCGAACCCGATCAGCCCGCCGCAAGGCTGCCGCTTCGTCACCCGCTGCCCGCTGGCGCAGCCCATCTGCCGGGAGGTCGAGCCGGCGCTGCGCGCCGATGGCCGGGGCGGCGCGGTGGCCTGCCACCTGGCGGAGCCGGCGGTGGCCGGCGCCGGGCCCGGGTGATAGCGTCCGGCCAACGGGAGGGAAGGGTCGGCCAGGCCATGGGCAAGCATGTCGTCGCCGCGGTGTCCGACCTGCCGCCCGGCAGCCGGCGGCTGGTGGAGGTCAGGGGGCGGCCCATCGTCGTGTTCAACCTGGGGGCGAATTCTTCGCCCTGGTGAACCGCTGCCCGCACCAGGGCGCCGGCCTGTGCGAGGGCGAGATCACCGGCCTCGTCACCTCCGACCGGCCGGGCGAGTTCACGCTGTCCCGCGCCGGCGAGATCATCCGCTGCCCCTGGCATGGCTGGGAGTTCGACATCCGCACCGGCCAGTCCTGGTGCGACCCCTCCCGCATCCGCATCCGGCCCTATCCGGTGGCGGTGGCGCCCGGCGCCAGCCTGGTGCAGGGCCCCTATGTCGCGGAGACGGTGCCGGTGCGGGTGGAAGAGGACTACGTCGTCATCGAAACCTGAGCGCCCGGGCCGCGGCCCGGCGGCGGTTGACCCCGGCACCCCCGGCACCCATGCTGCCCGCAAGCATGGCGGGACCGCGCGGCGGCAACCCGGCCAGCTTGCCCGCCGCCACGGCGGCCGTGCAGGCGGAGGAGGATGCCCATGTCGGCCGACACGCGCGGCGCGATCGATTGCGACCTGCATCCGGCGCTGCCCGGCTGCATGGCGCTGCTGCCCTATCTCGACCAGCATTGGCGGGAGGAGATCACCTCCCGCGGACTCGACAACCTCGACCTCTCGCTCTGGCCGCCGGAGGCGCCGCTGAGCGTCCGGCAGGATTGGCGACCCGCGACGGGCCTGGCGGCGGGCAATCTCGACCTGCTCCGCGAGCAGGTGCTGGAGCCCTTCGGGACCGGCATCGGCATCCTCAACACCCTGTTCGGCGCGCCGGCGCTGCACAACATCGACATGGCCGCGGCGCTGTGCCGCGCCACCAATGACTGGGTGGCGCGGGAGTGGCTGGACAAGGACGACCGGCTGCGGGCCGGCATCCTGGTGCCGGTCGAGAGCCCCGAGCTCGCGGTGCAGGAGATCGAGCGCCGCGCCCCGGACCGCCGCTTCGTCCAGGTCCTGATGCTGGGCGCCGCGGAGACCTTGCTGGGCCGGCGGGCGAACTGGCCGATCTTCGAGGCGGCGGAGCGGCACGGCATGCCCGTGGCGCTGCAGGTGGCGAGCGCGACGCGATACGCGCCGACGGCGAATGGCTGGCCGACCTACCTGATCGAGGACCATGTCAATTTCGCCCAGACCTTCCAGAGCCAGCTTCTCTCGCTGATCGCCGAGGGCGTGTTCAGCCGCTTCCCCCGGCTGCGGCTCGTGCTGCTGAATGCCGGCATCGGCTGGGTGCCGAGCTTCCTCTGGCGCGGCACCAAGGAATGGCGCGCCCTGCGTCGGGAGGTGCCCTGGGTGGACCGCGACCCGGCCGCCATCTTCCGCGACCATGTGCGCATCTCCGTCCAGCCGATCGATGCGCCGCCCGATCCCGCCGACCTTGCCGCCCTGCTCGAGATCATCGGCAGCGACGACCTGCTGCTGTTCGCCACCGACTGGCCGCATTGGCGTTTCGAGGGCACGGAGGCGCTGCCGCCCGGCCTGCCCGAGCGGCTGCGGCACCGCGTGCTGCGCGAGAACGCGCTGGCCACCTATCCCCGGCTGAAGGAGAGCGAGCCATGAGTGCCTCCACCCTGCAGCGTCCCGACACCCGGGCGGAGACCCGGCTGCGGATCGTCGATTGCGACGTGCACCCGGCCATGCGCTCGGCCGAGGAGCTGGACCGCTGGCTGCCGCCGCGCTGGCGGCAGCACCGCCGCGAATACGGCCTGAGGCTGCGCCAGCCCTTCACCACCACCTACCCCTACCCGAAATCGGCGCCGGCCCTGTCGCGCCGCGATTCCTGGCCGCCGAATGGCGGACCGCCGGGCAGCGACCTCGACTTCATGCGGGCCCAGCATCTCGATTTCCACGACATCGAATACGGGATGCTGCAGCCGCTCACCGTGCGCGGCATGGACGAACGCGTGCCGGGTTTCGCCGAGGCGGTGTCCTGCGCGGTGAACGAATGGCAGCATGACGACTGGACGTCGAAGGACAAGCGGCTGAAGGGCACCATCGCGGTGCCGGGGGAGGATGCCGCGGCCTCGGTGCGGGAGATCGAGCGCTGGGCCGGGCACCCCGACTTCGTGCAGGTCTCCATGGTGACGCGGGCGCTGGAGCCGCTGGGCAGCCGCCGCTACTGGCCGATCTACGAGGCGGCGGCGCACCACAACCTGCCGCTCGGCCTGCACACGCTGGGCACCAGCGGCCATTCCGTCGCCGCCGGCGGCTGGCCGTCCTACTACTACGAGGAGCATGCGGCCGTCGCGATGTCGCTGGCCGCCATGGTGGCGAGCTTCATTCTGGAGGGCGTGACGGAGCGCTTCCCGACACTGAAGCTGGTGGTGATCGAGGGCGGCTTCGGCTGGGTCCCCGGGCTCGGCTGGCGGATGGACAGCCACTGGCCGCAACTGCGCAGCGAGGTCCCGCACCTGACGCGCCAGCCTTCCGACTACCTGAAATCGAATTTCTGGTTCACCACCCAGCCGATCGAGGAGCCGGAGCAGCCCGAGCACCTGCGCAAGCTGATCGACTGGATCGGCTGGGACCGGCTGCTCTTCGCCACCGACTATCCGCACTGGGACAGCGACGACCCGCGCTACGCCTTCAAATGCCAGATGAGCGAGGCGGAACGGCGCGCCATCTTCGCCGGCAACGCCAAGGCGGTTTACGGGCTGTAGGCCCGGCGCACCGCGTCACCCTGGCGCGGCGAGGGTGACGAGTTCCGTCCCCTCCTCCACCGTGTCGCCGGCGGCGCAGCCGATATGCGCCACCACGCCGTCGGCGGGCGCGGTGATGCGCAACTCGGTCTTCATCGCCTCCAGCACCGCCAGCACCTGGCCGCGCGTGACGGCCTCGCCTGGCGTCACCAGCACCTGGACGACGCGGCCGGGAATGGGCGCGGAAAGCCGCCCCTGCCCCGCCGCCTCCCCGCCCGGCGGCGCATAGGGATCGAGCAGGCGGAACGTCCAGGCGCCCTCCGGCAGCAGGACCTGCACGGAAGCGCCATCGCGCAGCACCGGGATACGGTGCACCGCCCCGCCCAGCGAGACCTGCAACGCGCCGTCCAGCCGGTGGCCAGCAAGGTCGGTTTCGGTGCCGTCGAGCGCCACGCGCCAGCCGGCGCCCGCATGTTCCAGGCGCAGGCGATGCACCGCCTCGCCCTCCCCGAGGTGCAAGAGCCGCGAGCCCTTGCCCTGCAGCCGCCAGCCATCGCACCGGTCCCAGGGATCGGCGGGCGGGGCGGCGCCCGCGGGCAGCAGCGCCTCCAGCGCCGCCGCGGCCAGCGCCAGTGGCGCCGCCGGGCGCGGCGGCGGCTGCAGGTCGGTTGCGAAGCGCCCGGCGAAGCCGGTGTCGAGCTCCGCCGCCCGCATGGCGGGATGCGCCACCAGCCGCTGCAGGAAGCCGAGATTGGACGTGATGCCGGCGATCCGGCATTCGGCCAGCGCGGCACCCAGCCGCGCCAGGGCGCCGCCCCGGTCCGGTCCCCAGGCGACCAGCTTGGCGATCATCGGGTCGTAGAAGGGCGTGATGGCGTCGCCCTCGACGACGCCGCTCTCGATCCGCAGGTCGGGGGCGGGCGCCGGCAGCGCGAAGCGCCGCAGCGGCCCGGTGGAGGGGCGGAATTCCTGCGCCGGATCCTCGGCGTACAAGCGTACCTCGACGCTGTGGCCGTGCGGCGCCGGCGCTTCCCGCAGCGGCAGGGGCTCGCCCGCGGCGACGCGCAACTGCCATTCCACGAGGTCGAGGCCGGTGACCATCTCCGTCACCGGATGCTCCACCTGCAGCCGGGTGTTCATCTCCATGAAGAAGGCGTCGTCGCCTTCCACGATGAACTCCACCGTCCCGGCCGAGACATAGCCGACCGCGCGCGCCGCGGCGACCGCCGCCGCGTGCAGCCGGGCGCGCAAGGCGGGCGAGAGGTCGGGCGCCGGCGCCTCCTCCAGCACCTTCTGGTGGCGGCGCTGGACGGAACAGTCGCGCGTGTGCAGGTGGATGGTGTTCCCCTGGCTGTCGGCGAAGACCTGCACCTCCACGTGCCGCGGCTTCTGCAGGTAGCGTTCCAGCAGCACGCGGTCATCGCCGAAGGCGGCCTTCGCCTCCCGCCGGGCACCAGCAAGCTGGGCGGCGAATTCCTCGGGGCGCAGGACCGGGCGCATGCCCTTGCCGCCGCCGCCGGCGCTGGCCTTGATCAGCACCGGGAAGCCGATGCGCCCGGCCTGGTCGGCGAGGACGGCTTCGTCCTGCGCATCCCCATGATAGCCCGGCACGATGGGCACGCCGGCCTGCTCCATCAGCCGCTTGCTTTCGGCCTTGCTCCCCATGGCGCGGATGGCGGCGGGCGGCGGGCCGACGAAGGCGATGCCCGCCGCGGCGCAGGCCTCGGCGAAGCCGGCATTCTCCGACAGGAAGCCATAGCCGGGATGCACCGCCTCTGCGCCACTTGCCTGCGCGGCGGCGAGGATGCGATCCGTGCGGAGGTAGCTGTCCGACGCGCGGGCCGGGCCGATCGGAAAGGCCGCATCCGCCAGCGCGACATGCTGCGACCGGGCATCCGCCTCGGAGAAGACCGCGACGGTGCGGATGCCGAGGCGGCGCGCGGTGCGGATGATGCGGCAGGCGATCTCGCCGCGGTTGGCGATGAGCAGGGTGCGGAACATCGCCATCACATCCGGAAGATGCCGAAGCGCGTCGGCGCGACGGGCGCATTCGCCGCGGCGGCAAGGCCAAGCCCGATCACGTCGCGCGTCAGGGCGGGATCGATGATGCCGTCGTCCCAGAGCCGCGCCGTGGCGTAGTAGGGCGAGCCCTGCGCTTCGTACTGCGCCCGGATCGGCGCCTTGAACGCCTCCTCCGCCGCGGTGGGCCAGTCCTTGCCTGCAGCCTCCAGATTGTCCCGCCGCACCGTGGCCAGCACGCTGGCCGCCTGTTCGCCGCCCATGACGGAGATGCGGCTGTTCGGCCAGGTGAAGAGCAGCCGCGGCGAATAGGCGCGGCCGCACATGCCGTAATTGCCGGCGCCGAAGCTGCCGCCGATGATGACGGTGAATTTCGGCACGCTGGTCGTGGCCACCGCGGTGACCAGCTTGGCGCCGTCCCTGGCGATGCCGCCCGTCTCGTATTTCCGGCCGACCATGAAGCCGGCGATGTTCTGCAGGAAGAGCAGCGGGATGTTCCGCTGGCTGCACAGCTCGACGAAATGCGCGCCCTTCAGCGCCGATTCGGAGAACAGGATGCCGTTGTTGGCGACGATGCCGACCGGCCGGCCCCAGATGCGGGCGAAGCCGCAGACCAGGGTGGTGCCGTAGCGCGCCTTGAACTCGTCCAGTTCCGAGCCGTCCACGATGCGCGCGATCACCTCCCGCACATCATAGGGTTGGCGGACATCCTGCGGGATGATGCCATGCAGCTCCGCCGGGTCGTAGCGCGGCGGCGCCGGCGCGGCGAGATCCCCGACCATTGGCCGCGTCGACGCCAGGTGGCCGACGATGCGCCGGGCGAGCCCGAGCGCATGCATGTCGTCCGCCGCGAAATGGTCGGCGACGCCCGACAGCCGCGTATGCACATCGGCGCCGCCGAGATCCTCGGCCGAGACGACCTCACCGGTCGCGGCCTTCACCAGCGGCGGGCCCGCGAGGAAGATCGTGCCCTGGTTGCGGACGATGATCGCCTCGTCGCACATGGCCGGGACATAGGCGCCGCCGGCGGTGCAGCTGCCCATCACCACCGCGACCTGCGGAATGCCGAGCGAGGACATGGTCGCCTGGTTGTAGAAGATCCGGCCGAAATGGTCGCGGTCGGGGAAGATCTCGTCCTGGTTCGGCAGGTTGGCGCCGCCGCTGTCCACCAGGTAGAGGCAGGGCAGCCGGTTCTGCTGCGCCACCTCCTGCGCCCGGAGATGCTTCTTCACCGTGATGGGGTAGTAGGTGCCGCCCTTCACCGTCGCGTCGTTGGCGACGATGACGCATTCGCGCCCGGCGACGCGGCCGATGCCGGTCAGGATGCCGCCCGCCGGCACATCCCCCCCATACATCCCATGCGCCGCCAGCGGCGAGAGCTCGAGGAATGGCGCGCCGGGGTCGAGCAGCCGCTCCACCCTCTCCCGCGGCAGCAGCTTGCCGCGCGAAAGGTGGCGCTGCCGCGACGCCTCCGGCCCGCCCTGCGCCGCCTCGGCGGTACGGTCCGACAGTTCCGCCAGCAGCCCGCGCATATGCGCCGTATTGGCGCGGAACTCGCTGCCGCGCGTGTCGATGCCCGAAGCGAGGATGCTCATGCCGTCTCGCGGAAAAGCTCGCGGCCGATCAGCATACGGCGGATCTCGCTGGTGCCGGCGCCGATCTCGTAGAGCTTGGCATCGCGCAGCAGGCGGCCGGTCGGCGTGTCGTTGATGTAGCCCATGCCGCCAAGGATCTGGATAGCATCCAGCGCGATCTTCGTCGCTGCCTCCGCCGCGTAGAGGATGGCTCCGGCGGCATCCTTCCGCGTGGTCTGGCCGCGGTCGCAGGACCGCGCCACGGCATAGACATAGGCGCGGCAGGCATTCAGCGCCGTGTACATGTCCGCGACCTTGCCCTGGATCAGCTGGAACTCGCCGATCGCCTGGCCGAACTGCTTGCGCTCATGGATATAGGGCACGACGACGTCGAGCGCCGCCTGCATGATGCCGAGCGGCCCGGCCGCCAGCACCGCGCGTTCGTAGTCGAGGCCGGACATCAGCACGCGCACGCCGTCGTTCACGCGCCCGAGCACATTCTCGGCCGGAACCTCGCAATCCTCGAACACCAGTTCGGAGGTGGGGGAGCCGCGCATGCCGAGCTTGTCCAGCTTCTGCGCCGGGCGGAAGCCCTTGAAGCCGCGCTCGACCAGGAAGGCGGTGATGCCGCGCGGCCCCGCCTCCGGCTCGGTCTTCGCATAGACCACCAGCGTCTCGGCGTAGTGCGCATTGGTGATCCAGAGTTTCGTGCCGTTCAGGACGTAGCGGTCGCCGCGCTTGTCCGCCCGCAATTTCATCGAGACGACGTCGCTGCCGGCACCCGGCTCGCTCATCGCCAGCGCGCCCAGATGCTCGCCGCTGATCAGCTTCGGCAGGTAGCGGCGCTTCTGGTCCTCCGTCCCGTTGCGGCGGATCTGGTTCACGCAGAGGTTGGAATGCGCACCATAGGAGAGACCGACGGACGCGCTGGCGCGGCTGATCTCCTCCATCGCCACGCAATGCGCCAGATAGCCCATGCCGGCGCCGCCCCATTCCTCCTCGACCGTGATCCCGTGCAGGCCGAGCGCGCCCATCTCCGGCCAGAGATGCCGCGGGAACTCGTCGCTGCGGTCGATCTCACCGGCGATCGGGGCGACGCGCGCATCCGCGAAGCCCTTCACGCTCTCGCGCAGCATGTCGATCTCGTCGCCCAGGCCGAAATCGAGGCCGGGGATCGTCACATTGCCGGGCATCAGCGCCCCTCCTGCATCATGCGGCGCCGCAACTCGCCGCGCATCACCTTGCCGGTGGCGGTCAGCGGCAGCGCGTCCTCGAAGATCACCCGCCTCGGGTAGCAATGCGCGGCGAGGCGGGTACGCACCTGGTCCTGCAGCTCGGCGACCAGGTCCGGGCCGGTCGCGGCGCCGGGTGCCGGAACGATGACGGCCGTCACCGCTTCCGTCCGCACCGGATCCGGCAGGCCGATCACGGCGGCCATCGCAACGGCGGGATGGCGCAGCAGGCAGTCCTCGATCTCGCCCGGGCCGATGCGATAGCCGGCGGAGGTAATGACGTCGTCGTCGCGGCCGATGAAGCGGAACCAGCCCTCGCCATCCATCACACCCTGGTCGCCGGTCAGCAGCCAGTCGCCGGCGAATTTCGCCGCGGTCGCGGCCGGGTTGTTCCAGTAGCCGAGGAACATCACGGGGTCGGGCTGGCGGATGGCGATGGTGCCGACCTCGCCCGGCAGGAGCGGATGACCCTGCGGGTCCACCACCGCCACCTCATGGCCCGGCACCGCGCGGCCCATCCACCCCGGGCGCGTCGGCATGAGCGTGGCGCAGGACGAAACGACGAGGTTGCATTCCGTCTGGCCGTAGAATTCGTTGATCGTCACGCCGAAGGCGCTGCGGCCCCAGTCGAGCAGCTCCGCCCCCAGCGTCTCGCCGCCCGATCCGATACTGCGCGGATGCGCGCCGTACTGCGCGGCGCGCGGCACGCCGCGCATCAGCTTCAGCGCGGTCGGCGGCAGGAAGGCATTGCGAACCTGGTGGCGCGCCATCAGGCGGAAAGCGAATTCCGGGTCGAACTTCGCCATGCGGTGCGCCAGCACCGGCACGCCATGGTGCAGGCTGGGCAGCAGCACGTCGAACAGCCCGCCCACCCAGGCCCAGTCCGCCGGGGTCCAGAACAGGTCCCCCGGCTTCGGGAACAGGTCCTGCGGCATCTCCACTCCCGGCAGATGGCCGAGCAGCACGCGGTGCGCATGCAGCGCCCCCTTCGGCGCGCCGGTCGTGCCGGAGGTGTAGATGATGATCGCGGGATCGTCGGCCGCCGTATCCACCGGCGCGAAATCGTCCGAGGCGCGCGCCATCTGCCCGTGCAGGTCCAACGCGCCTTCGGCCGCTCCGTCGGCGCTCAGCACCAGGCGAAGCGCCGGCAGCCGGTCCCGGATGCCGGCCAGCTTGGGCAGGCCCACCGCATCCGTCACCAGCGCCGCGGCGCCGCTGTCGGCCAGCCGGAACTCCAGCGCCTGTTCCTGGAACAGCTGGAACAGCGGCACCGCAATGGCGCCCAGCTTGTAGATGGCGAGATGCGCCACCGCCGCCTCCGGCAGCTGCGGCAGCAGCACGCCCACACGGTCTCCCGCGCCGATCCCCCGCGCCCGCAGCACATTGGCCAGCCGGTTGCTGTCCGCCTTCAGCGCATCGAAGCTGATCCGGTGCAGCCGCCCATCCGCCTGCAGGTGCAGCAACGCCGTGCGGCCGCTGCCATCGGCCCAGCGGTCGCAGCAATCGACGCCGAGATTGTATCGCTCCGGCACCCGCCAGCGAAATGCCGCGCGGATCGCGTCGTAGCTGCGGCCCTTCGGCAGCATCAGGCCGGCACCGGCCGAGTGTCGTCGATGACCTTGCCGTCATTCGGCAGGCCGCCCGGCGGCACCAGTTCCACCTGGCCGCGCAGCTTGGTGGCGGCCTGCAGCGCCTCGGCCAGGCGCGCCGCCAGCGAATCGTCGGGTGCCGTCGCCTCGGCCCGCAGCAGCATCGTATCACGGTCGCCTTCCAGCGAGACGACCAGCCGCGCCTTCGCCACCGCCGGCACGGCCCGCAGCACCTCGGCCACCTGCTCCGGCCGCACGAACATGCCGCGCACCTTCGCCGCCTGGTCGGCACGTCCCATCCAGCCCTTGATGCGGCGATTGGTGCGGCCGCAGGGCGAGGCCCCGGGGAGGATAGCGGAGAGGTCGCCGGTGGCGAAGCGGAGCAGCGGGTGGCGCGGATCGAGCGTGGTGACCACCACCTCGCCCACCTCGCCATCCGGCAGCGGGTCGCCGGTGCCCGGGCGGACGATCTCCAGCAGCACGCCCTCGTCGAGGATCAGCCCCTCGCGTGCCGCGCTCTCATAGGCGATCAGGCCGAGATCGGCCGTGCCGTAGCTTTGCAGCACGGTCATCCCGCGCGCGGCATACCAGGCGCGGAGCGTCGGCAGATAGGCGCCGCCGGTGACATGGCCGAGCGTCAGGAACGACAGGTCGAGGCCCAGTTCGTCAGCCTTCTCCAGGATCGTCTTCAGGAAATCCGGCGTGCCGCTATAGGCGCGCGGGCGAAGATGCGCCGCGGCGCGCGCCTGCATCTCCGTATTGCCGGTGCCGGCGGGAAAGACCGGGCAGCCCAGTGCGCACGCGCCGGCATCCAGCATGAAGCCGGCCGGCGTGAAGTGGTAGGCGAAGCAGTTGTGCACCAGGTCGCCGGCCCGCAGGCCGGTGGCGTGCAACGCGCGGGCAAAGCGCCAGGGATCGGGCGTGTCCGGCTGCGCCTCGTAGATCGGGCCAGGCGAGGCGAAGACGCGGGCGATGCCCGCCGCGGGCGCGAGGCCGGCGAAGGGCGGCCGTTCCGCCTGCTGCCCGACCAGCAGCGATTTGCGCGTCACCGGCAGCCTCGCCAGCGTGGCAGGATCGGTGACGGCCTGCGCGTCGACGCCCGCCAGCGCATCGGCGTAGTAGGGCAGCGCGCGGGCCCCCTCCACCACGCGCGGCAGCAGCGCCGCCATCGCCGCGGCGCGCGCATCGGCGCTGCGCGTCTCCAGCGCGTCGTAGAACTCGGCCTGATCGCGCGTCATCGCCTCGGCCTCCGGCCTTCGCGGATCGGAGGCGTCGCCTAGAGCCACCGCTTCCTCCGCTTGTAGCTCTTGAGGTTCTTGAAGCTCTTCCGCTCGGCACCGTGGCCGCCGAGGTAGAACTCCTTCACGTCCTCATTGTCTGCCAGCGCCGCCGCCGTGCCGTCCAGCACCACCTTTCCCTGCTCCATGACATAGCCGTAGGAGGCGACGGAGAGTGCCATGCGGGCATTCTGCTCCACCAGCAGGATGGTGATGCCGAGATCCTCGTTCAGCTTGCGGATGATGCCGAAGACCTCCTTCACCAGCAGCGGCGACAGGCCCATGGATGGCTCGTCCATCAGGATCAGCTTGGGTCGCGCCATCAGCGCCCGGCCGATGGCGAGCATCTGCTGCTCCCCGCCCGACAGGTAGCCGGCCAGCCCGGTCCGTTCCTTCAGCCGGGGGAAATAGCCATAGACCATGTCGATGTCGCGCTTCACTTCCCGGTCGGACCGGGTGAAGGCACCGAGCCGGAGATTCTCCAGGCAGGTCATGTCGGCGATGATCCGCCGCCCCTCCATCACCTGGAAGATGCCCCGGCGCACGATCGCGTGCGCCTCCGTCCCGTCGATCCGTTCGCCGGCGAAGCGGATCTCGCCCCTGGTGACCTCGCCCTCCTCCGTGCGGAGGAGGCCGGAGATCGCCTTCAGGGTCGTCGACTTCCCCGCGCCATTGGCGCCGAGGAGGGCCACGATCCTGCCCTGCGGCACCGAGAGCGACAGGCCGCGCAGCACCAGGATGACGTCGTTGTAGACGACCTCGATGTTGTTCACCTCGAGCAGCGGCGAGGCGGGCGCCACCGCCGCCGCCGTCGCGGGGTGCGTCTCCGGCGCTGCGCTCACGGCCCTACCAGCCCAGCCAGTCGGCGCGGCGATCGAGCGTGACGGTCTTCACCGCCTCCAGCCGCATGGTGCCGGCCTGCATCAGCTCCGCCACGCTGCCCTGGCTGGTGTCGCCGCTGACGCGGGCGCGATAGATCGAGACGGCAAGCTGGCCGCGATGATCGGTCGGGGAGAAGTTGGACGGCGCGCAGACGCCCTCGAAGCCCCGCGGCACCCAGTCCTTGCGGGCATAGAAGCCGTCGCGGATGCGCTCGCCGGTCACCTGGCCGCCATTGGCCGCGGCGGTCTCCATCGCCTCCGCCACCAGCATCGCGCTGCAGATGCCAGCCAGGTAGTGCACCGGGCGATAGGCATTGCCGGCCTGGTCGGAGACGCGGCTGATCGCCTGCACTTGCACCATGCCCGGCGCCTGCTGGCCCCACACCGCCGCGGTGCGCACCGGGAAGACCACGCCATTCGCCGCGGCGCCCGCGGCCTTCATCGCGTTCTCGTCCATGCCCCAGACATTGCCCATGAACTGCACGTTCACGCCGGCCGTCTGGCAGGCCCGCAGGACGGAGATGTTGGAGCCCGCGGTGTTGCCGAGATAGGCGTAGTTGGCGCCCTGGCTGCGCAGCGTCAGGCACTGGGAGGTGTAGTCGCCCGGCGTCAGCGCGAAGACGATCGCCGGCAGCACCTCGAAGCCAAGCTCCGCCGCCAGCGCCTCCCCCGCCGCCTTGGGCGAATTCGGATAGGGATGGTTGGCGCCCATATGGACGTATTTCGGCCGGCCCTGGCCACCCTTGGCCTTCCAGTCCTCGGCCGCCCAGATCAGCATGGCGCGCAGCGCATCCGAATAGGACGGGCCGTAGAAGAAGTTGAAGGGCGAGGCCTCCACGCCCTGACGGCCGGACTTGCCGCCCGCATCGGTCAGCGCCGCGGAATAGGAGCCGGAGACATAGGGGATCTTGTCGCGGGTGACGAAGCGCACCAGCGCCTCGGTATCCGCCGTGCCCCAGCCATTGATGGCGACGATGCGGTCGCGACTCCAGGCCTGGTACTGGCTGACGGCGCGCGGCGCCTGATAGCCGTAGTCGAAGGCCTTCACATCCGCCTGTCGGCCACTCACGCCGTTGCGGGTGCGGTTGAACCAGGCCCAGGTGTCGTTGACGCCCTGCGCGAAGGGCGTGCCGACATCGCTGGTCGCGCCCGACAGATCCATGATGTGGCCGACCGGAATGGGCTGCGCCCCCGCCGCCACGGGCAGCGCCAGCGCGGCGGCCGCCGCAATCCCGATTGCCTGTCTCCTGAACGTCATGTCTGTTCCTCCCGGGTTTGTCAGTGCGAGTAGGGGTAGAGCTTCCAATAGGCCTTGATCAGCCGCCAACGCCGCGCGAGTCCGTCGGGCTCGAAGATCAGGAAGAGGATGATCGCGGCGCCGATCGCCATCTCCCGCAGGAAGGAGATGGAGTTGCCGAGGCGGAGCGCGCGATCGACCGCGCCGCCGGCCAGTGCATCGGCGAGGGCCTGCACCGCTTCCGGCAGCAGCACCATGAAGGCCGCGCCCATCAGCGACCCGGCGACGCTGCCCAGGCCGCCGATGATGACCATGCCGAGGAACTGGATCGAGAGCAGGATGTTGAAGGCCTCCACGCTCACGAACAGCAGGTAATGCGCGTAGAGCGCGCCGGCGATGCCGGCATAGAGGCTGGCGATGCCGAAGGAGAGCGTGCGGTAATAGGCGAGGTTGATGCCCATCACCTCCGCGCTCAGGTAATGGTCCCGCACCGCCACCAGCGCCCGGCCGTCGCGTGTGCGCATCAGGTTGGACGCGCCGACGAACATGATGATGACCCAGGCGAGGACGACGTAGAGATAGGTCTCCTCGCGGTCGGCCCGCCAGCCGAGGATCTCGAAGGGCTCGGTGATGCGGCCGGCGACGCCGCCGGTGAACCACTGCGCCCGGGCGAAGAAGTCCTCCAAGATGAACTGCGCCGCCAGCGTGGCGATGGCGAGGTAGAGCCCCTTCAGCCGCGCCGCCGGCGCGCCGAAGACCAGGCCCACCAGGGCGGTCATCAGCCCGGCGAGCGGGATGCAGAGCGCGACCGGGACATGGTAGCGCTCATGCAGCCAAGCGCTGGCGAAGGCGCCGAAGCCGAAGAAGGCGGCATGGCCGATGCTGATCTGGCCGGTGAACCCGACCAGGATATTCAGGCCGAGGGCGGCGATGCCCATGATGCCGATATTGACCAGCAGGCCGAGTTCGTAGCGGCCGAAGACCAGCGGCGTGGCGCAGACCAGGAGGATGCCGAGCCAGAGGGCGAGGCGGCTGTTCCGCGTCGCCAGGATCGTCATGTCCTCGCGGTAGCTGGTGCGGTAGACGCCCGCCGGGATCATGCTCGCCATCAGACGCGCTCGATGTTGCGGGTGCCGAACAGGCCGTAGGGCTTGACCAGCAGGATGAGGATGAGCGCGTAGAAGGGCGCGATGGTGTACATGTTGCCCCAGTTCAGCCACTGCGCGTCCAGGTACTGCGCCCAGTTCTCCAGCAGCCCGACGATCAGGCCGCCGAGCACCGCGCCGACCACGCTGTCGAGCCCGCCGAGGATCACCGCCGGGAAGACCTTGATGCCGTAGAAGGACAGCGCCGAGGAGACGCCGTTCACCACGCCCACCACCACGCCGGCGACCGAGGAGACCACCGCCGAGATCGCCCAGGACATCGCGAAGACCTTGGGGACGGAGACGCCGAGCGACTGCGCCACCTGCTGGTCGAAGGCGGTCGCCCGCATCGCCAGGCCATGCTTGCTGGCGGTGAAGAACCAAGCGAAGCCGGCCATGATGAGGACCGAGATGCCGAGGCTCATCAGGTAGACGGTCTGCACCTGCAGCCCCAGCACGCTGACCTGGTCCACCGCGAAGATCGGCGGGAAGGGCTTGGCGAAGACGCCGAAGATCCACTTCATCAGCGCCTGGAAGAAGATGCCCAGGCCGATCGTCGCCATGATGACGCTGATCACCGGCTCCCCGATCAGCGGCCGCAGCACCACCACCTGCAGGACGATGCCGAAGACGGTCATGAAGGCCAGGGTGAACAGGAAGCCGGCCCAGAAGGGCAGCTGCCAGTCGGTCAGCATCCACCAGCAGACCCAGGCGCCGACCAGCAGGAACTCGCCCTGGGCGAAATTCACCACCTGCGACGCCTTGTAGATCAGCACGAAGCTCATCGCGACCACGCCATACAGCGCGCCGACGATGAGGCCATTGAGCGTGAGCTGCAGCAGCAGCGACCAGTCCATGTGGGCTACTCCGCTGCCATGGCGATGGGCTGGCGCATGGAGACCACCTTCAGCGTGGTCCGGATGCGCTGCTTCGTGCCGTCCTGGAAGGCGATGGTGGTGTCCACCGGGATGGCGGCGTCGCCGCGATACATCGCCTCGATGATCCCGCCATATTTCTCGTTGATCACGCCGCGGCGGACCTTGCGGGTGCGGGTCAGCTCCTCGTCATCCGCGTCCAGCTCCTTGTAGAGCAGCAGGAAGTCCTGGATGCGCTGCGGCGCCGGCAGGGTGGCGTTCACCTTCTCGACCTCCTGCCGCAGCAACTCGGTCACCTCGGGGCGGGAGGCGAGGTCCGTGTAGGTGGTGAAGGCGATGCGGTTGCGCTCCGCCCATTTGGAGACGATGGGGAAGCGGATGCAGATCATCGCCGCCAGGTGCGGCCTCGCGTCCCCCAGCACCACCGCTTCCGCGACATAGGGGCTGAATTTCAGCTTGTTCTCGATGTACTGGGGCGAGAAGCGGTCGCCGCGGCTGGTGGTGGCCATGTCCTTCACGCGGTCGATCACCACCAGGTGGCCGGCCTTGTCGACATAGCCGGCATCGCCGGTGTGCAGCCAGCCCTCGCGCAGGTCGCCGGTCTCCGCCACGCCGAAATAGCCGGCGAACATGTTGGGATGCCGGGTGACGATCTCGCCCAACCCGTTCGGATCCGGGTCCAGGATGCGGGTCTCGATCTCGTCGGTGAAGGCGACGCCGACCGTGTCCTGGTTCACCTCCCCCGGGCGGTGCACGGTGTAGGCGCCCAGCGTCTCGGTCTGGCCGTAGATCTGCCGCAGCGGCACGCCCATGGCCTGGAAGAAGCGGAAGGTGTCGGGGCCCAGCGCCGCGCCGCCGGTGGCCGCGCTGCGCAGCCGGGTGAAGCCCAGCCGGTCACGCAGCGCGCGGAAGACCAGCTGGTCCGCGAGGCTGGAGCGCCGGCCCTGGTCCAGCGCCTCCAGTCCCAGCCGCGTGCCCATCTCGTAGATGCGGCGCTTCAGCGGGCTGGCGTCCATGACCTTGGCGCGCACCTCCGCCGCCAGGGCTTCCCAGACGCGCGGGGCGAACAGCACGAAGGTGGGGCCGATCTCGCGGAAATCGGCCATCATGGTCTCCGGCTCCTCGACGAAGTTCACCTTCATCCGGGCCAGCAGCCCCCAGCCGATGGCGTAGATCTGCTCCATGATCCAGGGCAGCGGCAGGACGGAGACATATTCGTCCTCCGGCCCCTTCGGATCGGCCGTGAGATAGGCGGCGCAATGCCGCACCATCGCCCCGCCGGTCAGCATGGCCAGCTTCGGCCGCGCCGTGGTGCCGGAGGTGGTGCAGAGGATCGCCACCTCCTCGCCACGCGTCGCGGCCACCAGCCGCGCCCAGGCCTCGGGGTCCGCGCGATGCGCCGCCTCGCCCAGCGCGACCAGCTCGGTCACCGGCAGCAGGCGCGGGTCCTCGTGCTTGCGCATCCCGCGCGGGTCGCAAAAGATGATGTGGCGCAGCGCCGGCAGCCGGTCGCCGATGTTGAGCAGCTTGTCGACCTGCTCCTCGTCCTCGGCGATCACCGCCTTGGCCGAGGCGAATTCCAGCAGGTAGGCCACCTCCTCCTCCAGCGCGTCGCGATAGACGCCCAGGCTGCGGGCGCCGATGGCATGCGCCGCGATCTCGCCCATCACCCAGTCCGGCCGGTTGTCGCCGATCAGCCCGATGACGTCGCCGGCGCCGAGCCCGAGCCGCTGCAGGCCGAGCGCGAAGGCGCGCGTCCGCGCCTCGTACTCCGCCCAGGTGAAGCTCCGCCAGATGCCGAACTGCTTCTCGCGCAGCGCCACGTCGCGCGGGTGCGCACGGGCGTTGCGGACAAGCAGCTTGGGCAGGGTGTCGGCGGCGCCCTCCGCGGTCCGACCCGGCTCTCCGCGCCCCTCGGCGCTTGGACCATCGGGCCGGGTCATGCGACGGCCGGCTCGTCGACGTCGTGCACGACCTCATCCGCCTCGCCGAGATAGGCGCGGCGCACATGCGGGTCGGCGAGCACCGCCTCCGGCGTGCCCTCGGCGATCTTGCGGCCGAAATCCAGCACCATGACGCGGTGCGAGATGTCCATCACCACGCCCATGTCGTGCTCGATCATCAGCACGGTCATGCCCCATTCCTCGTTGAGGTCGAGAATGAAGCGGGCCATGTCCTCCTTCTCCTCGAGGTTCATGCCCGCCATCGGCTCGTCCAGCAGGATCAGCTTGGGCTTCAGGGCGACCGCGCGGGCCAGTTCCACCCGCTTGCGCAGCCCGTAGCTCAGCGTGCCGGCGGTCGCCTTGCGGACATGCTGGATCTCGAGGAAGTCGATGATCTCCTCGACCTCGCGCCGGTGCGCGATCTCCTCCCGCTGCGCGCCGAGCAGCCAGTAGGGCATGCCGGTCCAGAAGCCGTGCCGCAGCAGGTGGTGGCGGCCGACCATGATGTTGTCCAGCACGGTCATGTGGCCGAACAGCGCCAGGTTCTGGAAGGTGCGGCCGATGCCGATGCCGGCGCGCTTGCGCGTCGGCAACCGGGTGATGTCCTTTCCGTCGAAGCGGATCGCCCCCTCGGTCGGGCGGTAGCGGCCGGAGATGCAGTTGACCATGGAGGTCTTGCCGGCGCCGTTCGGCCCGATGATCGAAAAGACCTCGCCGCGCCGCACCTCGAAGGACACGTCGGTCAGCGCCCGCACGCCGCCGAAGCGCAGCGTGACATGCTCCGCGGCCAGGATGGGTGCCGCCGGCGGCCCTTGCGCCTCGCCTGCGTGGCGGCCCGGCCCGGTCGGGTCGGGTCTCGCGGGCGCGACAGCGGTGGGTGAGGCGTCAGCCGCCATGAGCGATGCCCGTCGCACCCCGCATGCCCTGGACAGGCCTCTGCGCCATCGATTGCCTCCCTGCCCGGGCTTGCCGCCGGGCTGGAAGTAAACATACGTTCGTTTTTCCATTGACCGCAAGCCCCGGGCCGGCGAAGGCTCGGGCCGGCGAGGAAGCGAGACGGGAGAGGCGATGGCCCGCACCACGGGCTCGAACGGCGCGCGCACGCATGCGGCCATCCGCGCCGCAGCCACCGGCCTGATCTACCGGCAGGGCTTCGCCGCCATGAACCTGCGCGACCTGGCGGCCGAGGTCGGCATCCAGCCCGGCTCGCTCTACAACCACATCGACAGCAAGCAGGCGCTGCTGTTCGACCTGATGCAGGACCACATGGCCGCCTTGCTGGCCGGCACGGATGCGGCGCTGGACGCGGCCGGGCCGGCGCTGATGGACCGGCTGCGCGCCTTCCTCGACCACCACGTGCTGTACCACATGGAACGGCGCGAGGAGATCGCCATCGCCAATTCCGAGCTGCGCGCGCTGGAGCCGGAGAACCGCGCCCGCATCGTCGCGCTGCGCAGCGCCTATGAGGCACGGCTGACCGCGCTGCTGCGGGAAGGCGTGGCGGCCGGGCTCCTCAGCGTGCCGGACGTCGCGGTGACGGCCTATGCCATGCTGGCGATGCTCACCGGCATCTGCAGCTGGTACCGGCCGGATGGAAGGCTGGGGAAGGAGGAGCTGGTGGCGCTCCATACCGCCCTGGCGCTCAACGGGATCCTGCGGCGTCAGCACCAGGCCTGAGGGGACCTTGGCGCTCAGGCCTCCCCACCGAGGGCCGAACGGCCCGCGGGCCCCTCGGGCGTCAGGGTCGTCGCTGCCCGGGCAGGAGCCCGAGCAGCGCGCCCTGCAGGTCGACGCGCTCCGTGAAGCCGACGTCCCGCCGCAATCGCGTGATGTCGGCGGTGATGAAGGGGGGCTCGCCCGGGCGGTCCGGCAGCGCGCCCAGCCGCAGCAGGTCCGGGCGGCCGGCGAGGCGCGCGATGGCCTGCACGAGTGCGCGGATGGCGAGGGGCTGGCCGGACGCGATGTTCACCGGCCCGGTCGCGGCACTCGCCGCCAGCGCCGCCAGGGCACGCCCGGCCTGCGGCGTCCCGAGGAAGTCCCGCACCGGCCGGCCGGAGGCGACCAGCGCCTCCCGGCCCTCCTGCAAGGCGAGCAGGACGGCGGGGACAAGCCGCTCGGGATGCTCGCCGGGCCCGAACAGGTGGAACAGCCGCGCCCAGGCCACGGACAGGCCGTATCGCTTCCCCAGCGCCGACCAGCGCGAGGCAAGCTCCGCCTTGGCGCGGCCATAGGGCGTGGCCGGCAAGATGCGGCGCGTCTCCGGCCAGGGCGTCGGGTCCGGGTCCTCCCAGTCGTATTCCGCGCAACTGCCGAGACCGACCAGCCGCCGGCCGCCCAGCGCGGCGAATTCCGCGCCCAGCGCGGCGGACGCCTCGACCCAGGCGGCATTCTCGGGCGCGGTCCAGAAGGCACCATGCGCCACATACCAGGCGGCATGCACCAGCACCGCCGGCCGCACCTCGCGCAGCAGCGCGCGCATCGCGGCCTCGTCGAGCAGGTCCGCCGCGTGCCACCGCGCCGCGCCGTCCCCCGGGCGGCGCGCCACCGCATGCACCTCGAAGCCGCGCGCCGCCAGCGGCGCCGCCAATTGCCGCCCAACGAAGCCGCTGGCGCCCGTCAGCAGCAGGCGTTCAGGCATAGCGCGGCCAGTCCCGGTCCCGGTCGGAGATCACCGCCGGCGCCGCCGGCCATGCGATGCCGAAGGCCGGGTCGTCCCATCGCACGCCGCGCGCCGTGCCGGGGACGTAGGGCGCGTCGATCAGGTACTCCAGCCAGGCATCCCCGGTCAGCGTCAGGAAGCCATGCGCGCAGCCCTGCGGGATGAACAGCGCATTGTGGCGCGCGGCGTCCAGTTCCACCGCCACCCAGCGCCGCCAGGTCGGCGAGTCCCGCCGCAGGTCCACCGCCACGTCCAGCACCGCGCCGCGCAGGCAGCGGATCAGCTTGCGCTCCACCGCCGGCGGGTCCTGATAGTGCAGGCCGCGCAGCGTGTGCCGGCGCGGATTCTCCGACAGGCTGATCTGGTACGGGCGGAAGTCCAGGCCGGCGGCGGCGAATTCCCCGGCGCACCAGGTCCGCACGAAGCGTCCGCGGGCATCCTCGGCGGGCTCCGCCCGCACCTCGACCACGCCGGCAATGGCGGTGGGCCGCAGGATCACGCCAGCCGATCCTGCACGCGCATCGCCGGCACCGCGACGGCCAGGCGGCCGCGATGGCCGGCACCGCGCAACTGCCGCGTCACCTCGGCCTCGATGTTCCAGGGCAGGATCAGGATGTCGTCCGGCGCCAGGGCCAGCAGCGCCTCCGGCGAGACCACCGGGATGCGGCTGCCCGGCAGCAAGCGCCCCTGCTTCTCCGGGCTGCGGTCGGCCACCGCCAGGATATCGGCGGCGGTGACGCGGGCGGCGTTCAGCAGCGTGTTGCCCTTGGCCGCGGCGCCATAGGCGCAGACCCGCCGCCCCCCGGCGCGCGCATCCGCCAGCCAGGCGCGCAGCCCGTCCAGCACCGCGCGGACGCGCGGCCCGAAGCCCCGGTAGAAGGCATCGGCGGACAGGCCGCGCGCCGCTTCCTCCGCCCGCACATCCAGCAGCCCCGCGCCGACGGGCTGCGCGGCGGCGGAGGCCAGCACGCGCAGGGAGCCGCCATGGGTCGGCAGCCGCTCCACCTCGAACACGCGCAAGCCATGCCGCGCCAGCGCCGCTTCCATCGCCAGCAGGGACCAGTAGGCATAATGCTCGTGGTAGATCGTGTCGAACTGCACGCCATCCACCAGCGCGACCAGGTGCGGCGCCTCGATCGAGACCACGCCCCGCGCCCCAGCCAGCAACGCCAGGCCGCCGATGAAGTCGTCCAGGTCAGGGACATGCGCCAGCACGTTGTTCGCCACCACCAGGTCGGCAGTGCCGCGCGCGGCCAGGATGTCGCGCGCGGCGGCACGGCCGAAGAAGCGCGCCTCGGTCGGTATGCCGGCGGCCTGGGCGATCGCCGCCACGTTCGCGGCCGGCTCGACGCCCAGGCAGGGGATGCCGGCGGCGACGAAGTTCCGCAGCAGGTAGCCATCGTTGCTGGCCACCTCCACCACGAAGCTGGCGGGCCCCAGGCCCAGCCGCGCGACCATCGCCGCGCAGAAGCGCGCGGCATGGTCCAGCCAGGTGGAGGACATGGAGGAGAGATAGGCGTAGTCGCTGAAGATCCCGCGCTCATCCACCACGGTGTCGAGCTGCACCAGGCGGCAGTCCTCGCAGACCATGCAGCGCAGCGGGAAGGCCGGGTCGGGCGCCGCGGCGCGCTCCGGCGGGACATAGCTGTTCGCCACCGCCATGGCGCCCAGGTCGCAGAATTCGAGCCCCAGCCTGCCGCCGCAGGCGCGGCAGGCGGTGACCGGGCGCGACCCGCTCATGCCGGCACCAGCCGGTCGATCGCCGCCAGCGCATGCGCCCGCGCATCCGCGCCGGCACGCCAGGTAGCATACCAGCGGGCGGTCTCGGCGATGGCCTCGGGCGTGGAGAGCGCCGGGCGCCAGCCGAGCACGCGCATCGCCAGGGTGGAGTCGAGGCCGAGCCGAGGCGCCTCCGCCATGATCGGCCCCTCCTCCTGCCGCCAGGCCACCGGCACGCCCGTCGCGGCCTGCCAATGCACGAGCAGGTCCCGCACGCGGATCTCGCCATCCAGCGGGCCGAAATTCAATGCCGACGGGGCGTCGGCCGTCGCCCCGGCCAGGCGTTCCGCCAGCATCAGGTAGCCGCGCAGCACGTCCAGCACATGCTGGAAGGGCCGGGTGGCGTCGGGGCGGCGCAGCAGCAGCGCCTGCCCCGCCATCTCGGCGCGGACCAGGTCGGGGATGATGCGCTGCTCGCCGAAATCGCCGCCGCCGATGACGTTGCCGGCGCGGGCGGTGGCGATCGGCGGCAGGTCCGCGGCGAAGCTGGCGCGCCAGGACTGCACGGCCGCCTCCGCCGCCGCCTTGGACGCGCTGTAGGGATCATGCCCGCCCAGCGGGTCGTCCTCCAGGAAGGCGCGGCCGGCGCCGTCGTTGCGGTACACCTTGTCGGAGGTGATGAAGACCGCCGCCGCGACGCCGCCCAGCCCGCGCAGCGCGTCCAGCACATGGATGGTGCCGGTGCAGTTGGTGGCGAAGGTCGCCGCCGGCTCGCGATAGCTGCGGCCGACGAAGGGTTGCGCCGCCAGGTGCAGCAGCAGGTCGGGCCGCGCGGCCCGCAGCATCGCCGCCACGGCCGCGCCGTCCCGCACATCCAGCCGGTGGTCGGCCTGCAGCAGCGGGGCGATGCGCAGCGCCTCGAAGGCCGTGGGCCCGGCATAGGGATCCAGCCCGATCCCGGTCACTTGGGCGCCCAGCCGGTGCAGCAGCAGGCAGAGCCAGCTGCCCTTGAAGCCGGTATGGCCGGTGACCAGCACCCGCCGGCCCCGCCAGAATTCGCGGCGCGGGGTCACCAGCACCGCCAGGGCGCGCGGCCCTCCGCCCAGAGGCGTTCCAGCTGGTCGCGGTCGCGCAGCGTGTCCATCGGCTGCCAGAAGCCGCGATGGTCGAAGGCCATGAGTTCGCCGTCCTGGGCCAGGGATCGCAGCGGGGCATCCTCCCATTTCGTGTCGTCGTCGGGGATGCGGTCCAGCACCCGCGGCGAGAGGACGAAGAAGCCGCCATTGATGGTGCCGCCATCGCCCGGCGGCTTCTCGGTGAAGCTGCTGACGGCGTCGCCGTCGCGGGCCAGGGCGCCGAAGCGGCCGGGCGGCACCACCGCCGTCACCGTCGCCTGCCGGCCATGCGCGCGATGGAAGCGCAGCTGCGCGCCGACATCCACATCTGCCACGCCGTCGCCATAGGTCATGCAGAATTCCGGCTCGTCCACCACATAGGGCGCGATGCGCCGCAGCCTTCCGCCGGTCTCCGTCGCCTCCCCGGTGTCGACCAGCGCGATGCGCCAGGGCTCGGCGGAGGGCCGCAGCACCTCCACCTTGCCGGCCGCCAGGTCGATCGAGAGATCCGAGGCATGCAGCCGGTAGTTCAGGAAATACTCCTTGATCATCCAGCCCTTGTAGCCCAGGCAGACGACGAAGTCGGTGACGCCATGCGCGGCGTAGATCTTCATGACGTGCCAGAGGATGGGCCAGCCGCCGATCTCCACCATCGGCTTCGGCCGCAGCGCCGTCTCCTCGGACAGGCGGGTGCCGCGGCCGCCGGCCAGGATCACCGCCTTCACCGCGCCACCTCGGCGCATTGCGCGTAGAAGCCCTGCACGAAGCGGTCGGCCTGGCCCAGCGGGTTGGCGCGGATCATGTCGCGCAAGCCGTGCCGCAGGGCACGCCGGCGGGCCCGGTCCTGCGCCAGCGCCGCCGCCGCCTGCACGTAATCCTCCACGCTGAACACCGCGAGGTCGCCGAGACCGGCATTCGACAGGTTGGAATAGCTGAGCCGCTCCGGGAAGCCGGGCCCGACCAGCGAGACGCAGGGCACGCCCATCCACAGCGTCTCGCAGGTGGTGGTGCCGCCGACATGCGGCAGGCTGTCCAGCGCGATGTCGATGGAGTTGTAGTGCGGCAGATGGGTGCCGCGCACGCCGATGAATTCCAGCCGGTCCGGGTCCACGTCACGCGCGGCGAAGCCGGCCCGGGCATTCTCGACGAAGGCCCGGGTCCGCGCCTCCGGCCGGACGAAGAGGAAGCGCGAGCCGGGCACGGCCCGCAGCACCGCCGCCCAGGCATCCAGGCAGGCGCGGGTGAATTTGTAGGGGTTGTTCATGGTGCCGAAGGTCAGGTACCCGCGGCGCTCCTCCGGCAGCGCCTCCTCGATCGGCACGGGCCGGAAGCCGACATTGCCCAGCGTCACCCAGGTCTCCGGCATCTCGAAGGGCTGCTCGATCAGCAGCCCGGGCTCGGACGGCTTCAGGTAGGGGTCGACCAGGATGTAGTCGATGCGTTCCAGCCCCGCCGAATGCGGGTAGCCCAGCCAGCTCGCGCCGATGCGGGCGGGGCGATAGGCCATCACCTGCAGCTTGTTCATCGCCGTGGTGCCGCCGAGCTCGAACAGGATGTCGAGCGCATCCTCGGCGATGCGCTCCGCCGCCTGCGCCGCCGGCAGTCGCGGCCACCAGCGGAAGCCGGTCACCTGCCGCTCGATATGCGCCTGCACGGCGTCCTTCTCGCGCTCGTAGAAGGAATAGCAGTAGACCTCGAAGCGGTCGCGGTCGAAGCGCTCCAGCAGCGGGATGGCGAAATAGCTGACGGGGTGGTCCCGCAGGTCGGAGGACATGAAGCCGATCCGCAGCCGCCGGCCCGTGCCGATCGCCGGCAGGGCCGGGACGGTCACCGGCGCGATCCCGCGTTCCTCCCGCTGGCCCCATTGCCGGTGCCAGGCGACGACCTGCCGCCGATCCTCCAGCGTCTCCACCCGCCCCAGCTCGTAATGCAGGGCGGCGATGTCGCCATCGCCCATCCAGCGCGGCGCAAGCTCCGCCAGCGTGCCGGTCGCGTCCAGCCGGTCATGGTCCAGCACGCGCATGAAGACGGTGCGCAGCGGCTTGGCATGGCGCTGCACACCGCCCGGATCGGCCGCCAGCAGGGCGCAGGCGCGCTCATAGCCTTCCTGGATATGCGCCGCCTCGTCGTCGTAGCGGCTGCGCGCCAGGTTCTCGACCAGGGCGGTGGCGAGCTGCAGGTTGCCCGGATTCGCCTCCACCCCCTGGCGCAGCGCCGCATTGGCGGCGCGCAGGTTGCCGTCGCCATGGATGCGGGCCAGCAGCAGCGCCAGCACCGGGTCGCCGGGGCTGGCGGCCGCCGCCCGCTCGGCGATCGCCAGCGCCTCCTCCCGCCGGCCGAGCTGCAGGCAGACCCGCGCCTGCAGCAGGTCCACGGCCGCGTCGCCCGGCCTGGCGCGGCGCGCCCGCTCCAGCGCCGCGAAGGCCTTCTCGGTCTCGCCCAGCAGCAGCAGCGTGCCGACTAGGTCGGTCCAGCCGTCCAGCCCGGCGGGTTCGAAGGTGACGCAGCGCTCGAAGCTCAGCAGCGCGGCGCGGGGATCGCCTCCGGCCCGCTGGGCGCGGCCCAGCAGCCGGTGCAGGTTGCCGTTCTTCGGCTCCAGCCGCACCCCGGCCTGGTAGGCTGCCACCGCCTCCGCGAAGCGGCCCAGCTGGTCGTAGGTGTTGCCCAGGTTCTGGCAGGCGGACGCGGCGCGCGGATCCAGCTTGCGCGCCTGCTCCAGCACCGGTAGCGCGTCCTGCAGCCGGCCGGCGCGCTTCAGCATCACCCCGTGCAGATTGGCCAGCGCGAAATCCTTCGGCCGCTTCGCCCGCACCGCGGCGGCGACCGCCACCGCCTCCTCCACCCGCCCGGCATTGCTCAGCGCCAGGGCCTGCGGCACGGCGAGCAGGAAGGGCGAGGCACCGGCCGCGATGGCCTTGCCGAAGGCCTCCGCCGCCTCCGCCGGGCGCCCGGTCTCGAGGCAGAGCTGCCCGAGCTGCTGCCACAGCCCGGCATCGCCCGGGGCCGCCGCCAGTCGCGCCCGCAACTCGGCTTCCGGCAGGCGGGGCGCGGCCGCGGCGGGACGGCCGGCGGGGGATGCCTTGGCGACTCCTGGGGCGGGTTTCTGCTGCGGCGTCATCCGGTCTCTCGCGGCGGGGGCGATTCGGTCATGCCGCCTCGCCGCCCGGCCCAGGTCTGGGCGCCGGCGGGTTCTGGGCAGCCGAGATTGCCAATGGCTTGATGCGCCTTGCCGGCGCCCCGAGGCCATCGCTGGTTCGCCTGCCGGTTTAGATCGCCGCCGCCTCGCGTCGCAACGCCCGCGGGCTCAGCCGCGCAGCCGCAGGGCCAGGGGCGGGTCGTCGGTGGCGATGGCATCGAGCCCCAGCGCCAGGCCGTGCCGGATCGTCGCCGCGTCGTTGGCCCCCCAGGCGCCGACCGCCAGGCCCGCCGCCCGGAAGCCCGCCACCGCATCCGCGTCCAATTCGCCGACCGGCAGCCCGATCTCCTCCGCCCCGCAGCCGCGTGCCAGGGCGACGGCGCCGGGCAGGCCCATGCCCCGAAAAGGCTTCGCCTCCAGCAACAGGACGCGCCGCAGCAGCCCGCCGGCGGCGGCGAATTCGG
Organism: Paracraurococcus ruber; assembly: GCF_004353985.1. Classification (GTDB taxonomy): domain Bacteria; phylum Pseudomonadota; class Alphaproteobacteria; order Acetobacterales; family Acetobacteraceae; genus Paracraurococcus; species Paracraurococcus ruber. Next base: position 5,588 of record NZ_SMOA01000018.1, on the reverse strand, counting down.
CCATGGTCAGGGGCTGGAAACTCATCGCCACGGTGCGGCCGCGCAGCCCGGCCGCGTCCAGCACGGCCAGGCAGGCGGGGACGATGCCGGGATAGGGCCGCCCCTCCCCGTCCGCCTTCACCTCCAGCCGCAGGATGCGGCCGGTCGCGGCCACCAGCGCCGCGGCCTCCGCCAGGGTTGGCGGCGGCTCCCCGCCGGTGCCCTTTACCCGCACCCCGCGCAGCGCCGCCAGCGACCGGTCCCGGACGGGGCCGCGCGCATCCGTGGTGCGGTCCAGCGTGGCGTCATGGATGACCACGACCTCGCCATCGGCCGAAAGATGCACGTCGAGCTCGAGCTGCTCGGCCGGCAGGGCCAGGGCCTCGCGGAAGGCGAGGAGGCTGTTCTCGGGCCAGAGGAAGGCGCCGCCGCGGTGGCTGGCGATGTCGGTCTGCATGGCGCCCGACTACCACATTTGCGAGGGAGGCTCTGCCTCCCTCGCGCTCCCGCCGCCGCAGGCCGGAAGGCCTTCGGAAGCCAGGGATCAGCCTTCCAAGAGCCAGACCGAGAACCAGGCCCGCTCGTCGGTCCACATCGTGGCGGCGCGCCAGCCGGCCGCTTCCGCCAGGCCGCGCAGGCGCTCGGGGCGGTATTTGTGGCTGTTCTCGGTGTGGATGGTCTCGCCCTCGGCGAAGCGGAATTCGCGGCCGGCCAGCCGCACCGTCTGGGCGCGTTGCGCCACCAGGTGCATCTCCACCCGCTCCGCCGCCGCATTCCACACGGCGCGATGGCGGAAGCCGCCCAGGTCGAAATCCGCCCCGGCCTCCCGGTTCAGCCGGCGCAGCAGGTTCAGGTTGAACCCCGCCGTCACGCCGGCGGCGTCGTCATAGGCCGCCTCCAGCACCGCCGCGTCCTTCACCAGGTCGGCGCCCAGCAGCATCCGCGCGCCGCGCCCCAGCGTCTCCCGCGCCCGGCGCAAGAAGAGGGTCGCTTCGCCCGGTTCGAAATTGCCGATGGTCGAGCCGGGGAAGAAGCCCAGCCGCGGCGCCGCGCCCAGCCGCGCCGGCAGGGCGAAGGGCTGCGCGAAATCCGCCACCACCGGCAGCACCGGCAGGCCCGGCCGCGCCGCGGCAATGCGGCTGGCCGCCGCCTCCAGCCATTCCGGCGCGATGTCCACCGGCACATAGGCGGCCGGCGCCGGCAGCGCGGCCAGCAGCAATTCCGCCTTGGCGCCGTCGCCCGGGCCGAATTCCACCACCGCCGCGCCGGGCCCGATCGCCGCCGCGATCGCATCCGCCTGGTCGGTCAGGATCCCCACCTCGGTCCGCGTCGGGTAGTATTCGGGCAACCGGGTGATCGCCTCGAACAGGTCCGCCCCCGCGGCATCGTAGAGCCATTTGCAGGGCAGGGTCTTCGGGACCGCGGACAGGCCCGTGACCGCGTCGGCGATCAGCGCGACCCGCTGGGCAGCCTCGCCGCTCAAGGCGCATCCTCCGCCAGGCGCACTGCGCTGAACTGCCAGCGGGCGCCGGGCGGGAAGAAATTGCGATAGCTCGGCCGCGCATGGCCGGGCGGCGTCGCCAGCGACCCGCCGCGCAGGACCATCTGGTTGATCATGAACTTGCCGTTGTACTCGCCGACCGCGCCCTCCCAGGGCCGGAAGCCCGGATAGGGGAGGTAGGCGCTGTTGGTCCATTGCCAGCCGATGCCGGTGGCGTCGCGGAAGCCGGGCAAGGCGCTCGCCACCTCCCATTCCTGCTCCGTCGGCAGCCGCTTCCCGGCCCACCGCGCGAAGGCCTCGGCCTCGTACCAGGAGATGTGGCGGACCGGCGCCGCAGGGTCGAGCGGGCGGAGGCCATTCGGCGTATACTGCATCCAGCCCTCGCCGCGCCGGTGCCAGTGCAGCGGCGCCTCCCAGCCCTCGGCGGCACAGGCCGCCCAGCCCTCGCTCATCCAGAGGGTCGGGGTGCGGTAGCCGCCCTCCGCCATGAAGGCGAGCCAGGCGCCGTTCGACACCAGCCGGTCCGCCACCCGGCAGCCGGCGACCCAGGTCCGGTGGCGCGGCGCCTCGTTGTCGAAGGCGAAGCCCGGGCCGGCATGGCCGATCTCCGCCAGCCCTTCCGGCAGGGTGAGCCAGCCGGCCTCGCCGGTCGCCGCCGGCGGTTCCCGCCAGTCGGGGTCGTAGGGCGGCAGGAGCGGATTCTGCGACAAGGCGTGCAGGATGTCGGTCAGCAGCAATTCCTGGTGCTGCTCCTCATGCTGCAGGCCAAGCTCGACCAGCACCGCCGCCTCCGGCAAGGGGTCGCGCAGCAGCGCCGCCATGCCCTCGTCGACATGCGCCCGATAATCGGTGACCTCGGCGGCCGAGGGCCGCGTGAGCATCCCACGCCGCGGCCGGGCATGCCGCGGCCCCGCCGCCTCGTAGTAGGAGTTGAAGAGGAAGCCGAACCGGTCGTCGAACCGCCGATAGCCCGCCAGGTGCGGCACCAGCAGGAAGGTCTCGAAGAACCAGGTGGTATGGGCCCGGTGCCACTTCGCCGGGCTGGCATCCGGCATCGACTGTATGCATTGGTCCTCGGCCGAAAGCGGCGCGGCCAGCGCCTCGGTCCGTCCGCGCACCGCGGCGTAGCGCGCGGCCACGGGCGCGCTGCCCGCCCTGCCGGCGGGGCCGCGGGTCTGGATCAGGTTCATGCCCCCTCCTGCTCGTTCCGGCTTGCTCGGGACGGAAAGCGATCCGCCGTCCAAGGTTCCGCCAGCCATCCTGGCGTTTCGCGGCGCCGCGGCAACAGGTTAGCGCCGGGCGGGACGCGGCCCGGACCGAGCATGTGGCGAGGGTCGCGGCCCTGGCCAGCCCGCCGAAAGGCGGGGGCGGCCAGCCCAGCCCCGGCACGGGTCACGGGCAAATGAGCCTGCCGCGGCGCCCTGGCGGCACGGTGGCGGGCGGCGATCCGCATTGCGGTCCCGACCCCACGGCACCGGCCGCCCCGCCCGGGCAACCGCTCGTGCCGCGCGGGGGGGCGTGCAGGATCCCATCGCCCCGCGGCCGCGCTGTCGGCGCAGCCGGCTCCGACCCATGCCGGGGTGCGGCGCCCGCATCCGGCTGCGGGCGCGGGCCGCGCGGGACCGATCCCGGGCTGCCCCCCTGGGGCCGGCATCCCGGACCCGCGGGCCGACAGCATGGCGCTGACGCGCCGGACCTGCCGATCCTGCCCGTCGGCCCTTTGGCCGGCCGGCGCGTCCCTCAGTCGATGCGCAGGCCCGGCAGCGGCTCGGCGATGCGGCCCGGCGCGCCGGGTTGCCCGGCCAGCGCCGCCCGCACCTCGGCCGCCGGGGTGCCATCCAGCACCAGCAGGAGGTCGGGCTGGGCCACCGCCAGCGCCGCCGCCGGCCAGACCGGCACGGCACTGCCCGGCAGCAGCAGCCCGGCCGCCGCCCCCGAGGGGTCCACCGTGCCGGCAAGCAGCCCGGGCCCCAGGCCGCAAGCGGCCGCCAGCGTCGCCGCGGTCGGGCCGGCCCCGAAGCCGGCGACCCGCCGGCCCTCCCGCCGCGCCGCCACCAGCAGGTCCAGCACCGCCAGCCGGGCCTCCGCCACCTGCACGGCGGCGCGGGCATAGGCCGCCGATCCCTCCAGCCCCGCCGCCCGCTCCTCCGCCCGGCGGGTCAGCACGCTGCCGCCGATCGGCTTGGTCGCATCCTCGGCATGCCTGACCAGCAGGCGCAGCCAGCCGCCCGGCGCCGGCAGCGTCTCCAGCGCGAAGGGCACCAGGTCGTGCAGCCCCAGCATCATCTCCGCCACCAGGACGGAGGGCAGCAGGCGCAGCGCATGGCCCAGCCGGTCGAAGCGGTTGCCGCGCAGCCAGCCGAGCAGGTCCGGCAGGTCGAAGACCGCGACGCCGCCCGGCGCCAGCAGCGCCCGCACCCCGGCCAGCGCATCCGCCGGGTCGGATGCGGTCGCCAGCACCGGCCCGGCGAGGAGCAGCACCGGCGGCGGCATCGCTTCCCGCAGGGCCAGCGCGGTGCGCGCCCCGGCAGGCACGGCGCGGGCCGGGATCGCGCGGTCGCGGAAGGGGCCGAGGCAGGCAGGATCGAAGGCCGCCACCGGCGTGCCCGGGCCGAGCCGCAGCCGCGTGGCGATCAGCCCGGCGAAGCCGTGCTGCGGGCCGAGCGGCGGCAGCGGCGCGGCAACCTCCGCCCCCGGCGTCTGCACCAAGCGGCAGTCGGTGCAGACCAGGGCGCGCAGCGGGGCGCAGGCGAGCGGCCGCCCGGCCGCGGCCGGCGGCACCGACGCCAGCGACAGGGGCACAAGGCCGAGATCGGCCACCTGTTCCTGCAAACCGGCGCCGCAGACCCGGCAGGCCGGGTCCGCGCCATGCGTCGTCCCGTCCACGCGGCCGGCTCCTGGGCGATGGGCTTCCTTTGCCTAAGCCCCGAGCCGCCCGGGCGTTGCATCACGGTGGCGTTGCCGCATCGCACCATTCGCCCCAGGCGCGGCGCAGCGCCTGCGCCAGCGCCGGGCCGAAGTGTGCCGCATCGGTCAGCGGCGACGCCGCCACCCTGTCGCGCAGCCCGGCCCGCAGCGCCGCCAGCGCCGGCAGGTCGGACGCCCGGGCGATGGCCGCGGCGACGTAGGCTTCGGCGTCCGTCACCGCCCAGTCCGGCAGGCCGACATTGCTGAGATGGCTCAGCGCATGCCGCCCGCAGAAACTGTCCCCCGCCAGGGTCAGCACAGGGACGCCCATCCACAGCGCCTCGCAGACCGTCAGGCCGCCGGTATAGGGAAAGGGATCGAGGGCGATGTCGATCCCGCCATAGGCGGCCAGCAGCGCCTGGTGCGGCACCCCGCCTTCCAGCACCACGCGGTCCGCGGGCAGGCCGAGCCCGACCATGCGGGCCAGCACGCGCTCGCGCGTCGCAGTCTCTCCCAGGGCATGGGTGCGGAGCACCAGCCTCGCCTGCGGCAGCGCCGCCAGGATCCGCGCCCAGGCCGCCAGAACCTGCGGCGTCACCTTCGCCAGGTTGTTGAAGCAGCCGAAGGTGACATGCCCGCGCGCCAGGGCCGGCAGCGGCCCGACCGGCGGCGCCTCCGGCGGCGGCAGGTAGCAGACATAGCCGTCCGGCAGCCGCAGTAGCCTCTCGGCGTAGAACCGCTCGAACCCCGCCGGCGTCTCCCAGCGGTCGGTCAGCATCCAGTCGATGCAGCCCAGGCCCATGCTGGCATTCTGCATGCCCACCCATTTCACCTGCACCGGCGCCGGCCGCTGCTGCAGCACGCCCGGCCGCCCGCCATCGCCATAGCCGCCGAGATCGAGCAGGATGTCGACGCTGTCGGCCGCGATCTGCGCCGCCAGGGCCGCGTCATCCAAGTGCCCGACATCGCGCCACAGGCCGCAGCGGGCGCGGAACCGCGCCGCCAGCGCATCCTGCCGCGGCTTCAGGGCATAGGCCGCCAGCTCGAATTCCGCCTCCGGCAGCGCCTCCAGCCCCGGCAGGGTCAGCCAGCCCACCGGGTGCTGGCCCAGCCCGCCCGAAAGCAGCCCGACCCGCAGCCGCCGCCCCCGGTCGCGCGGCCGCGCCGGCGCCGGCGGGGACGGCCCAAGCCGCGCCGCCAC
>NZ_SMOA01000189.1 GCF_004353985.1 Paracraurococcus ruber | reverse complement strand
CGGGCGACGGGGAAAGGCCAGGGCGCCGCGGCCGCTGCCCCGGCCTTCGCCGCGCTGCCGCTGCTGGGCCGGCGCGCCGGCGCCGCGCTGGTGGTGCCGGGCCTGGACCCGGAGGCGACCCGCAGCCTGGCCGAGGAATTCCTGCGCGAGATGCGGCTGGCCGCCGAGGCGCTGGGCGGTGCCGAGGCGGCGGAGGCGGAGGCTGTGGTGGCGGCCGCGCATCGGCTGGCCGGCGCCGCGGCGACGCTGGGCGCCACCCGCCTGGCCACGGCGGCGCGCCAGCTTCAGGGCACGCTGCGCCAGTTGCCGCCGGATGCGGCCGAGGCCCTGCGGGCCGCGGTGCTGGAAGTGGCGGACGAGACCGTTGCGCTGCTGGAGGCGAGCCGCACGCCGGTGCCGGATCGGCGGACCGACATCGCCGCCCTCTGACGCGGCGCGACTGCCCGCCCCCCGCGCAGACTGCCGCCGGCGGCGCCATGCGGCCGCGTCCGCCGGGCCGGCTTCGGGCGCCGCGCATGGCATGTCGCTTGCTGCCCCACGCGCACCGGCCGGTCCGCCTCGGCGATCGGCAAGCCCCGCTGCCGGGGCGCCGCCACACGCCTTCGATCGGAGACGCGGATGAGCCTGATTCCCGGCGGGATGCCCCCGGCCGAGCGCGACCTGGCGGGCTATGGCCGCACGCCGCCCGACCCGCGCTGGCCGGACGGGGCACGGCTCGCGCTGTCCTTCGTGGTGAATGTCGAGGAAGGCGCCGAATTGTCGCTGGCCAGCGGCGACGAGCGGAACGAGGTGGTGCCGGAGACGCGGCAGCATGTGGAGGGCGCGCCCGACCCCTGCATGGAGACGCATTTCGCCTATGGCAGCCGCGTCGGGCTGTGGCGGGTGATGAACCTGCTGGACGCCTTCGGGGTGAAGGCCACCTTCTCCTGCTGCGGCCGCGCCGTCGCCGCCACGCCGGCGCTGGCCAGCGCCCCGGCGATGGCGGGACACGAGATCAGCGCGCATGGCTGGCGCTGGCAGATGCATGCCGGGATGGAGGAGGCGACCGAGCGCGCGGTGATCGCCCGGACGGTTGCGACCCTGGCGGAGGCCGGCGGCGCGCGGCCGCTGGGCTGGCACACCAAGTCGGCGCCCAGCGCCAACACGCGGCGGCTGGTGGTGGAGGAAGGCGGCTTCCTCTACGACTCCGATGCCTATGACGACGACCTGCCGCGGCTGGTGCAGGTGGCGGGCCGGCCGCATGTGATCCTGCCCTACAGCTTCGACACGAACGACATGCGCTTCGCGCCGGGCCAGGGCTTCGTCTTCCCCGAGGACTTTTCCAGGTATTGCACCGGCGCCTTCGACTGGCTGCTCCGGGAAGGCCGGACGCAGCCGAAGATGATGTCCGTAGGGCTGCACCTCCGCACCATCGGCAGGCCCGGCCGCATCCGCGGACTGGAGCAGTTGCTGGAGCATGTCACCCGCGTGCCCGGCGTCTGGATTGCCCGGCGCATGGATATCGCGCGGCACTGGCGGGCGCTGTCGGGCCTGCCCGCATGAACTCCGACAACCCGGTGGCGCGGCTGCTGGCGGGGCCGGCGCGCGCGGTCGCCATCATCGGCGGCTGGTGGCTGCTGGCGCTGGCCTTCCTGACCTGCGTGGAAATCTTCGGGCGGAAATTCTTCGCCTTCTCGCTGCAAGGGGTGGACGAGATCGGCGCCTATACGCTGGCGGTCTTCTCCACGCTCAGTTTCGCGCATGCGCTGGTGACGCGGTCCCACACCAGGGTGGATTTCCTGCTCGGGCACCTGCCGGCGCCGCTGCGCGCGGTGCTGAATGCGCTGGCCTTCCTGCTGCTGGCGGCGCTGGCGATCTATGCCGCCTGGCGCGGCTGGGCGGTGCTGAAGGAAAGCCTGCTGTTCCAGAGCCATGCGAATTCCCCGCTGCAGACGCCGATGTGGCTGCCGCAATCGGCCTGGCTGGCCGGGCTGGCGGCCTTCGCCATCGCCGCCGGCCTGTTCGCCGCGCATGCGCTATGGCTGCTGCTGACCGACTGGCGGAAGGTGAACCGCTGGTACGGGCCGATGACGCTGGAGGAGGAGGTGCAGGCCGAGGCCGGCGCGGTCCTCGCGCGCGGCGCCGACAAGGCGGGCGCGGCATGATCGGCGTGGGCGAGGCGGCGATCGGCTTCGGCATCCTGGTCGCGCTGCTCTTCCTCGGCCTGCATGTTGCGACCGCGATGTTCCTGGTGGCGGTGCTGGGGGCGAGCCTCTACCTCAGCCCGGCGCTGGTGGAGGCCTTGGGAACGCAGCTCTGGGCCTCCATGGAAGACTATGTCCTGCTGTCCATCCCGCTCTACATCCTGCTGGGGGAGATCCTGGTGCGGAGCGGCAGCACGGACCGGCTGTACCGCAGCCTGGCGGACTGGCTGAACATCCTACCGGGCGGGCTGCTGCACACCAACATCGCGGCCTCCGCCATCTTCTCGGCGGTGTCGGGGTCCTCCGTTGCCACCGCCGCCACCGTGTCGACGGTCGCGCTGCCCAGCTTCCGCAGCCGCAAGTATGACGAGCGGCTGGTGCTGGGCTCCATCGCCGCCGGCGCCTCCCTCGGCAACCTGATCCCGCCGGGCATCGCGCTGATCGTCTATGGCGCCATGACCAACACCTCGGTCGGGCAGCTCTACGCCGCCGCCGTGGTGCCGGGCATCCTCATGACGGTGCTGTTCATGGCGACCATCGTGCTGATGGCCTGGCTGAAGCCGCACTGGGTGAGGCAGCAGGAGGTGCAGGACCGGCTGTCGGTGCGGCTGAAGCGGCTGGTGGACCTGCTGCCGCCGCTGGTGATCTTCGCCATCATCATGGGCAGCATCTACAGCGGCTGGGCGACGGTGACGGAAAGCGCGGCGCTGGCCGTGGTGGCGGCGCTGCCGATCGCGGCGCTCTACGGGCGCCTGTCGATCCGCATGCTGCATGACTGCTTCCTGGCCACCGCCAGCCTGACGGCGATGAGCCTGCTGATCCTGGCGGTCGCCTTCTACCTGAATTTCGTGCTGGGGCTGCTGGGGGTGACGCCGGCGCTGGGCGCCTTCGTCACCCAGCTCGGCGCCACGCCGCTCGAGCTCATCCTGGCGCTGACGGTGTTCTACCTGCTGCTGGGCGTATTCTTCGAGACGCTGCCGATGCTGGTCGGCACCGTGCCGGTGGTTTTCCCGGTCATCATGGCGGCCGGCATCGACCCGGTCTGGTTCGGCGTCTTCATCGTGCTGATGTGCGAGATCTCGCTGATCTCGCCGCCCGTCGGCATGACGCTCTATGTCATCCAGGCGGTGCGGAAGGAAGGCACCATCGCGCAGGTCTTCGCCGGCACCGTGCCCTTCTTCCTGGCGATGGTGGTGATGACGGGGCTGCTGATCGCCTTCCCCGGCATGGCGACCTGGCTGGCGCGGCTAACCTACGGGTAGCTGGCCCTTGACGTGGGCGGCGATGTCGCGCCGCCGCGCCACCCAGACCTTGTCCCGCCGCGCGGCGAGGGCGCGCAGGATGCCCTCCACCGCGCGGAATCGCGCCGGGCGGCCGCAGATGCGGAGATGCAGGCCGATATTGAGCAGCTTCGGGACGCCGCGCTCGCCTTCCTCGATCAACTGGTCCATCGCGGCTTCGGCATAGTCCACGAATTGCTCCGGAACGACGAAGCCGTTGGGGTGGAAGAATTTCATGTCGTTGCAGTCGAGAGCATAGGGCAGCACCAGCATCGGGCCGTCCCAATAGGGCAGGTCGTCGTCGAAGGCGTTGCTGTCGTACAGGTAGCCGTGCTGCGCCAGCAATTCCCTGGTCCAGGGGCTCTGGCTGCCACGGCAGAAGAAGCCGACCGGGCGCTCGCCGGTGGCCGTCTCGATCGCCGCGGTCGCGCGCAGCAGGCTGGCTTCCTCTTCGGCGCGGCTGGTGAAGTCGGCATGCGGGCGCCAGACCCAGCCATGGTTGGCGGCCTCATGCCCGCGGGCGATGCAGGCGCGGGCGAGATCGGGCGTGCGTTCCACTGCGCGGCCGCACATGAACCAGGTGACCTGCACGCCGTGGCGGTCGAAGGCCTCCAGGAAGCGGCCGAGCCCGGCGCGGGTGCCGTAGGAGAAGATGCCCTCCTGCCCGAAATCGCGGCGGCCGGGCGGCACCACGCTGATCACCTCGCCGATGCGCTCGTTCTCCGGGTCGCCGGCCTCCACGGCCATCTCGGCGCCTTCCTCGTAATTCACCACCAGGGAGACGGCGAGGGCGGCGCCGCCCGGCCATCGCAGGCGGGGCGGGTTCAGGCCGTAGCCGAGCAGGTCGCGGCGCATGCGGATCTCCCTTCGGGGCGGCGGTGGTCGGCGCGGTTCCCGATCCGGCATCGATCTTGCAAGCATCGGACCGGTTTCCGCCAGCCCGGGAGACATCATGTTCCGCCAGATCCTGTTCGCCGCCGGCCTGCTGCTGGCTGGCCTGCCGGCCTTCGCCCAGTCCCCCGTGCCGCTGCGCGCGGTCGGGCATTTCAGCCAGAACACCAAGCAGATCGAGATCGAGCGCGCCTTCTACGCCGCCCTCCCGGGGCAGACCGGGATCCCCTTCCAGGTCACCTTCAACCCCATGGACCAGATCGGCGTGCAGGCGGCGGATGCGCTGCGGCACCTGCGGACCGGCGCCTTCGACGTCATGGCCGTGCTGATCGGCCAAGTGGCGCGAGACGAGCCCTTCTTCGACGGCCTCGACATCATCGGCGTCTCCACCAATGTGGAGGACCTGCGCAAGGCGGTGGAGGCGGGGCGGGAAGCCTTCGACCGTCGCCTGCAGGAACGCTTCAACGCCAAGGTCATGGCGATCTGGCCCTTCGGCCCGCAATACTTCTTCTGCAACGCGCCGGTGCGCAGCGTGGCCGACCTGCGCGGCCTGAAGGTGCGAAGCTACACGCCGAGCATGACGGCGCTGCTGACGCATCTCGGCGCCTCCCCCGTGACCTTGCAGTTCTCAGAGGTCTATCCCGCCCTGCAGCGCGGCCTGGTCACCTGCGGCGTGACCTCGGCGGTGTCGGCCTATGCCGGCAATTGGGGGGAGGTGACGACGCACACCTTCCCGCTGTCGGTCGCCGGCGGCGTGCAGGGCCATTTCATGAGCATGGCCGCCTGGCGGCGCTTCTCGCCGGAGCAGCAGGCGGCCCTGGTGCGCGCCTTCCAGGGCCTGGAGAAGCAGATGTGGGACTTCGCCGCGGTCAGCGACCAGCAATCGCTGGACTGCCTGGCGGGCAGGCCGAGTTGCGAGGGGCGGAAATTCACCTCCGTCATCGCCGCCGTGCCGCCCGAGGACGATGCCAAGGTGCGGGAGGCGGTGACCAGCGTTGTGCTGCCGAGCTTCCGCGACAGCTGCAACCGCATCTGGGGCGAATGCAGCGCGGTGTGGAACCGCACGGTCGGTGCGGCCCGCGGCTACACCATTCCCTGACGCGCTGGTCCCTGACGCGCCGGCGGGGCGGAGCGGCGCCCCGGCCGCTCCGCCCCGGGCCGCAGCCCGGCGCGGCTGTCAGGCGCCCTTCACGCCGCCCGCCGTCAGCCCGGCGACGATCTGCTTCTGCGCCACCAGGGTCAGCAGCAGCACCGGCAGCGTCACCAGCAGCGCCGCGGCGGACAGCGGGCCCCAGGCGATCTGCTCGAAGGTCAGCATGTTGTTCACCGCGACCGGCAGGGTCCGCGTCTCCCGCCCCGCCAGCACCATGGCGAAGACGAAGTTGTTCCAGGAGAAGATGAAGGCGAGGATGGTCGCCACCGTGATCCCCGGCCGGGCCAGCGGCAGCGCGACATGCCGGAAGGCCTGCCACAGCGTCGCGCCGTCCACCAGCGCCGCCTCCTCCAGCTCCCCCGGCAGCCCCTCGAAGAAGGAGATCATCACCCAGACCACGATGGGCACGGTGATGACTAGGTGGGAGATGACGATCGGCACCAGCGTGCCCGTCAGCTCCAGCCACTGGAACAGCAGGAAGAGGGGGATGAGGTAGGAGAGGCCGGGCGTGATCCGCGCGATCAGGATCAGCGCCGCCGCCCGGATCGCCCGCATCTTGGCGATGCCGTAGCCCGCCGGCACGCCGACCAGCAGCGCGAAGCCGGTCGCCGAGAAGGACACCACCACGCTGTTCCAGGCATACAGGAGAAAGTCGTTCCGCGCGAAGACCTCCCGGTAGTTGTCCAGCGTCGGCGGGTCGGGGACGAAGACCGGCGGCCAGGCGGTGTTGTCCAGCTCGGTCTTCAGCGACAGCGAGAGCATCCAGAGGAAGACCAGCACCGCCGGCGAGACCAGCGCCAGCACGGCCAGGCCGAAGCCGGCATCGGCGGCAAGGCGGCGCAGGCGCCGGGCCAAGGGCGGGCGGTGTTTGGCGACGCGCGCGGGCGCGGCGCCCGTCACGTGACCTTCACCCGCTGCCGGGTCCAGAGCAGCAGCGCCGCCAGCAGCATGATGATGGCGAAGAAAACGACCACCACGGCACTGGCGTAGCCGACATTGTAGAAGGCGAAGGCCTGCAGGTAGAGGAAGATGTTGATCGTCTCGCTGGCCTGGCCCGGCCCGCCCTGGGTGATGACATAGATGGTGTCGAAGGCCTTCAGCGCGTCGATGGTGCGGATGATCAGCGCCACGACGATGAAGGGCAGCAGCAGCGGCAGGGTGATGTGGCGGAAGGCCTGCCAGGCGGTGGCGCCGTCGATCCTCGCCGCCTCGTAGGGGTCGGTCGGCAGGGAGGCGAGGCCACCGAGGATCAGCAGCATCACCAGCGGGGTCCAGTGCCAGACCTCCACCAAGACCAGCGTCGGGATGACGGTGTCGGCGGAATAGACCCAGAGCGAGGGCGGCAGGCCCACCTGCGACAGCAGCCAGTTCAGCACGCCAAGCTGCGGATGGAACATCATGGTCCATACCAGCGCGACGGCGACCGGCGTCGCCATCATCGGCAGGATGAAGACCGTGCGCGCCAGGCCGCGCAGCGGAAAGCGCCGGTGGAAGCACAGCGCGGCGGCGAGGCCGAGCAGCATGGGCAGCACCACCGCCAGCGCTGTGTAGAGCAGGGTCCGCGCCACCGCCCAGCCGAAGCGGGCATCGCTGAACAGCTTCTGGTAGTTCTCCAGCCCCACCCAGCGCCGCGCCCCGCCCAGGTGCCAGTCATGCGCGGACACGTACAGGGTGAAGAGCCAGGGGAAGAGGATGACGGCAACCACCACCACCGCGGCCGGCACCACGAACCAGGCGTAGCGGCGGGCGTAGTTGGGCCGGCGGCGCGGCGCGGCGGCCTCCGCCGGGCCGGCCAGGATGGCGGCGTCGCGCGGCACCGCGCCCTGCCCGCTCAGCTTTCCCGCTCGCTCTGCTCCAGGATGGGGCGGAATTCGGCGGTCGCGCGCCGCAATTCCGTCGCCACGTCGGCGCCGCTGATGCTGTTGGTCAGCGCGGTGCCGATCACGTCGCGGAACTGCGTCACCGGCACGATCTCCGGCAGGCCGGCGCGGGCAATGCGCGCGCTCGCCTCCAGCGTCTGGAAGAAGTCGCGCGGGAAATGCGACTGGGCGATCGCCTCCTCGTTCCGGAAAGGGCTGCTGCGGGCCGGCACGCCGGCGCCGCTGGTCAGCCATTTCAGCTGGTTCGACTTGCCCAGCGCCCACTGGATGTAGAACCAGGCCGGGCCCTTCTTCCGCGACGCCTCCGGGATGCCGTAGCCGGCGCCGAACAGCGCGCAATGGTGGTTGGGCCCCGGCCCGCGCGGCACCACCGCATAGCCCACCTTGCCGGCAATGCGGGATCGGGCCTTGTCCTCCAGGGGTGCCGCGAAACCGATGCCGTCCACCCACATGGCGGCGCGGCCCTGCATGAAGGTGGTCTGGCACTCGTTCCAGTTGAAGCCGATGGACCCGGGCGGCGAGACGTCGCGCAGGAATTTCTTGTAGGTCTCGCCGGCCCAGACGGCGTCCGGCGTGTCGGTGATCAGCTGCCGGTTGGCGTCGATCATGTCGCGCTGCGCGGTGCCCAGCAGGTAGCTGGACCACAGCACCACATTGGCGTTCTTGAGCCCCCGCCCGATATGGCCGTGGATCTGCTTCGACGGATCGGCCAGGCGCTTCGCCGCCTCGAACATCTCGTCCCAGGTGGTGGGCACCGCGACGTTGCGCGCCGCCAGCAATTCCTTGTTGTAGTAGAGGATGAAGTAGTCGGCGCCGGCCGGGCAGCTGTCCAGCCGGCCATCGGCCTGGGTGGCGTACTGCACCATGCCCTGGCCGTAGTCGCCGAACTCGAAATCCGGCGCGGTCAGCGATGCATCGGCGATCAGCGGCCGGATGTCGGTGTTCCACTTCGCCTTGCCGACCTGCCGCTTGTTCACGTGCAGGCTCACCTCGGTGACGTCGAAGCTCGGCCGGCCGGACGCGTATTCGACGATAATCTTCTGCCGGTGCTGCTGCTCCGGCACCACTTCCAGCCCGACCTTGATGCCGGTCAGGTCCTCGAATTCCTGGTTGTTCCTCTGCAGGAACTGGCCGCGCGGGGACAGCTGGACGGTGACCTCGATCCGCTCGCCGCGGAAGCGCCGCCAGTCGAACCGGCTCTGGGCATTGGCGCGTTCCACCTGGCCGGGCGCAGCCAAGGGGACAAGGATGCTTGCCGCACCGGCCCGCAGCGCCATCCGGCGCGTGATGCCGCTCATCGATGGATCCTCCCGCAGCGGGGGCAGGTCCGGCCCGCCCGTTGCGGCGATGGTCGGCCGAATGCGCAGCGCCGGCAAGCCCGTTCCACGGCCTTGCGCGGCGCTGCGCCATTCCACGGTAGCCTATTGTTTTCAGAGCGGATTCTTGCGGCCGGGCCTTTGGCCCCGCGGCGATCCGCTCTAGGCTGCCGGGCAACAGCCGGGGGGAGGAGCGAGGGAATGCCGCGTCTCGATGGACAGGCCCTGCCCGAGGATTGGCGCGACGGCTGCCTGGCCGCGCGGGTGATGACGCCGGAGGGTCCCTGCGCCGTCGCCGTGCTGCGCGGCGCCGCCTTCGACATGACGCCGGCCTTCGGCACCGTCAGCGCCTGGCTGAACGAACCCGACCCGATCGCCGCCATCCGCCAGCGCGGCGTGCCCATGCCGCTCGACCTGCCGGCGGCGCTGGCGAACAGCGGCCACAGCCGGCGCGGCACCGACAAGCCCTGGCTGCTGGCGCCGGTGGACCTGCAGGCGGTGAAGGCCTGCGGCGTCACCTATGTCCGCTCCATGCTCGAACGCGTCATCGAGGAACGCTGCCGCGGCGATGCCAGCCAGGCCGAGCGGGTGCGCGCCGAGATGCGCGGCATCCTGGCCGGCGGCGACCTGTCCGCGGTCAAGCCCGGCAGCGCGGAGGCGATGCGGCTGAAGGCGGCGCTGGTCGAGAAGGGCTGGTGGAGCCAGTACCTGGAAGTCGGCATCGGCCCGGATGTCGAGATCTTCACCAAATGCCAGCCGCTCGCCTCGGTCGGGCCCGGCGCGCTGATCGGCGTGCATCCGGTCAGCCACTGGAGCAACCCGGAGCCCGAGGCGGTGCTGGCGGTGAATGCCCGCGGCGCCATCCTGGGCGCCATGCTCGGCAACGACGTGAACCTGCGGGACGTGGAGGGACGCTCCGCCCTGCTGCTCGGCCGCGCCAAGGACAACAACGCCTCCTGCGCGCTCGGCCCGGTGCTGCGGCTGTTCGAGGCGGGGTTCACCCTGGACGACGTGCGCGGCGCCGAGATCACGATGAGCATCGAGGGCGCCGACGGCTTCCGGCTGGAGGAGACGGGCCCGGTCGGCGCCATCAGCCGCGACCCGAAGGACATCGTCGCCCAGCTCATCGGGCCGCACCACCAGTATCCGGACGGCGCGGTGCTGTTCCTTGGCACCCCCTTCTCGCCGGCCAAGGACCGCGGCGCGCCGGGCATGGGCTTCACCCACAAGCCGGGCGACGTGGTGCGCATCGCCTCGCCGCGCCTGGGCGCGCTGGTGAACGAGGTGGCGCGCACCGATGCCTGCCCGCCCTGGGGCTTCGGGGCGGGCGCGCTGTTCGCCAACCTGGCGCAGCGCGGGCTGCCGCGGCGATGACGGCATCCGCTGGCCGCGGCGCCGCCACCTCCCAGGCAGCGGGGCCGCACGCGACCCCCGGGATGGAAGGCGGCGGTCCTGGCCGGTCCGATGACGCCGCCGAGGAGGCGGGCCGGCTGGATCGCGGCGACGGCGTCGCGCTCGCCTGGCGCCGTCGCCCCGGGCGCGGGCCGGGCGTGGTCTTCCTCGGCGGCTTCAACAGCGACATGACGGGCACCAAGGCCGAGGACCTGTCGGCCTTCTGCGCCGAACGCGGCCAGGCCTTCCTGCGCTTCGACTACAGCGGCCATGGCGCCAGCGGCGGCCGGTTCGAGGCGGGCACGATCGGCCGCTGGGCGGCGGATGCGGCGGCCGTGCTGGACGCGCTGGCCACCGGCCCGCAGATCCTGGTCGGCTCCTCCATGGGCGGCTGGATCGCCCTGCTGCTGGCGCTGCGGGGCGCCGAGGGCGCGCTCCGCGATGCCCAGCACCGGGCATGGCATGTCTCGGCGCTGGTGGGCATCGCCGCGGCGCCGGACTTCACCTCCCGGATGGAGCAGGCGCTGACGGCGGAGGCCCGCGCCGCCCTGGACCGCGACGGCGTCTGGTACCGCCCCAGCGCCTATGGCGACCCCTATCCCATCGCCCGCGCGCTGATCGAGGACGGGCGCGACCACCTGCTCCTGCACGCGCCGCTGCCCATCGCTGTGCCGGTGCGGCTGCTGCATGGCCAGCGCGACCCGGACGTACCCTGGGAATTGGCGCTGCGCATCGCCGCGCAGGTCACCGGCGACGACGTGCAGGTGCTGCTGGTGAAGGATGGGGACCACCGCCTGTCCCGCCCGCAGGACCTGGCGCTGCTGCGCCAGGTCCTGGCGGCGCTGTCGGCCGGCTGAGGCGGCCACCCGCCGCGCCGTCCGGTTGGGATGCCGCCAAGGCCTCCGCGCCGCACGGGGCCGCGGAGGCCCCCATCGCGCCCGGCCGCGCCGGGTGGGCGAAGGCCAGCGCCATGGGCCTTGCCGATGCCGGAGGCGGCGATGACAGCGACGGCGTCGCGCGGGCCGGGCATGCGGGCGACCCCTGGCCTGGGATGCCGCCGGTGCCGGCTGCCGCCGGCCGCGCCGCC
>NZ_SMOA01000188.1 GCF_004353985.1 Paracraurococcus ruber | reverse complement strand
GCCGGCCGGGCCGCCCTGGCCTGGGCCGGGTTGCGGCGTCCGCCGGCCCGGGCGACGGGGCCCGGCGGCGCCCTCGCTGCCGTGCAGCGTCACCCCTCCCAGCGCAGGGCAGGGCACCGGCGCGCCCGTGCCGCCGCTGCCGGATGAGGCGCCGCCGCCTGGCATCCCGATGCCGGGCCAGGCAGGGCGGCGCCGGACAGGCTGGCCCCTGCGCCGCCACCGGTCCCGCCGGTTCATCTGTGGGCCATCCAATACCGATGAGACTTCCCGGCGCGGCACAACCCAGACGCGAATCCGGATGGACATGACCCATATTTCACGCAATCATTTCGAGATCGAACGACGTGGCGGTACGGGGCGGATGGACAGCCAGGCGGAATGGTGGCGCGGCGCCGTCCTCTACCAAGTCTACCCCCGCAGCTTCGCGGATTCCGACGGCGACGGGGTCGGCGACCTGCCAGGCCTGCTGGCCCGCATCGACCACATCGCCTCGCTCGGCGTGGACGGGATCTGGATCTGCCCCGTCTATGCCTCGCCGCAGCGGGATTTCGGCTATGACGTCGCCGATCACTGCGCCATCGACCCGGTCTTCGGCTCGCTGGCCGAATTCGACACGGTGCTACAGGCAGCGCATGACCGCGGCCTGAAGGTGCTGCTGGACCTGGTCGGCGGCCATACCTCCGACCGGCATCCCTGGTTCGATGCCAGCCGCCGCGGCCGGGCGGCGCCGACCGCCGACTGGTATGTCTGGGCCGACCCTGCCCCCGACGGCATGCCGCCGAACAACTGGCTCAGCGTCTTCGGCGGCAGCGCCTGGACCTGGGAACCGCGGCGGCGGCAGTACTACCTGCACCATTTCCTGCCCAGCCAGCCGACGCTGAACCTGCAGAACCCGGCCTGCCTCGACGCGCTGCTGGACGTCGCCCGGTTCTGGCTGGATCGCGGGGTGGACGGCTTCCGGCTGGATGCCATCGACTTCCTCACCCACGACCCGCTCCTGCGCAGCAACCCGGCGGTGCCGCCGCCCGGCGGCCAGGTGCCGGCCAAGCTCTTCGCGCTGCAGCGGCACGACCATGACATGATCCAGCCCGCCAGCCTGGACGTGCTGCGGCGGATCCGGGCGCTGCTGGACCGCTACCCGGGCCGGGTGTCGCTGGGCGAGGTCTCCTCCCAGGACGGCGCCTTCGACCGCATCGCCGCCTACACCGGCGCGCCCGACCTGCTGCACATGGCCTACACCCTGCGGCCGCTGCGGCACGGCTTCGACCTGCCGACCCTGCAGGCGCTGCTGGAGGATGCGGTCCGCACCTGCGCCCGCGGCTGGCCCTGCTGGTCCTTCTCCAACCACGACGTGGTGCGCGCCGCCACCCGCTGGGCGCCCAGGACGGGGGACGGGGACGGCGTCGAGGATCCGCGCTTCACCCGCCTGCTGCTGGCGCTGCTGCTGAGCCTGCCGGGCAGCGCCTGCCTGTACCAGGGGGAGGAGCTGGGCCTGCCCGAGGCCGACCTGACCGAGGACGAGATCCGCGACCCCTTCGGCATCGCCTACTGGCCGGAGTTCAAGGGCCGCGACGGCAGCCGCACGCCCATGCCCTGGGCAGCGGCGGAGCGCTTCGCCGGCTTCACCCCGGACTGGTCCTATCCCTGGCTGCCGGTGCCGCCGGCGCACCGCGCCCTGGCGGCGGATGTGCAGGAGGCCGATCCGGACAGCACGCTGAACCTCACCCGCGCACTGCTGGCGCTGCGGCGGGCGAACCCGGCGCTGCGGCACGGCACGGCGGCGCCGCTCGACCTGCCGGCACCGCTCTTCGGCTTCCTGCGGGAGGCGGCGGGGCAGCGCGTGGCGCTGGTGTTCAACCTCAGCGACCGGCCGGCGGCAGTGCCGGAGGGGATCGCGGACGCAGTCGAAACCCTGCCGCCCTATGGCTTCGCCCTGCTCACGCCGGCGGCCGCGTTGCGGGTGCGCGAGGCGGCCTGACCGGCCAGGGGCGCCGGGCCCGGGCCGCCGCGACCTGCGCCGGGCGGCGCCGGTCGATCGCGTCCAGGACCGGATGCCGCGCCGCCGCCGCCGGTCGATGCCGGGGCGGATTGCCGCGGCGGGAAGATCGGGCCGCCCGGCGATCCGGCCTCGCACCCCGGGTGCCATCGGGGGCATGGCGGCCCGGCGACGACGGCCTGCGCGTGTCGCGCGGGGCCGGCGGATGCACGCCGCCAAGGGCCGCCCGGCCTGCGCCGGACGGCCCCGGGCCTCACGGGCCGCGATACCAGCCCTGCCGCCGTGCCCAGCGGTCGCGCTCCCGCTCCTCCTGCCAGGCATCGCGGCGCCATTCCCGGTGGCGGCGCCGCGCGTCGCGCTCGCGCCGCCGCCATTCCTGCTCCCGCCACCGCTCATAGGCGCGGCGGCGGCGCTGGTCTTCCCACCAGGGCAAGGGCTGGGCGATGGCCGGGGCAGCGGCCGCCGCCCCGGCCAGGGCCAGCAGCAGCGCCCGCCGACCGAGGCCGGGCATCAGTACCGGCGCGGCGCCGTCAGCGCGCCGCCGGCCGCGCCGATGCCGCCGCCGACCAGCGCGCCGGTGCCGACATTGCCCCCCGTGAGCGCGCCCACCCCGGCGCCGGCACCGGCGCCCAGCAGGCCGCCCGAGACCGCGCGGCCGCCCGGCGAACTGCCGCAGGCGGCCAGCGCCACCAGCATCAGGGAAGCGAAAACGATGCGTGCCATGGGTTCCTCCGCGTTTGTCCCACGGTGGAACGCCCCGCCCCTGGCAAAGTCGCCGTAACGACTGTTTCAGGTGCAGGCCGCGGATCAGGCCGCGGATGGCGCCGCTGGCAAAGCGCTATGCCAGCCCCTGCGCCGCCTTCAGCACCTCGGCCGCATGCGCTTCCGGCTTCACCTTGCGCCAGACCTTGGCCACCTTGCCGCTGCCGTCGACCAGGAAGCTGCTGCGCTCCATGCCCATGTACTTCTTGCCGTACATGGATTTCTCCACCCAGGTGCCATAGGCCTCGGCCACCTTGTGGTCCTCGTCGGAGGCGAGCGGGAATTCCAGCCCGAATTTCTTGGCGAATTTCTCGATGGGCGGGATCTTGTCCGGGCTGACGCCGATGACGGTGAGGCCGAGCTTGCCGAGCTGCGGCAGCGCTTCCTGGATGCCGCAGGCCTGCTTGGTGCAGCCGGGCGTGTCCGCCTTCGGATAGAAGTACAGCAGGAAGGGTTTTCCCTTCAGGCCGGACAGGCTCACGGTCCGCCCGCCGCTCGCCGGCATGGAGAAATCCGGCGCCGCCGCGCCCTCCGCTGGTCCTGCCTCGCTCATCCCGCAGCCCCCGTCCCCATTGGCGCCGATCCCGCCGGCGCGGCGCCGAGCGGACCAAGGCGCCGCTCGAACACCGCGCGGACCTCCCCGGCGATCTCCGCCATCTGTGCGCGCAACCCGGGGAGGTCAACCGCCGGCGCCGGCAGCAGCGGCGCGGCGGCGCGCAGCAGGGCGGCGACGGCCGGCGCCGGCAGCGCGGCATCGCGCGACCG
This sequence comes from Paracraurococcus ruber, assembly GCF_004353985.1. GTDB lineage: Bacteria > Pseudomonadota > Alphaproteobacteria > Acetobacterales > Acetobacteraceae > Paracraurococcus > Paracraurococcus ruber. The sequence continues at coordinate 7,661 of NZ_SMOA01000188.1, read as the reverse complement.
GCCGATGGTCAGCCGCACCAGCCCGGCGACGGTGCGCCACAGCCGCTCGGCGCGGATCAGCGCCTCCGCTTCCTCCGCCGGCAGGATGCCCGCCTCGCGCAGCCGGGCCAGCGCCACGCGCGTGGTGGTCGCCAGCACCTTCGGGTTCGCCGCCGCATGCCGAAGCTGCAGCGCCTGGGCGACGAACTCCACCTCCACCAGGCCGCCGGGCATGGCCTTCACGTCCCAGGGCCCCTCGGGCGGCAGGTCGCGCAGCATCCGGGCGCGCATCGCCACCGCATCGGCCAGCGCCGCCTCCGCCGTGCCGGGCCGGGTGATGGCGGCGCGCAGCACCTCGTTGATCCGCCGCTTCAGCGCCGGCGGCCCGGCGATCGGCCGGGCGCGGGTCAGCGCCATGCGCTCCCAGGTCCAGGCCTCGGTCATGTGGTAGCGCTCGAAGGCGCCGATCCCGACCGCGACCGGGCCCTTGTTGCCGGAGGGGCGGAGCCGCATGTCCACCTCCCACAGCCGTCCCTCCGCCCCCGGCGCGGTGATCGCGCTGACCACCTGCGGCGCGAGGCGGATGAAATACTCGCTGGGCGCCAGGGATCGCCGGCCGCCCGTGCTCTCCGCCGCATCCGCGTCGTGGTCATAGAGCAGGACGAGGTCGAGGTCGGAGCCCGGCAGCATCTCCCGCCCGCCGAGCTTGCCGAGGGCGAGGACCGCCAGCGCGCCGCCCGGGACGCGGCCGTAGCGCTCGGCGAAATCCGCCATGATGCGCGGCAGCAGGGCGCTGACCGCGGCATCGGCCAGGTCGGCGCGCAGCTCGCCGGCCGTGTCGGCGTCGATGGTGCCTTCCAGCGCCGCCGCGTCGATCTCGAATTTCCGCGCCGTCGCCAGGCGGCGGGCGGCGTCCATCGCCTCCTCGATATGGCGGGCATCCTTCACCAGCGCGGGCAGGCCGGCGGCGGGGTCGGCGGCGGTCGGCGTCAGGCCGCCGGCCAGCAGCCCGTCCAGCGCCGCCGGGTTGCGCGCGAGGTGCTCGGCCAGCTGCGGCGCGGCGCCCAGCAGCCCGGCGATGCGGTCCAGCAAAGCGGGGTTGCGGTGCAGCAGGCTCAGCACCTGCACGCCGGCGGGCAGCCGCCCCAGCACGGTGTCGAAGCGCACCAGCGCCTGGTCGGGATGCGGCTGCCGGCCGAAGGCGGCCAGCAGCGTCGGCATCAGCGCCGTCAGCAGTTCCCGCGCCCGCTCGCTCCGCGTCGCCCGCGGCCTGCCATGGTGCCAGGACCGCACCAGGGCGGCGACCGAGGCCGGGTCGGCGAAGCCCAGGCGCTGCAGGGTGGCCAGGGTGGCGGGGTCGTCCTCGACGCCGGTGAAGACCAGGTCGCCGGTGTCGCCGCCGCCCGGCGTCTCGACCGAGAGCGGCGGCGCCGCCTCGAAGAAGCTGCCGTAGTGCCGCTCGACGCGGCCGAGATGCCGGAGGAAGGTCTCGGCGAAGGTGTCGGCCGAGTCGAATCCCATGAAGGACGCGATGCGGGCGAGGCCGTTGGGGTCCTCCGGCAGCCTGTGGGTCTGCCGGTCCGCCACCATCTGCAGGCGGTGCTCGAGATTGCGGAGGAAGACATAGGCATCGGCGAGGTCCGCCGCCGCCCGCCGGTCCAGCCGGCCGGCGCCGGCCAGCGCCGCCAGGGCGCCCAGCGTGGTCGGGTCGCGCAGCGCCGGGTCGCGGCCGCCCCAGATCAGCTGCAGCACCTGGGCGGTGAACTCGATCTCCCGGATGCCGCCGCGGCCGAGCTTCACGTCATGCCCGGCGACGGCGATGGTGGCGCCTGCCCCCTTCGCGCCCTTGTGCACATGGATCTGCCGCTTGATCGAATGGATGTCGGAGACGGCGGCGAAATCCAGGTGGCGGCGCCAGACGAAGGGGCGGATCTCGCGCAGGAAATGCTCGCCCAGCGCCTTGTCCCCGGCGACCGGGCGGGCCTTGATCATGGCCGCCCGTTCCCAGTTCTGCCCCATGCTCTCGTAGTAGACGATGGCGGCGTTGATGGAGACGGCGAGCGGCGTCGCCGCCGGGTCCGGCCGCAGTCGCAGGTCCGTGCGGAAGACATAGCCCTCGGCCGTGCGTTCCTCGAGCAGCCGCACGAGGTCGCGCGCGAGGCGGACGTAGCAGGCGCCGGCGCGGTCGCTGTGGTAAGTGGCGGCCTCCGGGTCGTACAGCACCATGAGGTCCACATCCGAGGAGTAGTTCAGCTCCCGCGCGCCGAGCTTGCCCATGCCCAGCAGGGTGAGGCCGCTGCCCTTGCACACCGCCCGGGGATCCGGGCGGGCGCCGTTGGCCGGCCGGGCGATGCGCAGCTCCCCCCGCTCCCCCGCCGCCAGCAGCAGGTGGGCGCAGGCGAAGTCGATGGTGCCGTCCGCGAGGTCGGAGAGCGCGCCGGTCACCCGGTCGAGCGGCCAGAGCCCGGCGAGGTCGGCGGCGGCGATGATCAGCGCCGCCTGCCGCTTCACCTGCCGCAGCATGGCGCCCACCGCGTCGCGCGCGGCGCCGGGATCGGCGCGGCGCAGCGGCGCGAGGGCGAGGTCGAAGGCCTCGTCCGGCCCGCGCTCCTGCAGCCGGACCAGCGCCATCGGCTCGCGCTGCGCCAGGTCCGCCAGGAAGGGCGCATGCCCGCCCAGCGCCCGCAGCAGCGCCGCGCCGCCGGGGCTCGCGGCCAGGGCGCGGGCCGGGGCCTCGCCCTCGGCGACCTGCTGGATCAGGCGGTCCGCGGCTTCCGGGTCGAAGGGGCGGGGCAGGCGCTCCGGCAGCAGGGTCCCCACGGGCGGCCGGCTGTCGGGGGTTTGGCTCTCGGGCATGATCCGCGAGGGAAGGGGTGAGCGCGGCCCGCGGTCAAGCCTCGCTGCGCCCGCCGGCGGACCCGGCCGGAGACCGGCCAGGGCACGCGCCGGTGGACCAGCCCGGGGTGCCGCCCCTGGCGCTTCCCGCGGCGGCGCCCGCCGGGCGCTGGCGGGCGCTGCGCTGGTGCTGGGTGGCGGCGCACCGGCTGGTGGCGGTGGCGCTGGCGGCGCTGGCGCTGCTGCTCGCCGGGCTCGGCCTGCTCGCCTGGCGGCTGGCGGACCGGCCGCTGGCGGTGCCGGCGCTCGCCGCCCGGATCGAGGCGGCGGTGAATGCAAGGCCGGACGGCCCGCGCCTGTCCATCGGCCAGGCCGCCATCGCCTGGGAAGGCTTCCGCGGCGGCAGCGCCGCGCCGCTCGACATCCGGCTGCACGACGTGCGGCTGCGCACCGCCGATGGGCGGGCGGAGGCGGAGCTGCCCGACGCCGCGCTCGCCCTGTCGGCGCGGGCGCTGCTGCGCGGCGTCATCGCGCCGGCGACGATCGAGCTGCGCCGGCCGCGGCTGCGGGCGACGCTGACCGAGGGCGGGATCGCCCTCGGGCTCGAAACCCCCGGCCAGGAGGCGCCGGAGGCCGCGGCCGCCGTTCCCGCCGACCTGCCCGGCCTGCTGGCCGGGCTGATGCAGCCAGCGTCCGACCGCGACGCGCTGGCGGCGCTGCGCCGCATCCGGATCACCGGCGGGGAGGTGGTGCTGGCCGATCCCGCCGCCGGCCTGACCTGGCGGCTGCTGGAGCCGCAGCTCGACCTCCGCCGCGCCGCCGGCGGCGGGCTGCAGGCGGAGGGCGAGGCGGTGCTGCACGCCGGCGCGGTCAGCGTGCCGGTGCGGGTCACGGGGGAGGCGCAGGGGACGCCGATGCGGCTCGTCCTCGGCCTCACCCTGCCGGCGCTGCGGCCGGCGGAGCTGGCGGCGATCTGGCCGCCACTGGCGCCGCTGCAGGTGCTGGACGCGCCGGTGGCGCTCACGGCCCATGCGGAATTCGATGCCGCGGCGCGGCCGGACCGCATGGAGGCGCGGCTGGTCGCCGGGCCGGGCGACCTCGTCCTCGGCGATCCCGCCCGGGCCGGGCAGCGCCTGCCGCTGGCCGGGCTGGAGGCGGTGGTGGAGGGCAGCAGCCGGGCGCTGCGGGTGCGGGAGGCGGTGCTGCGCCTGCCCGGCCCCGGCGCCGCGGCGGGGGGCACGCGGCCCGGTCCCTCCCTGACCGCCCAGGGCGAGGTGCTGGAGCGCGACGGCGCCTGGCACGCCCGCCTCGACCTCGGGGCCGGGCCGCTGCAGTTCGAGGCGCTGCCCGGCCTGTGGCCGGCGGCACTGGCCCCGGCGGCACGGGCGGCGGTGCTGGGCGCCGTGCCGGCCGGGCTGCTGCGGGATGCCCGGGCGAGGGTGGAATTCACCGTGCCGACCACGCTGGACGCGGTGCGGCTGCAGGAAGCGCGGCTCGGCCTCGCCGCCTCCCAGGCGGTCGTCGCCCTGGGCGAGGGGCGGGCGGCGGCGGATTCGGTGGACCTCGCCCTGCGCTACGCGCCGGGGTCGCTGCGGCTGGAAAGGCTGGCGGTGCGGCTGCCGGGGACCGAGGCCTCGGCCGGCGCCGCCGCCCCCACCCCCACCCTGCTGGCCGAGGGCGAGGCGCGGCTGCAGGCCGGCACCTGGCGCATCGGCGCCACGGCCCGGCTGGATGCGATGCTGGCCACCCAGCTTCCGGCCTATTGGCCGGAAGGGCTGGGCAGCGGCCCGCGGCAATGGGTCACCGGCAACGTCACCGCCGGGCGCATCAGCAACGGCCAGTGGCGGCTGGAGGCCGAGGCGCCGGAGGCGCTGGACGGGTTCCGCGTCACCGGCCTGACCGGGTCGGTCGAGGTGACGGACGCCACCATCCACTGGCTGCGGCCGGTGCCGCCGGTGACCGAGGGCGCCGCCACGGTGGAGTTCGGCCTGACCGAGATCACCATCCGCGGCCGTGGCGGCCGGCAGATGCTGGCGGATGGCAAGCCGAGCGGCATCGAGCTGAAGGAGGGCACGGCCCGCTTCCTAAAGCTGGATGTCGAGCCGGGCTATGCCGATCTGAGCTTCCAGCTGGCCGGTCCGCTGCCCGACGTCTTCACCCTGCTGCGCCACCCGCGCCTGAAGCTGTTCGAGAAGCGCAAGCTCGAGGTGCAGGCGGCGGCCGGGCAGATGGAGGCGCGGCTGAACGTCTTCTTCCCCTTCTGGGCCGACCTGCCGATGGAGGCGCTGAAGATCCGCGCCACCGGCCGGGTGACGGAGGCGCGGCTGCCGGGCGCGCTGGTGGAGCGCGACCTGGACCGCGGCGCCATCGATTTCGCCGTGGACACCGAAGGCCTCAAGCTATCGGGCCAGGCGCAATGGCTGGGCGCGCCGGTCCGCCTCGGGCTCGAGATGGATTTCCGCGCCGGCGGCGCGGCGCAGGTGACCGAGCGCGGGACGCTCGCCGGACGGGTCGAGGCGCGGCAGCTCGCCACCCTCGGCCTCGACTTCGCCATGCCCTTCGTCGAGGGGCCGGTCGGGGTGGAGGCGCGCTACGAACGCCGCCGCAACGGCCAGGGCAGCGTCGCCCTGAAGGGCGACCTGCGCGACATGCGGATCGGGCTGGAGCCGGCGGGCTATGCCAAGCCGCCCGGGCTGCCCGGCCAGGCCGAGGCGGTGCTGCGCCTGCAGGGCGACACGCTTGCGGCGCTGGACGGGCTGCGGCTGGAGGCGCCGGAGCTGGCGCTGCGCGGCCGCGCCGCCTTCGGCGCGCGCAGCCGGCTGGAACGGCTGGAGATGACGGACGGGGTGCTGGGCCGCAGCCGCTTCGCCGGCGACCTCCGCCGGCCGGAGCGGGAGGGCGCGCCCTGGCAGGTCGGCCTGCGCGGTCCGCTGCTGGACCTGAAGCCGGCGCTCGACGCCCCCGGGCGCGGCCGCGATGCGCCGGCCGAGGACTACCCGCCGCTGCAGCTCGATGCCCGCTTCGACCGGGTGACGCTGGGCGAGGGCCGCGCGCTGCTGGGGGTGCAGGCCCGCGCCCGCACCGATGCGCAGGGGCTGCTGCGGGAAGCCCAGGCGCTGGGGCGGACCGGCGCCGCGCCGGGCCAGGGGGAGTTCGACTTCGTCCTGGCGCCGCAGGGACGGCAGCGGCTGCTGCGGCTGCACGCCACGGATGGCGGGGCGCTGCTGCGGGCGCTCGACCTCGCGGATGCCATCCAGGGCGGGCGGCTGACGGTGAACGCCGCCTATCCCGAGCTGCGGCCCGGGGCGCCGCTTTCCGGCACCGCCGAGCTGGACCAGTTCGTGCTGCGCGACGCGCCGGCGGCGGCCAAGCTGCTGCAGGCCATGACGCTGTACGGGCTGGTGGAGGCCCTGCAGGGCGGCAGCGGCCTGGTCTTCTCCCGCCTCGTCGCCCCCTTCACCCTGACGCCCGAGGCGCTGGTGCTGGCGGATGCGCGGGCCTTCTCCGCCTCCCTCGGCCTGACGGCGAAGGGGCGGATCGACCGGCAGCAGCGGGCGGCGGCGGTCGAGGGCACGATCGTCCCGGCCTACATGTTCAACACCCTGCTCGGGAACCTCCCGTTGCTGGGCCGGCTGTTCAGCCCGGAGGCCGGCGGCGGCGTCTTCGCCGCCACCTTCCGGGTCCAGGGCCCGCTGGACGACCCGCAGGTGACGGTGAACCCGCTGGCGGCGCTGACGCCGGGCTTCCTGCGCGGCCTCTTCGGCCTGGGCAACGGGCGGGACGCCGGGCCGTAGGGCGGGCTGCGCCCGCGCCCGGACCCACGAACCGCGTCCGGCGATCGATCGTGCAGCGGGTCCGGGCCGCGCGGCGCCCGCGCCGTTCCGCGATCCGCGCCAGGCCGGGGCGCGCCCGGCGGCGCGCGGCCGCCAGCATCCATCCGCGCCCGTATCGGCCCCCGGGAAAGGCCGGGCCGTGCGGGGCGCCGCGGTTTCATCCGCCCTTCATCCCGCGGGCACATGCTTGGCCGGATCGCCATCCGGACCGGCCGCATGCCGCAGACCCTGACCCTCACCGCCCGCACCGTGCTGGTGCTCGGCATCGCCCTGCTGATCCTGGGCGGGACGGTGCTCTATGCCGAACGCCTGCTGGCCGAGGTGGACGAGACCTATTCCGCCACGCTCGAGGATGTCGCCGCCGGGCAGATGGCGGCCGCCGACGGCACCCGCGCGGTGCTGCGGGCGCAGCGGGAGATCTACCGCGCCCTGCTGCAGGCCGACCGGCCGGACCAGGCCCGGCAGCGCCTGGCCGCATCGCGCGAGGCGGCGGCGCTGGTGCAGACCACGGTCGGGGAGGCGGCGCAGCGCCTGCGCCTCGGGTCCGAGACGGCGGCGGTGCTGGCGGTGCGGCAGGAATTGCTCGGCCTGGCGACGGAGGCCGAGACGCTGATCGCCGCCGGCCGCGGCGCCGAGGCGCGGGCGACGGTGGGCGCGAAGCTCGACGCGCTCACCACCCGGTCCCGCCTGGCGACCGATGCGATGACCACCGTCAGCCGCGCCCATGCGGATGCCGAGAATACCCGCCTCAGTGCCGAGGTCGCGGCGCTGCGCCGGACGCTGCTGGTGGCGCTGGCGATGGCGCTGCTGGCCGGGATCGGCCTGGCCTGGTGGCTGCTGCAGCACGGCGCGGCGCGGCCGCTGCGCGCCCTGGCGGAGCTGGCGAGGGCGCTGGCGGCGGGGGATCTGGACCGGCCGGTGCCGGCGGCAGACCGGCGCGACGAGGTGGGGCGGATCGCCGCCGGGCTGGCCAGCCTGCGCGACGCGGCGCTGCGCGCCCGCGCGCTGGAGGCC
>NZ_SMOA01000187.1 GCF_004353985.1 Paracraurococcus ruber | reverse complement strand
TCGGCTCGCCAAGGACTGGGAGTGCCTGAACCGGTCAGGCCTGTGCTTCCTGCGCTGGGCCTCCGTCCGCCTCATGCTGCGAAGGCTCTGCCAAACCAGAACATGATCCCGGATGGACTCTGAGGCGAGCAGGGCCCAGAACAGCATGGCCGCGGTCTCTGCTGACGGCAGCACGGTCTGCGTCTTGATGCGGCGCTTGAACTCTTCGTCGAGCCGCTCGATCGCATTCGTCGTCCGGGCCGACTTCCACTGGCTCGAGGGCAACCGGGTGAAGGCGAACAGCGCCTCGCCGACCTCTTCCAGGCTGTCGGCGACGGCCCGACACTTCAGCCGCCACTTGCGCAGGAACGCCCGCCGCCGCGCCTCGATCTCCTTCGCGGTCTCGGCGTAGATCATGTCCGTGTAGTCTGCCGAGGCCTCCTCGTGCAGCCGGTCCGGCGCGTGGGCGAGGAGGTTGCGGTGCTTGTGGACCGTGCACCTCTGGGCCGGCACCGCCGGCCAGAGCGCGGCCAGCGCCTTCTCCAGGCCGGCCGCGCCGTCGGTGATCAGGAACTCCGGGGTGCGCAGCCCGCGGGCGACCAAGTCGTCCAACACCGCCCGCCACGCCGCCTCGCTCTCCCCGCCCATGCTGCGGATGGCGAGCAGCACCTTCTGCCCGTCCCGGCGCACGCCCAACACCACCAGCAGCGACACCGAGGTCGCCTTGCGGTCCAGCCGGACCCGCACGACGGTGCCATCCAGGATGAGCCGGACGATGTCCTCGCTACCGAGGTCGCGCCAGCCCCAGGCGTCCCAGTCCACCTTCACCTTGCGCCAGGCGCGGCTGACCACGTCCTTGCCCACCGCGCCGCGGAACAACGCCACCAAGGCCCGCTGCATCCGCCGCGTGTTGGTCCCGGCCAGGTAGTCACCCGCGATCAGCGCCTCAAGCTGGCGGGTCCGCCGGGCGTAGTGCGGCAGCACCGCGCTGCGCCATTCCCGGCTGCCGCCGTCCTCGGCCCGCAGCCGGGCCCGCGGCACGGTAAGCTCGACCGCCGCGAAGCAGCCCGTCAGCTGCCGCGTCCGGTGGTCATGCCGGTGCCCAACAGCACCGCCAGCCCGCTCGTAGCGACCACGGCCCAGCGCCGCCTCGAGTTCCTGCTTCACCAGTTCCTCGATCAGGCCGCGGATCCGGTCCCGCAGGCCGGCCTCGATCGGGTCGAACTAGGCCTCCCCGCCAAACAGCCCCTGCTCGGCAGGCCCCTTGCTGCTATCCTTGCCATGGCGTGGTCTCCGCCGGCGCGCCAACGCCAGAGTCGGTTTGTGGAACAAACCGGAGACTACGCCGCCCGGATTTCCCACCACACCCGCGACGGCACCGCCGATGCCTTTTGCGTCGTCTGTAGCGATATCCATAACGTCGTCCGCAAGCCCACTGCTCCAGGCTGACCCAGCACATCCGCAGGCACCCAGGGAAGAAGGGCCCGGAACGGCCGCTTACAGCTGACCTGCGGGATCATGCCCCCGGCGGGTGAGGAGCACCGTGTGAACGATGCTCCTCCGACAAATCAGCATTACCGCCGGGCCACCATCGTCCCAGACGGTGTTTCAGGACCATACGCGATGATTGGACTGCCTCCATCATTACCAAAGATCGAGGCGACGCCGGTGTGGCCAGCACTACCCTCCGGCGTGCCTGAGTAGGCCACGCTGTATCCGGTGCCCGAGTTGGTCAGGCGAGCCGTCCCGTTGGACCAGCCCGAGTGATCTGCCTGGATGGCCTGCTGGCGGATCGCCTCGGTGACGACTTGCAAGCCGGCTCCTTCGCTGCCGTCGGCTCTGGCCTGCGGCACTGCCGACGCAATGCTCAAGGTCATGATGGCCAGGACGAAAAATTTTTGTGCCATTTTCGTAACTCCCTACGCTTTTTACGACAAGGGGAAGTTAGAGCATGGCTCGTTCGGGCGATGTGTTCGGCCGCACAAGCAGAACTGTTCCGATGCAGATCGGGAGGCAGGAATGTAGCTGTCACAAACTGAGGCACGCCAGCGTCTGTCTGAAAACCGGTGGCGGCATCGGCTGAACGCGGCCCGCAACTTACGTCGTCAGCTTTGGCGCGAGACCTGACAGAATCCGCAGCCGCACGTCGCCGAAATCCTGCGCCGTGGCGGGCAGCGCGGCGCAGAGCGCGAGCGCGGCAGCGGCAAGCATGGAACGCATCATGACGCGATTCTCTTCGAGGGCGCGGCCGGCGTCCCGGCGTCCGCGCGCGGGGCCGGGACGCCGGGGCCCGGCGCTCACTGGGCGCCGATGGTGACAACCTGCTGGTCGGCGAAGGAGCCGCGGCCGGTGACGGCGTTGAGGTTGTGGCCGCCGAGCACCTGGTTGCGCGCGCCCCGGCCGGCGGCGCCGCCCATGGTCAGCACCTACTGCTGCGCGAGCGCCGTCCTGACATCGAAAGCGCCGATACCGCTCTGGCTGCGTGGATGCAGACCGCCAATGGAACCCTGCTCGACAGTTTCGCTCGCGGCCTCGAACGCGATAGGCAAGTCGTGGTCGCCACCATCGCCACGCCCTGGAGCACGAGCCCTGCGGAGGGCCAGATCAACAGACTGTCGGAGGGCGGGAAGAGCCGGGTCCGGAATAGCCGCCTGCCCGGAGCTGTGACGACGAAGCCGAATAGCCGAGCTATTCGACCACAAGCCGCCTCATTCGATGATGCCATCGGCCCGCACGATCAGCGATGGTGGCAGCGCCAGGCCCAGCGTATCCGCCGTCCGCAGATTCGCGACGAGTTCGAGCTTCGTGTTCTGCTGCACCGGCAGCTGCGCCGGCTTCTCCCCCCTCAGCACCCGCCCAGCATAGACCCCTGTCTGGTAGTGCGACCGCATGAAGTCGCCGCCATAGCTCATCAGGCCGCCGGCGACGGGAAAGTCCCGCGACTGCGTGATGGCCGGCAGCGCGTAGCGTGCGGAGAGCCCGGCGAGATGCTGGCTCCGGAAGGCGAAGAAGGGATCGGAAGTGAAGACGATCCCGCCGGCCCCGAGATCGCGCAGGGCCGGGAACAGGGCGTCGAGCTCCGCTTCGCGCTGCGCATGGATGACGTCCAGCCGCAGCCCGAACAGGCCGGCCGCCGCCATCAGCCTCTCGACCTGCGCCGATGCCGTCGGGCTGGTGGGGTTGACGACCGCGCCCAGGCTCGCGGCGCCGGGGGTCACCTCGTGCAGCAATTCCAGCCGCTTGGCGCTCGCTTCCACGCTCAGGCTCGAGACGCCGGTGAGATTCGCGCCAGGCCGGCTCAGGCTGTCCACGACCCCGAGCGCGACGGGGTCGCCCCCCATCTCGAACACGATCGGGATCCTCGACGTGGCCGATTTCGCGGCGAGCGCGACCGGGGCGCCCCCCGGCGCGATGAGCACCGACACCCGCTGGCTGACCAGATCGGCCGCGAGCGCCGGCAGCCTGTCGTAGCGGCCCTCCGCCCAGCGGAATTCGAGTGCGACATTGCGGCGCTCGGCATAGCCGGCATCCGCAAGGCCCTGGCGGAAGGCCTGGATGCGGCTGGCGAAAAGGTCGAGCGATTCCAGGCCGAGATAGCCCACCACCGGCAGGCCCGCCCGCTGCGCCCGCGCGGCGAGAGGATGCAGGCCCGCCGCCCCGAGAAGGGCCCCGAGAAGGGCCATGTGGTCCCGTCGCTTCACCCGACACCTCCTCCGCGCCCTTGCGGACCGGCACGCGCCCCCGCCGGACCAGGATCGGCGCAGCACGCGGCCTGCCCCAGATCAGCCCGGTCCTGCCGGCGTAGGCACGGCCAGGCCGGCTGCCGGCGAATCCTCGCTTACCGGTCCGTCGACCGGGCCGGGCAGGGCGGCCGGCCTGGCCATCCCGGACAGCGGTTGCTCCGCCGCGGCGGTCTCATTCGCCGCTGCAAAGACCACGATCCTGCCCTCGAAGCCGCGCACGTCGAGCGGCCCCACCGTGGTGATCGGGATGCCGGCGGCACGGCCGGCGGATGCCACGCCCTCATCGCACAGGACCTGGCCGTCCCGGGCGAGGGCGCAGAGCCGGGCGGCGAGGTTCACCACACTGCCGACCGCCGTGTAGTCCAGCCGCCCGGCGCAGCCGATGCTGCCGACCATGGCCGGTCCCATCGCCAGGCCGGTGCCGAAGCCGGCCGTGTGGCCGCGCCGCCGCCATTCGGGAAGCAGCGCCTGCATCGCCGCCTGCAGGTCGAGGGCGAGCTGCAGGGCCGTCAGCGCCGGGGTCGCGCAGCGGACGGGCGCGTTGACCAGCGCCATGAAGCCGTCGCCGGTGAAGCCGGTCAGGGTCGCGCCGTGCCGTGCGACGGCCGCGCCGAGGACGGCGTGATACTCGGTAAGGACGCGCATGACGACCTCCGGCTCCACCCGTGCCGCCAGGCCGGTGAAGCCGCGCAGGTCCCCGAACACCGCCACCACCTCCTGCCGGCGCCCCTCCAGCAGCCGGTCCGCGCCCGCCTGCTCGACGAGTTCGGCGACCTGCGGCGCGAGGAAGCGCCTGAGCCGGGCGATGCGCTCACCCTTCTCCTGCGAGGCCGCGAGTTCGGCGGCCATCTCGTTCACGCTGGTCGCCAGCCTTTCCAACTCGTCGCCGGTGCGGACCTCGATCCGGTAGTCAAAATGGCCGGCGCCGACGCGGCGCACGCCCGCTTCCAGCACCTGGATCGGCTCCGCCATGCGCCGCGCCAAGCCGAAGGCGAGGGCCATGGCGATCAGGGCGCCGAGCGCGAGCAGGCTGGCGGCACGCCAGGTGGCGGCCCGCACGACGGCGAAGGCCTCGGTCAGCGGCTGCGTCGTGACGACGGTCCAGTTCACGCCTTGGACCGGCAGGGCGATCGCGGCGACGTGGTGGCCGGCGGCATCGGTCGTCACCACCAGCGAGCCGAGGTCGCGGAGTGCGGCCGCCCGCAGCGCCTCGAAGCCGCGGATGGCCGCCTCGCCCCGCAGCACCAAGCTCAGATCGGGGTGAGCGATGAGCTGGCCACGATCGTCCAGGACGAAGGCATAGCCGGTCTCGCCGACGCGGATGGCGCTGACCACCTCCCAGACGAATTTGAGGTTGACCTGCGCAACGGCGACGCCCGCCGCGGCGCGGTTGCCGGCGACGGCGATGGTCATGTAGGGCTCGGACCCGCGCTCGAAGGTGACGGGCCCGAACCAGGCCGCGCCGTTGCCGCGCAGGGTGCCGGCGGCAGCCGGCCCCGCGGCGGGGCTCGTCCGGCGTCCGGTCCGGTCCAGCTCGAGGCGCGAGACGGCAACGCGCTCCTGTCCTGCCCCGTCCAGCACCGCCAGCGCGGCGATCGACGGAACCTGCCGCATGACCCGCAGCGCGTCGAGGCGGCGCGCCGCGTCCTGCCCCGTGCCGGCCTCCCACGGCAGTTGGACCGCCCAGCCGAGCGAATCCCGGATGCCGTCCAGGAAGACCTGGATCCGCTCGACCGCCAGGCGCGCTTCCGCCCGCAGCAATTCATCCACCCGCGCCCGCTGGTCCTGATAGCCGAACCACGCCTCACTCGCCCCGCCGATCATCACCGGGATGGCGATGGCCGCGGCCAGGTTCACGACGTAGCGGCGGAACAGCGACCTGCGCCGACCTGCACCCATGGCGGGCGGGTCGCCTTCGCGCGACGGCGCCGAGAGCGTTCGCATGGTGTTCCCCAATCCGGCCATGGGGTCACGGTGCCCGGGCCGGTTCAGGACAGGAGACTATCCGACAGTGCCCGGCTTGTAACCGCTTGCGTCGTGGCGGGCCGCAGCGTGGCGGCATCGGGTTGCCCGGCATTGTCACGTTGTTTGATGGGCAGTCGAGTTTGGCCGAAAGGCGGAGCTTGCGTGATCTCACGCCGCCGTTTGGCCACAAGTCTCCTGCCGCCAGATCCGAAAGGCGTTGCCGCGCGAACGGCGGTACTGATCGGCGGTCATCAAGTGGCGCCGCGGACGGAAGTGGCCATAGATCATCGCGTGCGCAGACAGGAACCGCTGGGCTTGTCCTGGTGACTTGAAGCGTTGCATCTGGCGCTCTCGCCGCCGCGTCGGTCTGTGGGAGTTCTCGGCCCGATTGTTGAGGTAGCGGCTGGTCCGATGCCGCACACCGGGCAGGACCTCGCGCTGCGCGACGCCGTAGCTGCGGAGCCCATCCGTGACGATCTTCCGTGGCTTGTATCTGAGACCAATCAGCAGGCGTTTGAAGAAGCGCTTGGCGGCTGTGGCGTTGCGGCGTTCCTGCACCAGGATGTCGAGCACGACACCGTGCTGGTCCACAGCGCGCCAGAGATAGAAGAGCTCGCCGTTGATCTTCAGGTAAACCTCATCCATGTGCCAGGTGTCGCCTGGCTTCGGACGCCGCTTGCGCAGCCTTGCTGCGAACTCCGTGCCGAAACGGAGGCGCCAGCGCCTGATGCTCTCGTAGCTGACCACCACGCCCCGCTCGGCCAGGATCAGCTCGATGTCGCGCAGGCTCAGGCTGAACAGGTGGTAGAGCCAGACTGCGTGGTGGATGACCGCGGCCGGGAAGCGGTAGCCGGGGTAGGTGGCGGGCTCGGTCGACATCCGACCAGCTTGGCCCCACCACTTCATTTCGGCCAGCGCTCAACAGCCTGACAATGCCCTCCCGTACCATGCGCCGCGATGACGGCGGCGAATTCCTCGGCCGGCATCGGGCGGCCGAAAAGGAAGCCCTGCGCCTCCTCGCAGCCCTCCTGCCCCAGCAGGGCCATCTGTTCCGCCTCCTCGACGCCCTCGGCGTTGGAGCGGATGCCGAGCGCATGGCTCATGCCGAGGACGGCGCGGATGATCGCCGCACTGTCCGAACCGCCGCTGAGGTTGCGGACGAAGGAACGGTCGATCTTGATCTTGTCGAAGCGGAACTTCCGCAGGTAGCCGAGCGAGGAGTAGCCGGTCCCGAAATCATCCATGGCGATCGAGACGCCGAGCGCGCGCAGCTCGGCGAGGATCGCCAGCATCTCCTCGGTGTCGTTCAGCAGGATGCTTTCGGTGATCTCCAGCTCCAGGCGCGACGCGGCGAGCCCACTCTCGGCCAGCGTCTCCCGCACCTTGGCGACGAAGCCGGGCTGGCGGAACTGCACCGGCGAGACGTTCACCGCTATCCGGCGCAGCTCCGGCCAGCCGGCCGCCTGCCGGCAGGCGGTCCGCATCACCCAGTCGCCGATCGGGACGATCAGGCCGGTCTCCTCGGCCAGCGGGATGAACTGGTCCGGGCGGATATCGCCGCGGACGGGGTGCTGCCAGCGGATCAGCGCCTCGGCGCCGACCAGCCGCAGCCCGTCGGTGCTGACTTGCGGCTGGTAGTGCAGCCGCAGCTCGCCCTCGGCCAGGGCCCGGCGCAGATCGGCCTCCAGCGCCTTCCGCTTCAGCAGGCGCAGGTTCATCTCCTCCTGGAAGAAGCGGAAGATGCCGCGCCCCTCCTCCTTCGATCGGTAGAGCGCAACGTCGGATTCCTGGATGAGGATGCCGGGATCGACCGCCATGCCCGCGGCCGCGCGCATGGCCACGCCGATGCTGATGCCGATATTGGCCTGGTGGCCGTCGAGGTCGAAGGGCTCCGCCACCGTGGCGATGATGCGCAGGCACAGCGCTTCCGCGTCGATGGGCTGCGACACGCCGCGCTGCACGATGGCGAACTCGTCGCCGCCGAGCCGCGCCAGCGTATCGCTTTCCCGCAGCGTGGCCCGGAGGCGCGTGGCGACCTGCACCAGCAGGCGGTCGCCGGCGGCATGCCCGAGCGAGTCGTTCACCTCCTTGAACTTGTCGAGGTCCAGGTAGAGCACGGCCACGGCGCCGCCTTCCCGATGACATTCGGCGAGGCACTGCGTCAGCCGGTCGCGGAACAGGGCACGGTTCGGCAGCCCGGTCAGCGCGTCATGCGTCGCCAGATGCGCCGTCCGCTCGAGCACCGAGGCGGCGGCCGAGCCTATGTCGTCGCGGCCGAGCAGCCCGGCAAGGCTGGTGACCGAGCGGCCTTCCGCCATGGCGGCGACTGCCTCGTTCAGCCGCTGCAGCGGCGCGGTGAGCCGCCGCGCGGAGGCGAGGCCGAGGCAGAGGGCGAGGATGGTCGCGCCCAGCCCGGCGGCGAGCAGACCGGCCAGCGCCTCGCGCGACCACCGCCTTGCATCCGCCGTCACGCTCTGCTCCAGCGCCAGGGTCTGCCGCGCGACCTCGGACAGCAGCCCGCGGAGATCCTCCTCGACATCGATCAGCGCCATCCGGCAGACCTCGGCGCCCGCGGCGGCGGCCAGCGCCTCCCGCTGCCGGGCGAAGGCGCCGCCGGACCCGAGCAGCGCCGTGCGGATCTCGCCGAGCGCCGCGGCTGCGTCGCGCGCCTGCTCCGCCTGGCCCACCCCCTGCAGCCGGCCGGCCAGCCGGCGCAGATAGACGCCGCCATTGCGCAGGATGCCGGCCACCTCCGCCTCGATGCCGTCCAACGTGGCGGCGCTGCGCTGCACCGCATGGCCCGCCGCGGCCTCGTCCAGCTGCACCAGACCCTGCAGCAGCCGGTCGGCGCCGATGAGCCGCGGATAGATCCCGGTCAGCACCTCCGAAAGCACGCCCGCGAGCGATTCCGTCGTGGCCGTCTGCGCCTGCTCCGTCGTCTTGGCCTGTTCTTCCGCCAGCGTCATCTGCGCATTGGCCCTGGCGGCGACATCGCGCAGCATGCCGTCCATGCGCTGCCGCGCGGCGCGGAAGACGCCGAGCCGCTCGTCGCGGGCGGCCGCGGCGGCGAATTCGGCGCGATCCGCCGCGAGCAGGGCGGCGGCGAGCCGCATCGCCTCCGCATGCGCGCGCTCGGCCCGGGCGATCGGCAGGTCCACCCCGGCCTGCCCGGCGAGGACGCGCAGGCGCGCAATGGCCGCCGCCCAGTCCCGGCCGATGCCGTCCAGCCGGGTGCCGATCGCCTCCGGATCGGCCCCGCCAACGGCGGCTCCCTGCCGGGCGAGGCGCCCCGAGAGCCCGACCTGCAGCGCGTCCCGCAGCGCGTGCAGGTTCCCGACCAGCGCCCCGCTCTCGACCCGCATCGGCGTGACGGAGCCGGTGAGGAAGGACACCTGTTCCCCCGCCATCATCAGAAGGTAGACGCCACCGGCCGCGGGGAGCCCCATGACGAGGGCGGTTGCCAGGAAGGCGGCGGTGAGCCGGCCGCGCAGGCCGAAGACGGCGTCGAGACGAGGCGGCAGGGGGATGCGCATGGGATCGGCTTCGCTTCACGCCCGGAAATCAACCGGCGAGCGCCGGACGGAAGACCTGCACGCGGTTGTTGCCGGTGTCGGCCAGGTAGAGCAGGCCGGTTTCGGGATGGCAGGCGATGCCGTGCAGGTTCAGGAATTCCTCGGGGCCGGAACCGCGCCGGCCCAGCATGCCGAGCCAGCGCCCGTCACGGTCGAAGGCCTGCACGCGGTCATTGCCGATCTCCGTCACCCAGGCGCGGCCGGCCGCGTCCAGGGCGATGCCGGCGGGCGACCGGAACTGGCCCGGCCCCGTGCCGGTGCCGCCCCATTGCGCCAGCGGCATGCCGTCCCGGCCGAGGACCTGGACGCGGTCGTTCCGCAAATCGGTCAGGTATAGCCTGCCGTCCGGCCCCGGCTTGATCGCCTCCGGCGTGTCGAACTCGCCGGGCGCCCTGCCCTTGCGACCGAAGGCGAAGTCGAACCGGCCGGTCAGGTCGAAGACGCTGACGCGATGGTTCTCAGCTTCCGGCACGTAGAGCCGGCCGCCGGCGATGGCCATGAATTCGGGCTTGGCGATCTGGCCTGACGCGGCGCCGTGCCCGGCGAAGCTCGCCACCCAGCGGAAATCGGCGTCGTAGACCTGGATCAGGCCGGTCGCGTAGTCGGCGACGAAGACATTGTCGTCGGCATCCACGGCGATGCCCTCCGGTTTCTCCAGATTCGCCTCCTCCCCGCCCTTGCCGCCGAAGCGTCCCTGGAAGCATCCGGTCGCGGCGTCGAAGACCTGCACCCAGGCATGCGCCGCATCGGTGACGAGCAGCCGGCCATCCCGCGTGAAGGCGAAATCCTCGACATAGCCGAACTGCCCCTCGCCTGAGCCGGCGCTGCCGAAGGAGAAGAGATGCTCTAGGATCGGCGGCGATGTGGCGGCCGCAGGGCGGATCCCGGCCATGACCAGGCCGGCCGCCGCCAATCCCCGGAGCGCCGTCCTGCGTGTGACCTGGTACCGCACGTGAAACCCCTTCGGCCGCGATGGCCCCTGTCGGGGCAGGCCGGAATCATAATCTGTGTCGCGCGGCCGGTGCCCCGCGGTCGTGCCTCGATTACCGCGCGGCGTGTTGCCGCGAGACACCGCCGCGCCGTACGCGACGGCGGTCTGATTCGGCGATGGCCGTGGCGTGCGGCAATCCCCAGCGCCATGCCATGTCATGCGGCAGCGACGCGACTGCCGGGCCCACCTGATCGGGCCGGAGGCGGAGCGCCCGGATCAGCCCGGATTTGCTTGGCTGCGGCCAGGAAAAATGGGGGAGTTGAACAGGTTAAAACCCTGGCAATCGCGTCGGGCTTTCTGGCGGCAGGCAGCAAACCGGGTCATGGCCGTGATTATGGATCAACAGCGGGCGGATCGGCGCGACCCCCTGACCGGCACCGCCACGGCCGAGGCCATGCTGCATTTTGTCGAAGCGGCGCTCGATGTCTCGAATTTCGAAGGCCCGTCCGTGGCCGTCATCGCGCTTGGGCTGGACGGCCTAGATGCGGTCGCGGCGTCCGATCCGGACAGCATCTTGTTGGGCGTGGCCGACCGGCTGCGGGCCGGGGTGCGGGCGCATGATCTCGTCGGCCGCCTGCCGCAGGGCTTCGTCATCTGCCTGCCGGAGGTGTTCAGCAGCGGCGTCCATAAGGCGGCGCACCGGCTGCAGCGCCTGGTTGCCGGCGCGGCACTGCCGACCGCCGCCGGCCCGGTCAGCCTGGGTTGCAGCATCGGCCTCGCCTTCGGCCGCGGCCCCGGCAGTTCCGCCCGGGACCTGATCGCCTGCGCCACCGCGGCCCTCGCCGATGGGCAGGCCGGTGGGGGCGGCAGAGCTATGCCCGAAATTGGGTGATGGCGGGCTGAGAGAGGCGGCGTATCGAGGCGGGTGACGAGCCTGCCAGAACCTCCCGGAGGAGCGATACGCCATGACGAGCGATACCACGGTTGTTGCCCTGCGTCAGCCAGATGAGGTGGCTGACCCGCTGACGGCGGTGCTGCGGAGCGGCGCCCGCCGGCTGCTGGCTCATGAGACCTGTGCGCGGGTGGACGGCGGGCCTCGATTTCTGGCTGTTTGAGGCACTGAACGCTGCCGGGAACTGCAGAATGCCGATTTTGCGGCGTGCCGGACGTGAGCCGGACAGACTCC
>NZ_SMOA01000186.1 GCF_004353985.1 Paracraurococcus ruber | reverse complement strand
GGCGCCGCGGCGGGCGCCGCTGCTCGGCCTCGCCGCCTGCGTCGCGGCGGGCGTGGCGGGCGAGGTCGCCTTCGGCCAGGCGGTGACGCTCGCCCTCGGCCAGGCGCCGCTGCGGCTGCCGCATCTGGCGGGCCACCTGATCGAGATGGGGCCGGGGCTCGACCTGCTGCGGGCGGAGTGCGGCGCGGCGCCGGCGCCCTTCGCGCTCTGCGCCTATCTGGACCGGTTGCCGGTGGACTGGGTGTCCTTCCTGTTCGACAGCGACCCGGCGCGCGGCGTCTTCGGCGCCGCCGATGCGGCGACCAAGCGGCTGATCTCGGCCGAGCAGACGCGCTTCGCGCTCGCCGCGCTGGCGCATGACCCCTGGGGGACGGCGACGGGGCTGCTGCGGGACGGGCTGGAGCAGGTGGTGACCTTCGCCACGCCCGACGTGATCTACACGCCGAAGCGGCTGGACTTCTTCGCCCACTACTTCCCGGCTTCGCTGGCCGAGGCGGCGCCCTTCACGCTGCTGCAGACCCACCCCTGGATCGCGTCGGCACAGGCCGCGCTGAGCTACCTGTCCACGGCGCTGGCGCTGGCGGTGACCGGCCTGGCGCTGGCGCGGCCCGGCCCGGCGGGGCGCGACCCGGCCTGGGCGGGCCTCGCGACCCTCGCCTGGGTGGTGCTGGCGGGGCTGGTGGTGAATGGCGTGGTCTGCGGCGTGCTGGCCTCTCCCTATGGCCGGTTCCAGGCGCGGGTGATCTGGCTGCTGCCGCTGGTCGCCATCGCGCTGGTTGGCCTGCGCCTGCGGGCTTCGGCCCGGCGCCCGGTGGCCGCCCTGGGCGCCGCCTGACGCGCGCCGAGCCGCCGGTTCCCGCGAGGCCTGCGGCCTTCCGGGACACCCCCTGCCGCCGCCGCGCGGCACCATGGGGACCCCGCCGCGGCACGGATCCGGGCGGGGGCGAGGTCCCCTCCCGGGGGCTGGCCACCCTGTCGGGTGGGTCCTAGTCTCGCGCCCGACCCGGGGAGGAACCGATGCCCGAGAGCCCGATCGACCCGAAGCTGATGACCGAGACCCGGCTGCCGCTCGCCGGGCTGCGCGTGCTGGACCTGACGCTGGCCCGTGCCGGCCCCACCTGCGTGCGGCACCTGGCGGATTGGGGCGCGGACGTGATCCGGGTGGAGCCGCCCGGGCCCGACAACGGCCTCGGCGGCGCGCGGGACGGCTTCGACCAGATCAACCTGCACCGCAACAAGCGCGGCCTCTGCATCGACCTGAAGAACCCGGCCGGGCACGCCGCCTTCCTGAAGCTGGCCGCGACCGCAGACATCCTGGTCGAGAACATGCGGATGCAGGTGAAGCACCGCCTGAAGATCGCCTATGACGACCTGAAGGGGATCAACCCGCGGCTGATCTATGCCTCCATCTCCGGCTTCGGGCAGACCGGCCCCTACTCCACCCGCGGCGGCGTGGACCAGATCGCCCAGGGCATGGGCGGGCTGATGACCATCACCGGGGAGCCCGGGCGCGGCCCGATGCGCGTCGGCATCCCGATCAACGACCTCACGGCCGGCAACCTGCTGGCCATGGGCATCATGATGAAGCTGTACGACCGGGAGAGGACGGGGGTGGGCGGCTATGTCCACACCTCCCTGCTCGAGGCCCAGGTCTTCATGCTGGATTTCCAGGCGACCCGCTGGCTGATGGACGGGGAGGTTCCGGGCCAGGCCGGCAACGACCATCCGGTGAACATCCCGATGGGCGTCTTCCCCACCGCCGACAAGCCGATCAACATCGCCGCCTCCTCCCCCAAGCTCTGGGACATCTTCGCCAAGGCCGCCGGCCATCCCGAATGGCTGGAGGTGGAGGCCTGGAAGACGCCGAAGGGGCGCGGCGCCGACCGGCAGCGGCTGAACGCCGTGATCGCCGAGGTCACGAAAACCAAATCCTCCGAGTACTGGGTCAACCTCATGGAGGAGGTCGGCATCCCCTGCGGTCCCGTGAACAACATCCGGGAGGTGTTCGAGGACCCGCAGGTCCAGCACCTGGAGATGGCGATGCCGATGCGGCACCGCACCCGCGGCGACATCCAGGTGGTGGCGCAGCCGGTGAACCTCGAAGGCACGGACACCGGCTTCTACCGGGACATGCCGCGCCTGGGCGAGCACAACGAGGACATCCTGTCGGAAGCCGGTCTCAGCCAGGACGAGATCGCCGACCTGAAAGCAAAGGGAGCGCTGGGCGGGGCATGAGCGAGTTCGAGTTCGCCGAAGGAAAGATCCTCGCCAGCATCCAGGACGGCGTCGGCCGGGTGGTGTTCAACCAGCCGGAAAAGCGCAACGCCATGTCGGTGAACATGTGGGAGGGGATGGGCCAGGCGCTCGACCGCTTCGCCGCCGACGACGCGGTGCGCTGCGTCGTCCTGCAGGGCGCCGGCGACAAGGCCTTCGTCAGCGGCGCCGACATCTCGCAGTTCGAGAAGGTGCGCAACAACGCCGACGCGCAGAAGGAATACGACCGGCTGACCAGCGCCGGCCGCCTGAAGCTGTCCACCTACGAGAAGCCGGTGATCGCGCAGATCCGCGGCTTCTGCATGGGCGGCGGGCTCGGCATCGCCATGTCCACCGACATCCGGATCGCCTCCGAGGACAGCCAGTTCGGCATCCCGGCGGCCAAGCTGTCCATCGCCTATGGCTTCGACATGGTCCGCGCGCTGGTGGACCTGGTGGGGCCGGCGCATGCGCACATGATCCTGATGACCGGCGAGCGCTTCGATGCGCGCGAGGCGGAGCGGATGGGCCTGGTGAACCGGGTGGTCCCGGCCGGGGACCTGGACGCGACGGTGGCGAAGCTGACCGCGACGCTCGCCGGCAATGCCCCGCTGTCCCTGCGGACCAACAAGCAGACGGTGAAGGCGGTCTGCGCCGACCGGGCCGACCGGGACATGGAGAAGATCCGCATCGCCATGGCCGCCTGCTTCGACAGCGAGGACTACAAGGAAGGCCGCCGCGCCTTCATGGAGAAGCGCAAGCCGGCCTTTGCCGGCCGCTGACGCCCGGCCGTTGATCCGCCACGGCCGGCGCCCCATGTGCGGGAACCCATAGATTCCCGATGCATGCGCGGCGCGTTCCGCCTAGGATGCGCGCCGCCGTGACGCCCCCGTAAAGAAGGGCGGATCGGCAGGGGACGGGCTTCGGCACAGATAGTTTCGACAACGGTACAGGGACGAAGGGTTCGGCGGCGGGAATGGACGGCAATATCGAGGCGGCGATGACGCCCGCCGATCCCGCTTCTGCGGATCATTCGGCGGGGGCGCCCATCTCGCGCATCGTCGCCGAGGTGGCGGCCCGCTTCCCGGGGGAACGCATCTCGCTCGGCGACATGGCGGAAGCCTTCGGCGACCGTGCCTTCGGCCTGCTGATCCTGCTGCTGCTGCTGCCCTCGCTGCTGCCCGGCATGGCCTCGGTCTTCGGCCTGCCGGTGCTCATCCTCGGCATCCAGATGGGCCTCGGCCGGCGGGTGCCGAAGCTGCCGGGCTTCATCGCCCGGCAGAGCATCAAGCGGGACGACCTGCTGCGCCTCGCCGGCGCCTCCTCCACCTGGCTGCGCAAGGTGGAGCGCTACGTGAAGCCGCGGCCGGGCTTCTTCACCTCCCCGGCCGGGGACAAGCTGTTCGGCTGGCTGACCGCCTATGTGGCGATCATGCTGATCCTGCCGGGGCCGGGCACCAACGGGCCGCCGGCCTTCGGCAACATCATCATGGCGCTGGGCCTGGTGGAGCACGACAACCGGGTCACCGCCTGGGGCGTCGGCCTGACCGTCGCCGGCTGCGCCTTCGCCACCGTGGTGCTGCTGATCGTCTGCTGGCTCGGCATCAAGGCGCTCGGCTACGTCTTCTGAGGCCGGGCGCGGCGGCCGGCCGCCGGCGCGGCGCCGCATGCATGACCGACCGCCAGCCTGACAACCCCCTGCCGGCGGCGCCGTAGGGCCCACGGGCCCGTCCGGCCGCGGCCCTGGCCCGGCCGCCTGTCGATGTCCTGCGAGCGCGATGCACGCCAGAGCGGTTGTCCGGCGCGTGCCGCGCGACCGCGGGTGGCACGCCGGAATTCGCAGCACCAGACCCTGGCGGATCAGGCGCAGCACCGCTGCCCCCCCTGCCCGCGGCGCGGCAAGCCTGCTAGACACGCCGCCATGCACCGGTGGCCCGCAAGGGCTGAAACGGGAACGCGCGAGGCCGGGCCAGGCCCGCGATCCCGGGGCCCAGGCCCCGGCGGATCGCGGGCCCGGACCACCCCGGCCAGGCCGCGGCTGCCCCCGCAACTGTAGGCGGTGAGGCCCTGCCAGACGCCATTGCACCGCCAGGTGCGAGAAGGCGGCAGGGCCCTGGGGGTTCCCGTCCGGGACCTCCCCACCGCGAGCCAGGAGACCGGCCGGGGCAAGTTGTCTCGCGCGTGCCGGGCGGGGTGCACCGGCGCACCGGAACGCATGGGGACGCGCCGTCGCGGGTCCCTTCCGTCTGCGGGAACGACGCAAGTCGTCCCGGCCGGGGTCCTTTCAGGGCGCCGGCCGGGGCTGGTCCGTCAACGCCGCAGGGGAAAGACCATGCGACGCACCACCCTGGCCCTGGCAGGCGGCCTTGCCGCCCTGTCCATGCCCGCGCTTGCCCAGCCCATCGCCGCCCAGGCGCCAGCCGCCCCGGCCACGCCGTCCCAGGCGTCGCCAGCCCAATCCGCGCTGCCCGACACCATCGTGACCGCGACGCGCATCGCGACGCCGCAGGAACGCGTGCCGGCCGCCGCCACCATCATCACCCGCCGCGACATCGAGGAACGCGGCTACCAGACCCTGGCGGAGGCGCTGACCGCCGTGCCCGGCCTGCGGATCGCGCCGCAGGGCGGCCCGGGCCAGATCACCAGCGCCTTCCTGCGCGGCACCGGCAGCGCCAACGTCCTGGTGCTGATCGACGGCGTGCCGGCCAACGACGTCGCGGCGCCGACCGGCGGCTTCGACTTCGGCCAGGACATCCTGTTCGACGTGGAGCGGATCGAGGTGGTGCGCGGCCCGCTCTCCTCGCTCTACGGCTCCTCGGCGATCGGCGGCGTGGTGAACCTCATCACCCGCCGGGCCGACCCGAACCGCGCCGTGGCACCCTATGGCGAGATCGCCGGCGGCACGCAGGACACGCTGCGCGGCGGCCTGGGCGCGACCGGCACGGTCGGCGCCTTCGACTACCTGGTCTCCGGCTTCTCGCAATCGACGCGAGGCTTCAACGCGCTCGCGCCGCGCTTCCAGGCGAACATCCCCGAGCGCGACGGCTTCCGCACCGCCACCAGCACCGCCCGGCTGGGCTGGAACCCGCTGCCGGGCACCCGGGTCGAGGGCACGCTGCGCTGGCGGGAGAACCGCTTCGGCCTCGACAACGTCCCGCAGGACGACCCGAACTACAGCGGCCAGGACCGCCGCTGGGCCGGGCAGATCCGCGGCGAGACGCGGCTGCTGGACGGCGCGCTGACCACCGGCCTGCGCGTCTTCAGCACCGAGCAGCGGCGGCGCTACACCAATTTCCCCGACCAGTTCGACCCCTTCGGCACGCGGGAGGACAGCCGCTTCCGCGGCACCCGCACCGGGCTCGACTGGGGCAACACGCTGCGCCTGCCCTCGCTCGGCGCGCTCACCGACGGCGCGCTCGGCTTCGGCGTCACCCATGCGGTGGAGGAGGCGCGCTCGACGCAGGTCTTCCCCTCCGACTTCGGCGACTTCGCCAGCACCCTGCGCGCCAGCCAGCACACCACCGCCGGCTGGGGCAGCCTGCAATACCGGCTGCTGGACCGGCTCGACCTCTCGGCCGGGCTGCGCCACGATTCAGTGACAGGGGTGGAGGGCGCGACCACCTGGAAGCTCGGCGCCGCGCTGGCGCTGCCGGAGGTCAACTCGCGGCTGCGGGTCGCGCTCGGCACCGCCTTCCGCGCGCCCTCGCTGTTCGAGCGCTTCGGGATCGGCGCCTTCGACGGCTTCGTCACCTCCACCGGCAACCCGGACCTGAAGCCGGAACGCAGCTTCGGCTGGGAGATCGGCAGCGACACCGACATCGCCCTGCTCGGCCGGCCGCGGCTGCTGACCGCGAGCTGGACCTTCTTCCAGAGCCGGGTGCGCGACCAGATCATCAATGTCGCCCGCGCCGACGGCACCTTCACCTACGACAACATCGCCCGCGCCCGGATCCATGGCGCCGAGCTGGGCCTGACGCTGCGGCCGGCGACCTGGCTGGAGACGACGGCGGCCTGGACCATCACCGAGGCCTTCGACGACCAGACCGACCGTCGCCTGCCGCGGCGGCCGGAACACGTCGTCACCATCACCGCCCGGCTGCAGCCGCTGCCGAAGGTGGTGGTGGCGCCGACGGTGCTGTTCACCGGCCGCAGCCCGGAAGGCGCCTTCGCCAGCTATGCCAATGACGGCACCGCCAATGCCGCGCCGCGCAACACGCCGGCGGGGACGGTGGTGAACCTGACGGCCAGCTGGCAGGCGCTGGAGCAGGCGGCGCTGTTCCTCGAGGCGCGCAACCTCGGCAACAGCCGGTGGGAGCCGGTGAACGGCTTCGTCACGCCGGGCCGCAGCGTGCTGGTCGGCACGCGCTTCGCGCTGTAGGCGCCGCGCGCTGACCCCGCGCGCCGGTCCGTCGCGCTTCTCGCGCGCGCGGGCACGGCGCGCGTTTCCCGCGCGGCTCCCGCGCGCGCCTGATCGGCGTGGTTCTCCCGCGCACCTGATCGGCACGGTTCTCCCGCGCGCCTGATCGGCGCGGTTCTCCCGCGCGCCTGATCGGCGCGGTTCTCCCGCGCGCCTGATCGGCGCGACGCCGTCAGGCGGAGATGTCGACCAGCCTTCCCTTGCCGGTGGTGGGCTTCGGCGGCGGGGCCTGCTTCTCCCGCGCCTCCTCGGCAGGGTCGTCCTGCCGGATGCCGTTGTTGGCGGCCGCCGCCTGGGCGGCCGCGGCAGGCGGCTGGTAGGGCGCGGGGGCGGCGGAACCGGACAGGGCGGAAATGCTCATGCTGCGCTCATCGGGCTGTGACGCGGGGCCGGGATGCGCAGTCTTTCCGCAGGCCGCACCGGCGCTGCGGCGCGGTCGGCGGGCCTTCACATACCGGCAAGATGTGAAGGCGGGGTTAAAGGGGCCTGCATGCCGGATAGGCCGGCGCCTTCGGGCTGGCCGCGATACGCCGGGAGTGCCGACCGAGCCTCGCCCCAGGCGGTTGACGTCAGGTACTCAGCGGCATGCGGAAGGTGAAGCGCGTTTCCGCCGCGGTGGACGTGACATCGATCCGGCCGCCATGGGCCTGGGCGATCTGATGGGCGATGTAGAGACCGAGCCCGAGGCCGCCCAGATCGGGACGATGCGTGCCGCGGGCGAAGGGCTGGAATATGCCCTCCAGCACGGCCGGGGGGATGGGGTCGCCAGCATTGGCGACGGAAAGCTCGAGTTCGGCGCCCGCCACGACGGCACGGACCCGCACGGGCCGGTCGGCCGCTCCGTGCGTCAGGGCGTTGCCGAGGAGGTTGGAGACCAATTGCGCAATCCGACGTCCGTCGCAGTGGACGGATGCCGGCAGGTCGAACTCGGTCTCGATGGTCCGGTTCGGCGCGCTGACCTGCAACTCCGCAACCACCTGCCGGAGTATCGTCTCCAGCGGCTCGTCATGCTTTCGGTTCAATGACAGGCCGCCGCCCAGCCGGCCGCGGGCAAAATCCATCACGTCGTCGATGAGGCCGGCCATGCGGCCCACGCTGCTGCGGATCATGCCGACGAGGGAGGTAGCCTTGTCATTCAGCGGCGTCTTGAGAAGAAGCCGGGTGCCGCTGTCGATCGCCGCCAGCGGGTTGCGCAGGTCATGGCCGAGCACGGCGATGAACTGCTCGCGCAGGGCAGCCACCTTTCGCTCGTCCAGCAGGGTCTCCTCCGACGCGCTCAGGCGATCGATGGCCGTAAGGTGATAGCCGATGATATCCGCGAACAACTCGAACATGCGGATGGTCTCGGGCGTGTTCAGCCGGTGCGGCTCGGGGTCGATGGCACAGAGCGTGCCGAAGAACGACCCGTCAGCGCGGCGGATGGGCACCGAGATGTAGCTTTGCAGGCCATAGATCGATGGCGTGTGGTGGCGGCAGTAAGTCGCATCCTGGGCGACGTTGTCGATGACGATGGCCTGCCCGCTCTGCCGTATCTTGTGGCAGAACGTGGTCTCGACCTGAAGCTCCCCGCCCGGCGTGAGGCCGAAGGCAATGTCATCGCGGACGCTGCAGGCAATCCAGCGGTCCTCCGTGACCCGCGCGACGGCGGCGAAGCGCATGCCAGTGGCGCGGCATACGATGTCGAGCATCGTCGGGACGGCCTTGATGTCCCCTACCGCAGCGACGTCCTGGCTGAAGTCCCTGGTCATGCCTGAGGCCGTTGTTCCATCCACCGAAGAATAAGAGCGATGCGCTTCCGATGACAGAGGTCGCACCGGCTGGCCTGCCGGTTTGGCTTGGCGCGGCGCGACATCCGGTCGGCTCAACCATCGATTATTGAAACCAAAAGGCAAACTTGCAATCCGGCCCTAAACTATTGCGGTCCTTCGGGGTTGGGTCTGCGTCAGTGCCACCCAGGCTTGGCCATGGCGGCAACCCAACCGGACCCGAATGACCCACCCAGCAGGAGGAGATGGCGGCACCGATGCGCATCCCGCGCCGCCTGACGACCCGACAGCCGAGCTTGCTCTCCTGCGGACGGTGCTCGAGGCCATCGGCGAGACCATCATCGTCACCGATGCTGGGCATGATCCTCCCGGTCCGCGCATCGAATACGTCAACCCCGCCTTCACGCGGATGACGGGGTATGCTGCGGCGGAAGTCATCGGCCGGACGCCGCGCATGCTGCAGGGCCGGGCACCGACCGTGCGGTGCTCGACGAGATCCGGGCGGCGCTCATGGCGGGCCGGCCCTTCCGGGGAGAAACCCTCAACTACCGCAAGGACGGGACGGAGTACCTGGTGGAGTGGCTCATGACCCCGGTGCTGACGGGTGCCGGGATCAGCCGCTGGATCGCGGCGCAGCGCGACGTCACGGAGACGCGACGCACGGAGCGGCAAAGGCTGCGGCTGGCGGCGGAGGTGAACCACCGGGTGAACAACACGCTCGCCGCGGTCCAGTCCGTCGCGGCGCAAACCGCGCGCAGGGCGGAGACGGCCGTTGAGTTCAAGGCGGCGTTCCAGGAGCGCCTCCGCGCCCTTGCCCGGGTGCACCGGCTGCTGGCGCGGCATCATTGGGCCGGAGCCTCCCTGGCCGAACTGGCGGCCACTCAGGTCGCGCCGCATGCCGGTGGCGACGGGTCGCGGCTCCTGGTAACCGGACCGGAGGTCTCGCTCCGCCCCGGTGCGGCGGTCGCGCTCGGCATGGCGCTGGCCGAACTGGCCGCGAACGCCGCGAAGCACGGCGCGCTGTCGGTTGCCAGTGGCCATGTCCGGCTGCAATGGCATGTCGAGCCCGGTGCGCCGCTCGACCGCCTCTGCCTGCGTTGGACCGAGAGGGATGGGCCGCCGGTGCCGGAGATGCCTAGGCGCCGCGGCTTCGGCTTCCGCTTCGTCGAGCATGGACTGGCCCATGAATTGCGGGCCGAGACGCGGCTGGCGTTCGAACGCGCCGGTTTTCAGTGCCAGATCCTCCTGCCCTTGAACGCGGTGCGCGTCTGAGCGCTTCGAGGCCGGCCGGAGCCGCAGAGGGCGGGAAGAGCCGGGTCTTCCGGGTCGGCTTCGCCCGGCAGGGCGGTGCGCCGGCCGAGCCTCACCCTGTCGGGCCGCTGTCTCGCACCCGCCTGCGCGGCAGCGTCGGCCTGTCGTCGCCTGCGGCTCGCCGTGTTCCCAATCCCAGCCGCGGCGACGGCCGGAACGCCCCGGCCGACACCGCGGTGTCCGGCTTCGCTGTCGCGGCGGAACCGGAGGCCATGGACGGCGAGCGGATCGGCGTGCATCGCCATGGCCGCAAGCCGGACCCGACCCTGCGGCAACGCCTGATCACGCCGATCCGGACGCTGACCTTCGGCGGCCTGCGGTGGCGCGTCGCCGGCTGGCTCCCGGGCCTGCCCTTCACCATCCTGCACGGCCGCTTCGCGCGCCGGACCCGCCAGGGGCTGCGGCGCCGGCTGGGCCAGCGCCTCGCGCTCGATCGGCGGCTCGCCCATGGCGAGGCGGGACTGCCCGCGGCGGTGGTGGCCGGCAGCCGCTCCCCGCGGTCAGCCCCGACCGCCTGGGTGCGCGGCATCGGTGCCGGCAGGCCGGTCGAGGCCGTGCAGCCCTTCGCCCTCGGCGCCGGGCAGGGATCGCTGCCCGATCGCGAGGCGGAACCGGCCACCACCGAGGACCGCGCCGGCGCGGTGCCGGTGCTGCCGCGGCCCGCCGCGCGCGGCTTCGAAGGCGATCTATTCGCGCGCAGCGTCCAAGGCCGGCGGGCGCCGCGGCCGCAGGAACAGCCGCGTCACCTCGGGATGCGCCTGCTCGACCTGCCGTGTCAGCTCGGCCGCCGCCCGCTCCACCCCGCCGCCCGGCAGGTCGTCGCGGAAATCGATCGTCACCGCCAGCAGTACCTCGCGCGGGCCGAGATGCATGCTCAGCACCTCCTCCACCGTGGCGACGCGCGGGTCGGCCAGCAGCGCCGCCCGCACCGCCGCCAGCAGCCGCGGCGACGCCGCCTCCCCGGTCAGCAGGCTGCGCGTCTCGTTCGCCAGGAAGCCGGCGGTCAGCACCAGCAGCAGCCCGATGGCGATGGAGGCGACGCCGTCCAGCATCGGCAGGTCCAGCCATTCCGCCAGGCCGAGCCCGGCCAGCGCCAGCAGCAGCCCGGCCAGCGCCGCCGCATCCTCGAGCAGCACGGCGAAGACGCCGGGATCCTTGCTGCCGCGGATCGCCGACCAGAAGGGCTCGTCCGGATGCACCCGGCGGAATTCGCGCAGCGCGACGCGGAAGGACAGGCCTTCGAACAGTACCGCGGCGCCGAGCACGGCGAAATTGATCCAGGCGCTCTCGACCGGATGCGGCGCCACCACCTTGCGCCAGCCCTCGAGGATGGAGACGGCGCCGCCGAGGGCGAAGATCAGCAGCGCCACGACGAAGGCCCAGAAATACAGCTCCATGCCATGGCCGAAGGGGTGCTGCGGCCCGGGCGGCCGCGCCGCCCGCCGCAGGCCGAGCAGCAGCAGGCCCTGGTTGCCGGTATCCACCGTGGAATGGATCGCCTCGCTCAGCATGGCCGAGGAGCCGGTGTAGAGGGCGGCGGCGAATTTCGTCGCCGCGATCGCCAGGTTGCCTGCCAGCGCAGCCAGGATGACCCGCCGCGATCCACCCTGCGCCATGCTGCCGTTCCTGCTGCCGCCGCGCCTGAACGGCCGGGCGGCGGAATGGCTGCAACGCCGCCGGTGCGGCGCGTGCACTTATGCGGGCGCGCAAGCGGCGGCCTCCCGGGGCGGATGCGCGCGGCGCGTCGGTCCCGCCGCGCCGCGATCCGATCATGCCCCCTGGCCGCGGGGCGGCGTGGCGCCGCGCCGCCACGCGCCCC
>NZ_SMOA01000185.1 GCF_004353985.1 Paracraurococcus ruber | reverse complement strand
TCGCCATGGCGCGGGCGCCGCGCCCGGCCGGCGCGCAAGGGGGCGGTGCGGCATGGCATGGTCTCCGGCGGGGCGGCCCGTCGCCCGCGCGGCGGCAGCATCGGCGCCGCCCGGCGGCACCGGAAATGCCGAGGACGCATCCACCCGATGACGCGCGCTCATCCGCCGGCGGTCGCGGCGTCCTCCGGCAGCAGCAGGCCGGCGGCCTGGTGTTCCGCGGGGGCGGGCCAGCGATAGGCGTGGATGGCGCGGATGAAGCTTGCCAGCGGCGGCGACCAGCGGCGGCCGGCGACGGTCACCAGGGACACGGTGCGCATCACCTCAGGGTCCTGCACCAGCCGCGTCACCACGCCGGGATGCGTCGCCGAGAATTCCGGCAGGAAGCACACGCCCATGCCGGCGGCGACCATGGTCTGGATCCAGTCCTCCCGCTCCGACCGGTAGGACCGCAGGATGCGGGCGCCACGGGCCTCGCACTGCTCGCGCAGCAGGTCGCGGTATTCGCAGTTGATCCGCTGCAGGTAGGTCTGGCCGTCCATGTCCGTCATCGTCACGGCATTGCGCCGGGCGAAGGGATGGCCCACCGCGCAGGCGACGGCGAAGCGCTCGGCATAGAGCGGCTCCGCCCGCAGCCTTTCGTCGAACCCGTCCGGCCGGGCCATCACCGCCACGTCCAGCTCCCCCTGCAGCAGCGCCTCGGACAGCCGGTCGGGCACGCTCTCGGTCAGGGTCAGCTCGACGCCGGGGTGGTCGGCGCGGAAGCGGTTGAGGAAGCCGACGAAGCGCAGCGGCCCGATGGTGCACATGACGCCGAGGCGGAGATGCGCGCTCTCCAGGCTCAGGAAGCGCGCCGCCTGCTCCTTCGCCGCCCGGGTGCGGGCCATGATCTCCTCGAGATGCGGCTGCATCAGCCGGCCCAGCTCGGTCAGATGCGTGTTGCCCCTCTCGCGCGAGAAGAGCAGTCCGCCCAGCTCGCCCTCGATCTTCTGGATCGCCCGCGTCAGCGCGGGCTGGGTGACGTTGCACTGCTCCGCCGCCCTGGTGAAGTTCAGGGTCTGGCACACCGCCAGGAAGTAGCGGATCTCATGGAATTCCATGCATGCCTCCGCGCCAGGCCGGCGGATGCCTCCTGCTCCGCGGGGCCGCGCCTGGCGCAGATGGATCGCGGCCCTGCGCCCGCCTTCGCATGAGCCAGGCGAATGGTTTCCCTGCCCGGTCGGCATTGGCCGGGCGGGGGGCGGCGGCGGGATGCTTCCTGGCCTGGAGGCAGGAGGGGCCCGCATGCAGACCATCCTCAGCGCGGCCGGCCTGGGCGGCGGCATGACGGCGGCCCGCCCGCTGCAAGGCCGCGTCGCCATCGTCACCGGCTCGACCAGCGGCATCGGGCTCGGCATCGCCGAGGCGCTGGCCGGGCAGGGCGCGGCGGTGGTGCTGAACGGCTTCGGCGACCCGGCGGCGATCGAGGCGACCTGCCGCGGCCTGAGCGCGGCGCATGACGTGCCCGTCCGCTACGACGGCGCCGACATGGCTGATGCCGCCGCGGTGGCGGCGCTGGTCGAGCGCACCCGCCGCGGCGTCGGCCCGGCCGACATCCTGGTGAACAATGCCGGCATCCAGCATGTCGCGCCGATCGAGGAATTCCCGCCGGAGAAGTGGGACGCGATCCTCGCCATCAACCTCTCGGCCGCCTTCCACGCCATCCGCGCGGCGCTGCCGGGGATGAAGGAACGGGGCTGGGGCCGCATCGTCAACATCGCCTCGGCGCATGGCCTGATCGCCTCGCCCTTCAAGTCTGCCTATGTCGCGGCCAAGCACGGCATCGTCGGGCTGACCAGGACCGTGGCGCTGGAGGCGGCGGCGCACGGCATCACCTGCAACGCGGTCTGCCCCGGCTATGTCTGGACGCCGCTGGTGGCGGGCCAGATCGCGCAGCAGGCGGCGGCGCGCGGCCTGCCGGAGGACGAGGTCATCCGCCAGGTCTTCCTGGCGGAGCGGCCGACCCGGCGCTTCGCCACCATCGAGGAAATCGCCGCCACCACCGCCTTCCTCTGCTCCGCCGGCGCCGCCTCCATCACCGGGGTGGCGCTGCCGGTGGATGGCGGCTGGACGGCGCACTGACCCGCCACGCCTGGGGAGGACAGCCATGAACGCCATTCCGGATTGCCTGCGGCCGGAAGCGCCGCAACGCGTGCTGGTGCTGCAGGGCGGCGGCGCGCTGGGCGCCTACCAGGCCGGCGTCTACGAGGCGCTGCACGAGGCCGGCATGGAGCCGGACTGGGTCATCGGCACCTCCATCGGCGCCATCAATGCCGGCATCATCGCCGGCAACATCAGGGCCCACCGCCTGGCGGCGCTGCGGGAATTCTGGCGCCGCGTCGGCCATGACCCGGCGGTGGAGGCCTGGTCGCGCCTGCCCTTCCCGGGCAACCTCTTCCCGAACTGGGCGACCATGGCGGGCGGCGTCGCCGGCTTCTTCCGCCCCAACCCGCAGGCTTGGTTCGGCGCGGATGTGCCGATGACGCCGGAGCGCGCCGGCTTCTATTCCTGCGCCCCGCTCGAGAAGACGCTGGCCGAGGTGATCGACCTGAAGGCGATGAACGGCTGCGCGCCGCGGCTGACGGTGGGCGCGGCGGCGGTGCGGACGGCGCAGATGCGCTACTTCGACAGCCGCGACATGACGCTGACCATCCGGCACATCATGGCGTCCGGCGCGCTTCCGCCGGCCTTCCCCGCCATCCGCATCGACGGCGAGCTGTACTGGGATGGCGGCGTGCTGTCGAACACGCCGGTGGAGGTGGTGTTCGACGACAACCCGCGGCGCAACAGCCTGGTCTTCGCCGTGCATATCTGGAACCCGCGCGGGCCGGAGCCGGAGACGATCAACCAGGTCCTGCACCGGGAGAAGGACCTGCGCTATGCCAGCCGCGCCGCCAGCCACATCCTGCGGCAGCAGCAGATCCACCGGCTGCGGCACATCATCGCGGACCTGGCGCTGCGCCTGCCGGCCGAGCAGCGCCTGTCGCCCGAGGTGCAGGCGATGGCGGCCCATGGCTGCCTGACGCGCATGGACGTGGTGCGGCTGCTGGCCCCCGGCCTCGACAACGAGGACCACACCAAGGACATCGACTTCAGCCGGGCCGGCATCCAGGCCCGCTGGGCGGCCGGGCTGGAGGATACCCGTCGCGCCCTGGAACGCCGGCCCTGGGAGCAGCAGGCCGACCCGCTGGACGGCTTCCTGCTGCACGAGATCCGCCGCGACCCGGCGCTGGCCATGGCAGGCTGACCGCGCCGCGTCGCGCGCGCCGCTGTCCCGAACCCGCCATCCGCGGCTGCCGGCAGCGCCCCCTGCCTCCGGATGCCGGCCCCGCTCGTCGCTGGCCGGCCGGTCCAGGCCCGTCGCCACCGGCAGGCCCGGAACCCTCGCGGGCGGGGAGGCTGCCGGGCGCCTGGGGGCGGCCCGCGGCCGGAGGTTCAGGCCCGCACCTCGGTGTTCAGCAGCGTCTCGTACACCTTCAGCATGGCGCTGGTGTCGAGCCCGCCGAAGCCGAGGCCGCGCGCCATGCGCAGCAGGGCCAGCGCCTGCGGCCCCATCAGGCCGGGCACGCCATGCTCCGTCGCCAGGTCCACCGCCAGGCCCAGATCCTTGTAGGCGAGGTCGAGCGCGAAGCTCGGCGCGACATCGCCCTTCATCGCCCGCGCCGTCAGGCCGCGGAAGCCGAAGCTGTCGCCCGAGCCGTTCTGCACGATCTGCACCAGCTTGCCCATGTCGATGCCGGCGAGGCGGCCGATGGTCATCCCCTCCGCCGCCACCGCCATGTTGCACAGCACCAGCATGTTGTTGATCAGCTTGGCGACGGAGGCGCTGCCGACCGGCCCCACATGCACCTGCGTGCCGCTGAAGGCGGCCAGCATGGCGCGGTGCTGGTCGAACAGGGCCTCGTCGCCGCCGACCATGACGACGATGCTCGCCTCCACCGCGCGCGCGACGCCGCCGGTGACCGGCGCGTCCAGCAGCGCGATGCCCTTCGCCGCCAGCGCCGCATGCAGGCGCCTGATCACGGCCGGCGCATTGGTGCTGAGGTCGAAGACCACCGTGCCGGGTTTCGCATGCGCGGCGATCTCCTCCACCACCGCCTCGACATGCTTGGGCGTCGGCAGGGAGGTGAAGATGACGTCGCTGCTCTCGGCCAGGGCCGCCAGGCCGCCGGCGGGGCGGGCGCCGACGGCGGTGCAGGCCGCGATGGCGGCGGGATCGAGGTCGTGCACCACCACCTCGTGGTTCACGCCCTTGACCAGGTTGCGGCACATCGGGCCGCCCATATTGCCCAGGCCGACATAGCCGATCCGCATGGCGCATCCCCCTCCCACGGCATTGGTTAGAGGTATCAGGGCACCGCGGGCGCCGGGGTGCAAGCGGCGGCGCGGGCTGGACAGCGCGGCGCGGGCCGGGATGATGATGCGCGCCGCGTGCCGGGCACGGGCAAGCCACGGGGCAGGGATGCAGCCGGACAGCGCCGCCGCCTACGACCATGCCGCGCCGGCCCTGGCCGATCGCTACGAGTCGGTGGGCTTCGAGGCGGTGCATGCCGATGCGCTGGCCTGGCTGCCGGCGCGCCCCGGCCTCGTCCTCGATATCGGTGCCGGGAGCGGCCGCGACGCCGCCTGGTTCGCCGCCGGCGGCTGGGAGGTGGTGGCGGCGGAACCCGCCGCGGCGCTGCGGGCGGACGCGCAGCGGCGGCATCCCTCGCCGCGCATCCGCTGGCTGGACGACCGGCTGCCGGGGCTGGCGCGGGTGCGGCGGCTCGGCCTCGCCTTCGACCTGCTCTGGTTGAGCGCGATCTGGCAGCACCTGCCGCCCGAGGCGCGGCCCGCCGCGCTGCGCGGCCTGGCGCTGCTGCTGCGCCCCGGCGGGCGGGCGGTGATCACGCTGCGGCATGGCCCGGCGCCCGCGGACCGGCCGATGTGGCCGGTGGATGCCGCGGGCCTCGCGCGGCTGGCGCTGGACCATGGCCTGGCGCTGCGGGCCGTCACGCCGCCGCGGCCGAGCGCGCTGGGCGCTGCCGGCGTCACCTGGCAGACGGCGCTGCTGGAATTGCCGGATGATGGCGGCGCCGCGCTGCCGCTGCTGCGCGGCGTGATCCTGCGGCAGGAGAAATCGGCCACCTACAAGCTCGCCCTGCTGCGTTGCGTGCTGCGGATCGCCGATGGCGCGCCCAACCTGGCGGAGGAGACGGCGGATGGCGTGCTGCTGCCGCTCGGCCTCGTCGCGCTGACCTGGCTGCGGCTGTTCAAGCCGCTGCTGGCAGCGCGACTGCCGCAGCGGCCGGGGGAGGGCATGGGCTTCGTTGGCGACGCCTTCGCTGCGCTCGCCCCCGTCCCGGCGCCGTCGCTGCGGCCGGGCGCGGAATTCACCGGCGACGTCGCGCTGGCGCTGCACCGCGCCATCGCCGATGCGGCGCGGCTGATCGAGGCGATGCCGGCC
This sequence comes from Paracraurococcus ruber, assembly GCF_004353985.1. Classification (GTDB taxonomy): domain Bacteria; phylum Pseudomonadota; class Alphaproteobacteria; order Acetobacterales; family Acetobacteraceae; genus Paracraurococcus; species Paracraurococcus ruber. The sequence continues at coordinate 6,108 of NZ_SMOA01000185.1, read as the reverse complement.
CGCCACCTGACCGATGCCGCCGACCGGCCGCTGTTCGGCGCGGATTGCCGACGCCCGCCGCGCCCGGGCGCCCTGCTGCGGCTGGACCGGACGACGCTGCGGGGCTTCGGCACGCTGCATGTGCCCCTGCCGCTCTGGCAGGCGCTGCGGCGCATGGCGGCCTGGGTGGAGCCGATGCTGGTCGCCGAATGGGTGCGGCTGACGCAGGGCTACGCCGCGCGTGCCGGCAGGCCGGTGACGGCCGAAGCGGTGCAGGCCGCGCTGCACTGGCAGGAACCGGGGCGGGATGCGGCGCTGGTGCGCAGCCTGGCCGCGGCCCGCCTGCGCGCGGGGGATGCGGTGCCCTGCGTCTGGACCGGCGCGCCGCTCGGCCCGCGCGGGCTCGACATCGACCATTGCCTGCCCTGGGCGGCCTGGCCCTGCGGCGACCTGTGGAACCTGCTGCCGGCGGCGCCGGCGGTGAACCGCGCCGGCAAGCGCGGCCGCATCGTCTCGGCCGGCGCGCTGGCGGCGGCGCGGCCGCGGATCCTGGCCTGGTGGGACATGGCCTATGCGGCCCCGTCGCTGCGCGCCCGCTTCGCCGAGGAAGCCCGCGCCGCGCTGCCGCTGCCCTGGGACGGCGCCCTGTCGGCGGAGGAGGTCTTCGACGCCCTCGATTTCCGTCGCCTGCGCCTGCGCCAGGACACGCAGCTTCCGGAATGGGACGGCGGCACGCCGCCCTGACCGCGGCGGATCGCGCCGCGGACCGTGCCCTGCGCCGATCATCCCCGGATGGGATCCTCCGCCCCCGCGGCCATGCGCCGGCGGCGGCGCCGTCGGCGGGCTTCCCGGACGCTGCGGCGCTCGGCGCGGGCAGCGTGGTCACGGGGCCGGCGCCCGCGTCACCGCCGCCAGCGCAACACGGGCCATGCCGAAAGCGGCCAGCGCGGCGCCGCAGCGACGGACGACGGAGCCCCGGCCATCCCGACCGGGCTAGGGCCGCCGGGCCACGGTCGTGCGGCGCGGCGGCCCCGGCATCCGCACCAAACGGTGCCGCGCCGCGGACGGGCTCGGCATCCCGCTCGGGCCGGCGATGCGCGGGCCCGCCTCCTGCGCTGCGGCATGGCCCCGGCATCCCGGCTCGATCAGGCCTGGCGGCGGGTCAGCCGGCGGGGGCCGGCACCTTGTCGCGGTAGTTGCAATGCGGCGCGGCGACGCAGCGCCAGCATTCCGGCGCGCGCGCCTTGCAGACATAGCGGCCGTGCAGGATCAGCCAGTGATGCGCGTCCCGCAGCAGCTCGGGCGGGCAGCGCCTCACCAGGCCGTCCTCCACCTCCCGCGGGGTTTTGCCGGGCGCCAGGCCGGTGCGGTTGCCCAGGCGGAAGATGTGGGTGTCCACCGCCATGGTGCTCTCGCCGAAGGCGACGTTGAGCACGACATTGGCGGTCTTGCGGCCGACGCCGGGCAGGTCCTCCAGCGCCGCGCGGTCGCGCGGCACCGCGCCGCCATGCGCCTCGACCAGCCTCTGCGCCAGTGCCGCGACGTTGCGCGCCTTGGCCTGCCACAGGCCGATGCGGCGGATGAAGGGGGCGATGCCCTCCGCGCCCAGCGCCGCCATCGCCGCCGGGGTCGGCGCCGCGGCGAACAGCGCCGGGGTGCATTTGTTCACCGCCGCATCGGTGGTCTGGGCAGACAGCACGACCGCGACCAGCAGGGTGAAGGGATCGGCGTAGAGCAGCTCCGTCTCCGGCGCCGGGTTGGCGCCGGCCAGCGCGCGGACGAAGGCGGCGGCCTGGTCGCGGGACATCAGGCGGGCCCGGCGCGGGGCGCGCGCCGTCCCGTGCAGGGGCGTGGCCTCGCGGGCGGGTTGACGCGGCATGGGCACTGCTCCGACGGTGGCGGTCTTCGCGTCCCATCCCATGTCACGGCGAGCATGTCAGCCCAGACCGATCCCATCCTGTTCGAAGCCATCTGCACCCCGGCGCGCAGCCTGGGCCGCCGCGGCATGTGGCTGGTGGCCGGCGCGGTGCTCGCCGCCTCGCTGCTCATCGGGACGGTGTTCGCGCTGTTCGGCGCCTGGCCGGTGCTGGGCTTCACCGGGCTGGAGGCGGCGCTGGTGCTGGGGCTGATGGCGCTGCACCGGCGCTGGTCGGCGCGGTCGGCGGAGGCGCTGCTGCTGACCGAGGGGCGGCTGCTGATCCGCCGCACCGATGCGAAGGGCCGGCAGGAGGAGGTGGCGCTGGATCCCTACTGGGCCCGGCTGCGGCTGGAGGAGCGGCCGGGTCGGGTCAGCCGGCTGGTGCTGCAGCAGCGGCAGCGGGAGGTGGAGGTCGGCCGGCTGCTGGGGGAGGAGCAGAAGCGCGACCTGGCGGGGGCGTTGCAGGCGGCGCTGCGCCGCTACCGCGAGCCGGCCTTCGACAACCCACAGTTGCGCTGACGCGGCGGATTCATCCTGGGCCGGCTGCTCGCCGGCGGCCGCGGCGATGACCGCCGCCCCCGCAGGTCGCGCGGCGGCCGGATGCGGTCGGCGCGAGCGACGCGTGAAGCCGCGAGTCCGCCCCGCGGCGGGATCGCGTCCATGACCGCTGGCTTGGCGCACCGCCCGCCAAGGCATCGGCCGCCGCAGGGACGCCGTCCTGTGGCGGCCGGCACGGAGAGGGCGTCGGCGCGCCGCCGGGACGCCCGTCGCGTCGCCATGCACGCCGCCCTGCGGCACGCGTCGGCCGGCCATGCGCGTCCGGTCGGCCCGCGACCCAGGTCATCGGCCGCGCGGCGATCCGTCGACTCAGTCGGGCGGGGTCAGGCTCTTGATGAGTTCGAAGACCCGCTTGCGCACGGAGGGATCGTTGATCCGGTAATAGGCGCGGACAAGTTCCAGCGTCTCCCGCCGGTGCAGCGTCTCGTCGTCGAAGCCGTCCTGCTGGTCGGCCAGCGCATAGCTGCGACGTGCGACGCCGGAACCGCCGCCGACCGCATCCGGCATGTCGTCGAAGAAGAAGCCGATCGGCACGTCCAGCACGCGCGACAGGTCGAACAGCCGGCTGGCGCCGATGCGGTTCACCCCGCGCTCGTATTTCTGCACCTGCTGGAAGGTCAGACCCAGCGCGTCGCCCAGCTTCTCCTGGCTCATCCCCAGCAGCGTCCGGCGCAGCCGCACCCGGGCCCCGACATGCACGTCGATGGGGCTGGGGCGATGCTCGCGCTCAGGGCGCTCGCCGGTGTCGTCGCTCGGCATCGTCGTCTGTATCCCGCTCAAGGGGCACCTCGCTGGCAGTGCGACGCTCAACGTCACGGCGCCTCTCGGCCCTGCTGCACCCGCTATACGCGAGCATTAAGAAGTCGTCAATACTATTAAGATTTCTCAAAAACTGCGCCGCTTCCCATGCTGCGTCACATGATCGTCAGCCGCTGGGCCGGCGCCCGGCCACCCAGGCGCCAGCCGCCGAGCAGGCAGAGCAGCGCCAGCAGGCCCGGCAGGGCGAGGCCGAGGCGGGCGAAGGGCGTCGGCGGCAGCGGCCCCGGCAGCGGCGCGGTGAGCGTGCCGGTCTCGCCGGTGCCAAGCAGCGCCAGGCGCCGGCCATGGGCGTCGAACAGGGCGGAGATGCCGGTCTGCGCCGCCCGCGCCAGCGGCAGGCCCTCCTCCACCGCCCGCAGCCGTGCCGCAGCCAGGTGCTGCCAGGGGCCAGAGGAGACGCCGAACCAGGCATCGTTGGTGATGTTCACCAGCCAGTCCGGCCGCGGGCTGGGCGTGACGGCGGCGGGGAAGATCACCTCGTAGCAGATCAGCGCGCCGAAGGGCGGCAGGCCCGGCGGCGCCAGCGCCACCCGCCCCGGCCCGGCGGAGAAGTCCAGCCCGCCCGTCACCACCCGGATCGGCAGCCAGCCGCCCAGCGGCATGTATTCGCCGAAGGGGACGAGGTGGGACTTGTCGTAGAGCGCCGGCTGGCTGCCATCGGGCTCCAGCACCGCCAGGCTGTTCCAGACCTGCGTCGGGCGTCCGTCCGGCCCCCATTCGGCGCGCACCGTGCCGGCCAGCAGCACCGCATCGGCGGGCAGCGCAGCGGCGGCGAGGCGGCGCGCCTCCGGGTCCTGGGTGAGCAGGAAGGGGCTGGCGGTCTCCGGCCAGATGACCGCCACGCGCGCGCCGGGATGCGCGGCCGCGGCGGCCCGCCCGGCCTCCTCGGTCAATCCCAGGTAACGCTGGAAGATCGGCAGGCGCTGGTCCTGCCGCCACTTCACCTCCTGCGCCACATTGCCCTGGACGAGGACGAGCCGCACCGGCTGGTCCGGCGGCCCGGGCTGGGCCAGGCGCCAGGCGCCGAAGCCGGCGAGGGCGGCCAGGGTGGCGGCGCCGAGCGCCGCGCCGACCATCCGGTCGCGCCCGGCGGGCAGCAGCGGCAGCCCGGCCAGCAGCATGGTCAGCAGCGACAGGCCGTGCACGCCCACCAGCGCCGCGCCCTGCACCGGTAAGGCGGCGAAGGCCCAGGCGGTGCCGATGAGGTTCCAGGGGAACCCCGTCAGGACCACGCCGCGCAGCATCTCCGCCAGCACCCAGGCGCCGGCGAAGCCCAGCAGCCGTGGCCAGCCGGCGGGCAGGGCGCGCGCCGCCAGCACCGGCGGCACGGCGAAGACGCCGAAGGCGATGGCCAGCGCCGGCGCCGCCAGCGGCACCAGCCACCAGAAATTGGCGGTGTCGGTCAGGATGGCCTCGGTCACCCAGTAGATGCCGGCGAGGCCCTGGCCCCAGCCCCAGGCGAAGCCGATCCAGGCGGCGCGCCGCCAGCCCGCCTGCGCCCCCGCCAGGGCCAGCAGGCCGGGCACGCTGAGCAGCAGCACCGGCACGGCGTGGACGGGCGGGAAGGCGAGGGCGGAGAGCAGGCCGAGGCCGAAGGCGGCGACGAGTTGCCGTGGCCAGGAGAGCGAGGTGAGCACGCCGCCTCCTAGAGCAGATCCCGCCCAGGTGGAATCACCTGATCGGGTGAAGATGCGCGTCGAATCAAAAGACTAGGGCGGTTGCCGTGAGTCGTGGCGAAGGGAAACCGCTCCGTTGTCCTGCCCGCGAGGTTCGCAGCCACCGGCTGCGAAGGCGGCGGATCGGCAGGCCACCGCAAACAGGGGCGAGTGGCCCGCACCGAAGGGCGCCGCCAGTGGCGGCGAACTTCGGATCCGGGACGCTGGCGGGGCGCCCCGGCGCCGGAAACGCGCGAACCCATGACCCGAGGCTTCCGGAGCCCCGTCGGGCCCCGGCGGCGGGCGCATGCGGAAGGCAGGGCCTTCCTCACCTTCTGGATGCGGCCCGCCCGACATCGCCGGCGAAGAGCGGCAGCAGCGCCGGCAGGATCAGCATCACCGCGGCCAGCGCGTAGAGCAGGCTCAGCACCAGCAGCAGCCCCATGCCGGCCGTGCCGGGGTGGTGGGACAGCGCCAGGGTGCCGAAGGCGGTGCCGTTGGTCAGCGCGCTGTACAGCACCGCGCGGGTGAGCGGCGAGGCGAGCAGCGCGCGTTCCCCGTGCTGCCACTGCACGACGTAGTAGATCTTGAAGGCGACACCCTGGGCGAAGAGCAGCGGCAGGGCGATGATGTTGGCCAGGTTCAGCGGCAGGCCGATGACGGCGCAGGTCGCCATGGTCAGCAGCCCCGCCAGGGTCAGCGGCGCCAGCGCCAGCAGCGCCAGGCGCAGCGACCGCAGCGCCGCCAGCAGCAGCAGCACGGTGAGCCCGCTGGCGATGAGGCCGGCCTGCAGGAAGGCAAGCTGGATGGTGTGGGAACTGGCCTGGATGGAGATGGCCGGGCCGCTCGCCGCCGGCGCCACCGCCTGCACGGCGCGGGCGAAGCGGCCCATGGCGTCGGAATGGTCGGAGAGGTCGCGCGGCCGGACCTCGATCCGCGCCTGGCCGTCCGGGGTGATCCAGTCCCGCTGCAGGCTGGCGGGCAGGGTTTCCAGGGACACCGGCCGTGCCGCCAGGGCCAGGCGCAGATCGGCCAGCGTCGCCGCGAGCCCGGGCAGCAGCGCCGCCTCCAGCCTCTCCCGCGCCGCAGGCGGGCCGGCCGCCACCGCCTGCAGCGCCGCGCCGAGCCGCATGGCCTCCGCCGCCGGCGGGCCGCCGAGGCCGCGCAGCGCGGCGGCGG
>NZ_SMOA01000184.1 GCF_004353985.1 Paracraurococcus ruber | reverse complement strand
GGTGGCAGGGTGGCGATCCGCGCCGCGACCGGCGGCAGGTGCAGCAGGCCGGCGGCCAGCGCGCCGGGGGAGGCCGGCAGCGCCGCCGCGACGCGGCTCAGCAGCCGCCGGTTGCGTGCCCAGTCCCAGGCGGTGGCGAGCGCTGCCGGGTCGAGCGCGACATGCCGGGTCGGCAGCCCGGCCGCCAGCCGGGCCAGCAGCGCGCCGTATTCCGGCAGCGCCGCGAGGTCGGCGATGGGATCGGCCGGCCGCGCGCGCGGCGCCGCCCCGGCCGGGTCGCGGCCGAGCAGGGCGCGGGTCGCGTGGACCAGGCCGGACTCGGGCGGAAGGGCGCCGTCCGGCATGGCGGCCGGGCCCTAGGCCGGACCGGGCCCAGGGGAATGCCCCTGGACGCCGGAGGATGCCGGGCAGGCCATGGCCGGCGCAGGCCGCGCGCGCGGATCGGGACGCGGCATGCGCTAGCCGTGCGCGTGGGCGATCAGGTTCTCCAGGTAGCGGCCATAGCCGCTGTTGCGCAGCGGCCGCGCCACCTCCAGCAGCTTCTCGTCGGTGATGAAGCCCTTGCGCCAGGCGATCTCCTCGGGCGAGGCGACCTTCTGGCCGGTGCGCTTCTCGATCACGCGGACGAATTCGCCGGCTTCCAGCATGCTTTCATGCGTGCCGGTGTCGAGCCAGGCATAGCCGCGGCCCATGCGGCAGACGCGCAGCGAGCCTTCCTCGAGATAGACCTTGTTCAGGTCGGTGATCTCCAGCTCGCCGCGCGGGGACGGGGCGAGCCCGCGGGCGATCTGCGGCGCGCGGCCGTCGTAGAAATAGAGGCCGGTGACCGCCCAGTCCGACTTCGGCTGCTTCGGCTTCTCCTCGATCGACAGGGCGCGGCCGGTGGCGTCGAATTCCACCACGCCATAGCGTTCGGGGTCGGAGACGCGGTAGGCGAAGACCGCCGCCCCCGTCTCCGGGATCACCTCGGCCATCCGCGCATCCATCTCATGGCCGTGGAAGATGTTGTCGCCGAGCACGAGGGCGGAGGGGCCACCGGCGAGGAATTCCTCGGCCAGCACCAGCGCCATGGCGATGCCGTTCGGCTTTTCCTGCACCTGGTATTCCAGGCGGATGCCCCACTGGCTGCCATCGCCCAGCAGGCGCCGGAACAGCGGCAGGTCATGCGGCGTGGAGATGATCATGATCTCCCGGATCCCGGCCAGCATGAGGACCGAGAGCGGGTAGTAGACCATCGGCTTGTCGAAGACCGGCAGCAGCTGCTTCGAGACGGCGAGCGTCGCCGGATAGAGCCGGGTGCCGCTGCCGCCGGCGAGGACGATGCCCTTCATCGCGTGGGATCCTTCATGGCTGCCGGACCGGCGGCGGGCCCAGGCGTAGCCGGGCACGCGGAGCCGGAATTCGGCAGTTGCTGTGCAAGGAGGTCGTCGAGGCAGCGCTCCAGGCCAGCCCGCCAGTCCGCGGGCGGAATGCCGAGCACGGTGGCGGCGCGGGTGCAGTCGAGCCGCGAATTGGCCGGGCGGCGCGCCTTGGTCGGGTATTCGTCGGTGGTGATCGCCGTGACCTTCGGCGCCGGCTGGCCGCGCCGCGCGGCCCCGGCGAAGATCGCCTCGGCGAAGCCGTGCCAGGTGGTGTAGGGCGCGCCGGTCAGGTGGGTGATGCCGAAGACGGCGTCGCCCGCCCGGGAGTCCACCAGGCGCGGCAGCAGCGCCATCGCGGCGGCGGCGAGGTCGGCGGCGAAGGTCGGCGCGCCGTGCTGGTCGGCGACCACGCGCAGCTCCGGCCTTTCCTTGCCGAAGCGCAGCATGGTCTTGACGAAATTGCCGCCATGCGGGGAGCAGACCCAGGCGGTGCGCAGGGTCACGCTGCGCGGCTGGGCGTCGTGCAGCAGCATCTCGCCCGCCAGCTTGCTGGCGCCATAGGCGCCGACCGGGTCGGGCGCGTCGGTCTCGACATAGGGCTCGGGCTTGCTGCCGTCGAAGACATAGTCGGTGGAGTAGTGCACCACCGGGATGTCGGCGCGGCGCGCGGCGCGGCCCAGCAGGCCCGGGCCGGTGGCATTCACCGCGAAGGCCAGCGCCCGGTCGTCCTCCGCCTTGTCCACCGCGGTATAGGCGGCGCAGTTCACCAGCGCCTGGGGCCGGACGCGGTCGAAGGCGGCGGCGATGTGGTCCGCCCGCGTCATGTCGAATTCCGGCGGCTCCAGCGCCACCGCCTCATGCCCCGCCGCGGCGAGGCGCGGCAGCAATTCACTGGCGATCTGCCCGGTGCGGCCGATGACGAGGACGCGCATCAGCCGGCCTTCTCGGCAAGGAGTCCCAGCCGCTGGCCGCTGTACTTCTTCTCCCGCAGCGGCTTCCACCACCACTCATTCGCCAGGTACCAGTCGATCGTGGCCGCGATGCCGCTCTCGAAACTCTGCTCCTGGCGCCAGCCAAGCTCCGTCTCGATCTTCGCGCAGTCGATGGCGTAGCGGTGGTCATGGCCCGGGCGGTCGGTGACGAAGCGGATCAGCTCCCGCCGCGGCCGCGCCGCCGGCACGCGCTGGTCCAGCAGGTCGCAGATGGTCTGCACGACCTCGAGGTTGCGGCGCTCGGCGCGGCCGCCGATGCAGTAGGTCTCGCCCACCCGGCCGCGCTCCACCACCGTGACCAGCGCCCGCGCATGGTCCTCCACATGCAGCCAGTCGCGGATGTTGCTGCCGTCGCCATAGACCGGCAGGTCCTTCCCCTCCAGCGCGTTCAGGATGACCAGCGGGATCAGCTTCTCCGGGAAGTGGTAGGGCCCGTAGTTGTTCGAGCAATTGGTGACCAGCACCGGCAGGCCGTAGGTCTCGTGCCAGGCGCGGACCAGGTGGTCGGACGCCGCCTTGCTGGCGGAATAGGGCGACCGCGGGTCATAGGCCGTGGTCTCGGAGAAGGCGCCCGTCGGGCCCAGCGAGCCGAAGACCTCGTCGGTCGAGATGTGGTGGAAGCGGAAGCGGGCCTTCGCCTGCCCCTCCAGCGACGCATGGTAGCCGCGCGCCGCCTCCAGCATGGAGAAGGTGCCGTTGATGTTGGTGCGGATGAAATCGGCCGCGCCGGTGATGGAGCGGTCCACATGGCTCTCGGCGGCCAGGTGCATCACCGCATCGGGGCGGAACGCCGCCATCGCGTCCCGCATGCGCGGCGTGTCGCAGATATCGGCTTCCAGGAATTCGAAGCCGTGCCTGCCCTCGCAGTCGCGGAGGCTGCGGCGGTCGCCGGCATAGGTCAGCTTGTCCACGACGAGGACGGCGGCGCCGCGATCCTGCACCAGCAGGCGGGCGACGGCCGAGCCGATGAAGCCGGCGCCGCCGGTGACCAGGATGCGCATCGGTTGGCTCCTCATGCGAAGGCCGGGGTCAGGTCGCGCAGCCGCGGCGCGCGCCGGTCCTTGTCGGAAAGCTGCACCTCCGCGGCGCCGAAGGGCCAGGGCAGCGCCAGGTCCGGGTCGTCCCAGGCGATGCCGGCATCGCAGTCCGGCGCGTAGAGATCGGTGACCTTGTAGGCCACCTCGGTATCCGGCGTCAGCGTGCAGAAGCCATGCGCGAAGCCGGTGGGCACATAGAGCTGGCGGCAATTCTCGGCGGTCAGCTCCGCCGCCACATGCCGGCCGTAGAAGGGCGAGGACCGGCGGATATCGACCGCGATGTCGAGGATGGCGCCGCGCAGCACCCGCACCAGCTTCGCCTGGGCATGCGGCGGCCGCTGGAAATGCATGCCGCGGATGGTGCCCGGCTGCGCCGAGAGCGAATGGTTGTCCTGCACGAAGACATCGGGGATGCCCAGCGCGGCGAAGTCGCGCGCGCTGTAGGTTTCCAGGAAGAAGCCGCGATGGTCGCCGAATCGGCGCGGCGTGATCAGCACCGGCCCGGGCAGGCCGAGGCCTTCGGCGGTGAAGTTCCCGGCCACGCGGCGGTCATCGCTCATCGGGCAGTCTCGGATGTTGCGCTCAGCCACGCGATTGTCTCCGGGCAGGTATGGCACATAGCGGTTCACCATGTCGGAACGGAGTTGCGGCAAGGTGTGGCCCTGCGTCGCCTGTTCCGTAACTGAACCTTAGTTGAGTTGAAATCCTTGTGAAGACAAGGGGCCGCAGCGGATAGGCGGGGTTTGGCGCGGCTTGTTTAACCGCTTCTTGACCCTTCGGCGCGACAGTGACGGCCAGTGGCCCCAGGACCGGGGCCGGTCCGGGGAAAAGCCTCATGCCGCTGAATTCCGTGAACACCAATGTCGGGGCCATGGTCGCGCTTCAGTCGCTGAACCGGACCTCGGACGAACTCTCCGCCACGCAGAAGAAGATCTCCACCGGCTACCGCGTCGCCGATGCGCGGGACGACGGCGCCGCCTATGCGGTGGCGGAGCGAATCCGCGGCGACATGGCGGCCACCAACTCGGCCAACCAGCAGCTCGGCGGCGTGAAGGGCCTGCTCGACGTCACCCAGGCGGCGCTGCAGAACGTCTCCACCTCGCTCCAGAAGCTGAAGGAGCTGACGGTGAAGCTGGCCGACGGCACCATCACCGACAGCCAGCGCACCCAGTACCAGGACCAGGTGAAGCAGCTCACCAACAACATCAAGGCCTTCATCGAGGACGCCACCTACAACGGCACCAACATCCTCGATGACGCCGCCGCCACCACGGTGAACGTCATCACCAACGGGTCCGGCAAGTACTACACCTTCAGCAGCTACTCGGCGCTGGCGCAGATCTGGAACACCATCTCCACCTCCAACGCCTGGGACCGCGCCTCCGCCTCGGATGCGCTGACGGCCGGCGGCGCGGTCACCACCGCGATCTCGCGCACGCTCACGCAGCTGAACAATTTCGGCAGCTACTCCAACTACATCGACACCCAGATCACCTACAACAAGTCGATCCTGGACGCCCAGGAAAGCGGCCTGGGTGCGCTGATCGATGCCGACATGGCGAAGGAAAGCGCCCGGCTGCAGGCTTTGCAGATCCGCCAGCAGCTCGGCACCCAGGCGCTCGGCATCGCCAACCAGGCGCCGCAGACCCTGCTGGGCCTGTTCCGGAACTGATCCAGGGGGTGCCGCGCCCCGGCCGGGGCCGCGCGGCACCGCCCTTCCCGCTCTCCCAGGCGCGCGCTATGGCCGCCGGCACCCGTCGCCGGAGGATCCCGATGCCGCGCCTGCCCCGCCGCGCCGCGCTGGCCGCGCCCGCCCTGCTGCTGCCGCTGGCCGCCCGGGCGCAGGAGGCATGGCCGACCCGGCCCGTCACCCTCATCGTCCCCTGGGCGCCGGGCGGGTCCAACGACGTCGCGGCGCGGCTGCTGGCGCCGGCGCTGGAAGCCCGCTTCGGCCAGCCCTTCGTGGTGGAGAACCGCCCGGGCGGCGGCGGCAGCCTGGGCATGGGCATGGCCGCGCGGGCCAGGCCGGACGGCCATACGCTGCTGGTCTCCTCCGCCTCCAACCATGTCTTCCACCCGCTGGCGGCGCCCGACCTGGGCTATGACGTGCAGCAGGCGCTGCTGCCGGTCTGCATGCTGGTGGACGTGCCGAACGTGCTCGCCGTCTCCAACGCCTTCGGCGTGCGCAGCGTGCCGGAACTGATCGCCAAGGTGCGCGCCACGCGCGGCGGGGTCAGCTTCGGCTCCTCGGGCGTCGCCTCCTCCAACCACCTGGCGGGGGAGCTGCTGAAGCTCCGCACCGGGCTCGACCTGACGCATATCCCCTATCGCGGCGGCGGCCAGGCGATCGCCGACCTGATCGGCAACACCGTCCCCATGGTGTTCCTGAACCTGCCCACCGTCTGGGGCCCGGCCTCGGCCGGGCAGGTGCGCATCCTCGGCGTCGGCTCGGCCGAACGCGTGCGCAGCCGGCCGGAGATCCCGACCATCCAGGAACAGGGCGTGCCGGACTATGCCGTGCGGTCCTGGACCGGCCTGTTTGCCCCGCGCGGCACGCCGGCCGTGGTGGCGGAGCGGCTGGCGCCGGCGCTGCGGGAGGTGATGGAGACGCCCGCCATCCGCCAGCGGCTGCTGGACATGGGCAGCGAGCCGATCTGGATGGACCCGGAGGAGACCGGCCGCTTCGTCCGCGCCGAGTATGAGCGCTGGGCGCCGGTGGTGAAGGCGGCGAACGTCAAGCCGGAATAGCGCGGCGCGCCGGCAGGCGCGGCGCCCGGACGCGGGCCGCCCTCCCCGGACCAGCGCCCGGCGCGGCTTGTGGTGGTCGCGCCGGGCGCCCTAGGCTCCTCCCGTCCAGGAACGACAGAGAACGGGAGGAATTGCATGGCCCTCACCAGGCGCCAGGCCCTTGGCGCGTCCATCGGCGCGGCCGCGGGCGGCAGCATCACGCGCGCCTTCGCCCAGACAGGCGGCCAATCGGGCGGCGGCGCCCGGCCGAAGCTGAAGCTCGGCATCATCACCGACCTCGCCGGCCCCTATGCCGACCTCAACCGCCCTTCCATGGCCTGCGCGCAGCAGGCGCTGGAGGATTTCGACGTCGCCGGCCGCGGCTGGGACGTGGAGATCCTGCTCGGCCAGCATTTCGACAAGGCGGACAACGCCGTCACCATCGCCCGGCAATGGTTCGACCGCGAAGGGGTGGATGCGCTGCTCGACGTCAACACCTCCGCCACCTCGCTCGCCGTCTCCTCGGTGGCGCGAGAGAAGAACAAGCCCCTGTTGCTCTCGGGCCCCGGCACCACGGAGCTGACCGGGCGGCAATGCTCGCCGAACCACATCCACTGGACCTGGGACACCTACATGCTGGCGCGCTCCAGCGGCTCGGCCGTGGTGCAGCGCGGCGGGGCCAGCTGGTTCTTCGTCGCGGCCGACTATTCCTTCGGCCAGCAGCTGGTGCGGGACGCCTCGGGCGTGGTGGAGGCCAAGGGCGGCAAGGTGCTGGGCAGCGCCTTCTACCCCTTCCCCGCGACCACCGACTTCTCGTCCCTGCTGCTGCGGGCCAAGGCGTCCGGCGCCAAGGTCCTCGCGCTGGGGAATGCCGGCGCCGATCTGCAGAATTGCATCAAGCAGGCGCATGAATTCGGCCTGAACCGCAGCATGACCATCGTCAGCCTGCTGACCTACGACACCGATGTGCGGGTGCTGGGGCTGCAGGTGGCGCAGAACCTGATCACCACCCAGGCCTATTACTGGGACCTCAACGACCGGACCCGCGCCTTCAACGACCGCGTCCGGCCGAAGACGCCGGAGCTGTGGCCGAACATGGCCAATGCCGGGATCTACGCCCAGACGCTGCACTACCTGAAGGCGGTGGCGGATATGGGCGTGCCGGCGGCCAAGGCGGACGGCGCCGCGGTGATCGCGCGGATGAAGGCGATGCCGACCGACGACGACTGCTTCGGGCCCGGCCGCGTCCGGGAGGATGGGCGCAAGCTGCATCCGGGCTACCTGATGCAGGTCAAGACCCCGGCCGAGAGCCGGTCCCGCTACGACGTGCTGAAGCTGCTGGCGACCGTCCCGCCCGAGGAGGCCTTCCGGCCGCTGGCGGAGGGTGGCTGCGCCTTCGTCAAGGCCTGAGGCCGGCGGGGCGGCCCGCGCCGCCCTGCCCTCCGCGGCGGTGCGGCATCCGCGACGGGACGCCGCATCACCGCGGCCGCGGGGCGGATGCCCGGGCAAGCCGCCCCGGGGCGGTTGCCCGTCGCCATGGCGCACGGCAACCAATCCGGCCAATTGAACCCGCCAGCATCTCCACCCGCCCGGGTGATTCCAGCCGAGCGGGATCCGCTCTAGGTGCCGCGGAAGGCGATGGCGTTGCGCAGCGCATGGACGATCAGCTCCATCCGCTGCTCGAAGCCCTCCGCCGCCGCGGCCCGCCCGGCCTGCTCCGCCCCGACAACGCCGCGCAGCACCGATCCCTCCAGCTGCTTCGCCATCGCATCCATCGCCGCCAGCGCGCCGGCCGTGCCCGTGCCCTCCAGCGCGGCGCGCAGGACCGCGATCTCGCCGAAGGCGGCGGCCAGCGCGGTCTCCAGCGCAATGATCTCGCCCCGCAGCCGCTCCGCATCCTCGCGCGCCATGCCGTGCCCCCTGTCCCTGGCCTCCAGCCTAGCGCTTCTGGAGACGCTCCGTCGCCCCGGCGCCCCAGGCCGCGGGCGTGCCCATCACGTCGCGCAGCGTCGCCCTGCGGTGATCCGGGAGGCCGAAGGGCCCCTGGGAGCCTCGAGTTTACCGGTCCTGGCAGGCTGCTAGGCTTCCGCCCCAAAGCGGGAGGAAACACCATGCGCGCCGCCATCTTCCACCAGGGCGGGTTCAGCACCGCCACGATCCCGGACCCGGTGCCGGCCGAGGGGCAGGTGCTGGTGCGCACCCGGGCCTGCGGCATCTGCGGGTCCGACCTGCACGCCGCCGCCTTCCCGACGATCTTCGCCGACCTCGCCCGCCGCACCGGGGGCCGCTTCCAGATGGTGGCGGACCGGCCCGTGGTCTTCGGGCACGAGTTCGTCGGCGAGGTGGTGGCGAACGGCCCGGGCACCGAAGGGCGCTTCAAGCCCGGCGACCTCGTCACCTCCATGCCGCTGACCATCGCCGGGCGGCAGGTGCAGGGCATCGGCTACAACCCGGACCTCGCCGGCGGCTTCGCCGAATACCTGCCGCTGGCCGAGCGCATGCTGCTGCCCATCCCGCCCGGGATGGACCCCGACCATGCCGCGCTGGTCGAGCCCATGGCGGTCGGCGTGCATGCCGTGGCCTTCGCGCGCACCACGCCGGAGGATGTGGCGCTGGTCATCGGCTGCGGCCCGATCGGCCTGGCCACCATCGCCGCGCTGAAGCTGCAGGGCATATCGCCGGTGATCGCGGCGGATTTCTCGCCGGCGCGGCGGGCGCTGGCGCGGCGCATGGGCGCCGACCTGGTGCTCGACCCCGCCACGGACTCTCCCTATGCGGCGTTGGAGCAGGCGGTGACGCCGGAAGGCTTCGATGCCGGCCGCTATGCGCAGCTGCTCGGCCTCTCGCCCCGCCGGCGGCCGGCGGTGGTGTTCGAATGCGTCGGCGTGCCGGGGGTGGTGCAGCAGATCATGGAAGGCGCGCCGGCCGGCGCCCGCATCGTCGTCGTCGGCGTCTGCATGGAACCCGACCGCATCGAGCCGCTCTTCGGCATCGTCAAGCAGCTCAGCCTGCAATTCGTGCTGGCCTATACGGCGGAGGAATTCGCCGCGACCCTTGGCCATATCGCCGCCGGGCGGATCGACGTGGCGCCGCTGATCACCGGCCGCACCGGCCTCGACGGCGTCGGCCAGGCCTTCAGGGACCTGGCCAGCCCGGAGGTCCACGCCAAGGTGCTGGTCGAGCCCTGGCGATAGGGCCTGTTGCGGGAGCGGCCCGTGGCCTGACCTGCAGGGCACCGGCGCCGCCGGCGGCATCGGCAACCGGGCCGGCGCCGCCATCCCTTCCGCGTCCGGTGCTCAGTCCACCTTGAAGCCGCTCTTCTCCACCACCGGCCGCCACCGCTCGATATCCTCGGCCAGGATGCGGCCGAGCGCGGCGGGGGAGGAGGTCTCGGGCTCCAGCCCGATGGTCAGCAGCTGGGCCTTCACCTCCGGCTCCATCGTCGCCGCCGCCAGCTCGGCGCCCAGCGCCGCGACCATCGGCGCCGGCGTGCCGGCCGGCGCGAAGAAGGCGTAGAAGCCGAAGCTCGCCTGGTCGGGGTGGCCGAGGTCGGCGATGGTCGGCACGTCCGGCGTGGTGATCCCGCGCTTCGGCCCGCTGGTCAGCACGATGCGCAGCTTGCCGTCGCGGTGGAAGGTCAGGAAGTCGGAGACGCCGCCGCAGCCCGCGGCGATATGCCCGGCCGTCAGGTCGGCGATGACCGGCGCCGCGCCCCGGTAGCCCACCGGCTCCAGCTCCACCCCGAAGGCGCCCGACAATTGCAGCCCGAAGAAATGCGTGGAGGAGCCGAGCGCGGTGCTGCCGAAGCTGCCGCGCCGCCCATCCGCCTTCACCCAGGCGATGTAGTCGCGGAAGTCCCGCGCCGGCAGGTGCGGCGCCAGCACCCAGCAGGTCTGCACCGTGCCGGTCATGGTCAGCGGCGCGAAATCCGTGCGCGGGTCCCAGGGCAGCCTGCGGAAGGTCAGCACCGGCTGGACCGTGCTGGCGCTGGGCGCGAAGAGAACCGTGGTGCCGTCCGGCGCCGCATGCTTCAGCGTCTCGCAGGCCAGGGTGCCGCTGGCGCCGACCTTGTTCTCGATGACGATGTTGCGCAGGTTGCCGCGCTTGCGCAGCGCCTCGGCGATCACCCGCCCCATGACATCGGTGCCGCCGCCGGGCGGGAAGCCGACCAGGATGCGGACGGTGCCTGTGGGCAGCGCGGCCCGGGCCGCCCCCGGCAGCAATGCGGCGGCGCCGGCGGCGCGCAGCAGGTCCCGGCGTGGCAGGCGCATGGCTTCCCTCCCCGTGGCAGATGTCGTTCCTGGACGCGGGAAGGCTGCGGCGCGCGCCGCCAGGCTGTCAATGCAAAGGCGTCACGGCGGCAGGCGGCCGGCGGCGGCCAGCACCTCGGCCAGCAGCCGCGCCTCGGCATCCTCGTAGCGCGGCGAGAAGTGGAAGGGCTCGATGCGCGTCGCGCCGGCCGCGCGGGCGATCTCGCCCGCGGCCCGGGTCGTCAGGTGGCGGCGGTCCAGCGCATGCGCCGCATCCGCGGCGGCGAAGGGCGCCTCGATGAACAGCATGTCGGCATCGCGCGCCAGGGCGATCGCGGCGGCGCGGTTCGCCGCCGTATCGGCGAGGTCGGTGAGGTAGGCGAGGCGCTGGCCAGGCGTCGCCTGCACCAGGTCGCGCAGGCCCGCCAGCGGCAGGGTCGGCGCGCCCGCCGCCGCCGAGGGCCGGGCGAAGACCGGGATCGGCGTGTCGTCCGGCGCGCCATCCGCCACCGCGCGCTTCAGCCCCGCCAGCCAGGGCCCGGTCGGCAGGCCGCGCGCCGCCAGCCGCGCGCCGCGGACATTCAGGTGGCCCGCCGCCTCCACCGCGAAGCCGAGGACGGGGATGCCATGGTCCAGCAGCCTGGCCCGCAGCCGCAGCGCGCCGAGCGCGAGCACGGTGCCATCCGCCACGGCCGGCCCGGGCGGCAGCGCTTCCGCCGCGAAGCCCGTGCGCAGGCGGAAGCGGCTGCGCGGCCAGGCCGCATCACCGGTCACCTCCGTCACCTCGAACACCAGGTCCGCCGCGATGCGGTCCACCAGGTTCCAGGTATAGGAGTGCAGCCGGTGCGACAGGCGCTGCGCGAAGCCCGGCGGCCCGACGACCTGCACCACCTTCTCCCGCCCGATCAGCACCCGCAGCAGCGCATCGAAGCCGGCCCAGTGGTCCATATGCGCGTGGCTGACGCCCAGCGCGCCGATGCGCAGCAGGTGGCGCGGCGCCAGCGCGGACAGGTCGCCGCAATCCAGCAGCAGCGCTTCCGCCTGGTGCGGCACCTCGACATGCAGGGCAGGGTCGCCGGTGCGGCCGTTCAGCAGCCTGGGATGCAGCATGTCGGGCATCCGCCGGCTGGTGCCATGGCCGGCCGGGCGGGTCGAGAGCGGGCGACCGATCCCGCCCCGCGCCGGCCCCGGCCGCGGCCCGGCCCGCCGCCGCAGCGCGGGCC
>NZ_SMOA01000183.1 GCF_004353985.1 Paracraurococcus ruber | reverse complement strand
CGGGGGCCGGCGCGGCGGCGCCTGCGGCGGGCGGGCTGCGCGGCCCTGGCCGGCTTGCGCCGGCCGCGGGCCGGGACTCGAGGAGGCGGGTCTCATGCGTCCCCGGTTGTGGTCCCTTCCGTCGCCGGTGCAAGGGGCGCGGCCGGGCAGGGCTCCAGCTCCGCCGGGACGCCGAACAGGAAGCCCTGCGCCTCGTCGACGCCGAGCCCGGCCAGCAGGTCGCGCTGCGCCGCCTGTTCCACCCCTTCCGCCACCAGCCGCAGGCCGAGCGCCCTGCCCAGGTCGCGCAGCGCCCGCAGGATGGCGAGGTCGGGCCCCGCCTCGGCCAGGCCGGCGATCAGGCTGTGGTCGAATTTCAGCGTGCTGAAGGGCAGCCGGCGCAGCCGGCCGAGCGAGGCATGTCCGGCGCCGAAATCGTCCAGCGCCAGGCCGATGCCGCGGTCGCGCAGGCCGCGCAGCAGGCCGACCACCTCCGGCCCCTCCGGCAGGGCCAGCGTCTCGGTCAGCTCGAGCTCGAGCCGCTCGGGCGGCAGGCCGGTCTCGGCCAGCGCCGCCTCCACCTGGCCGGGCAGGGCGCCGGTGAGGATCTGCCGGGCGGAGACATTCACCGACAGCCGGCCGAGGGCCGGCCGGGCGGCCGCCGCGGCGGCGGCCGTGCGCAGCACCCAGGCGCCCAGCGCGACGATGAGGTCGGAGCCCTCGGCCACCGGGATGAAGGCGGCGGGCGCGACATCGCCGCGCTTCGCATGGCGCCAGCGCAGCAGCGCCTCCGCCCCCACCTGCGCGCCGTCGGCCAGGCGGATGCGCGGCTGGTAGTGCAGCGTCAGCTCGCTGCGGCCCAGGGCACCGCGGAGGTCGGAGGCGAGGCGCCGGCGCAGCCCGCGATCCAGCAGGCTGGCCGCGGCATCCAGCGGTTTCCGGGGCGGCGGTCCTTGGGGTGGTTCGGGGGGCATCCTGCCGATCCTGTCCAGGGCGGGGAACGCCACATGCCGGGGACGGGGCCGAGGGGCCGGCAGTTGCGCACGGACCGCCGCGACCCGCTGCGAATCGCAACGGGGATCAGGCTAGACCAACACTTTTATGCGAGGAAGTGCCGAAACTGAGACGGCCGCGCACGGGGTCATGCCGCGGGCGCGCCCGCAGTCGGGTGCGGCGATGGTGCGCGGCGCGTCATGGCGCCGCCGGATGCGTCCCGTCCGGACCCGTGCCACCCGATGGCGGGGCGGCCTGCCCCCCGCGAGGCCGAACTCACCCGTGCCGGTCGGTCGTCCCGCGCGGCGATCCGGGACAGGCGTCGCGCGCTGCTGGCGGATGCCGCGGTTGCAGACCCGCGGCCGGGTCCGGCGGCGTGCCGCCCGGCGGTGAGGATGCGCGCAGGGGCGATCGCGCCGGTCGGCGGGACATGGTGCCCAGGGCGCAGCGTCGATCCGCCGGATGATCCATCGCCGCAGGCGGCGCGCGCGGTCCGATGCGGCGGCGAAGCGCTCCCGTCGCCGCGCCCCGGTCCCGGCGCCGGTGGGATCGGCGGCCACGGCGTCCGGTCCGCACCCCGCGCGCAGGGCCGCGCGGGCCTCAAGCGCCGCGGGGTCGCGCGCGGGGCGGACCGGGCGGCCCGCCAGATCGGGCGGGCCAGGCCGCGACCGTCTGCCGGCCGAGCCGCCGATACCGTGCCAGCCGGCGCCGAGAGCGGCTTTCCGGCCCGCCGCGAGGCGCGGTCAGGCGAAGCGCTCGACCCGCGCGCCGGGCGCCGGCACCGCGGCGATCTCCCGGATGATCTTGCGCCGCACCGCGGCCTCGAAGGCGGTGAAGCCCTCGGCCACCACCAGGAAGGCGCCGGGGCCGCCGATCACCTCGTCGCGGTAGTATTCGTCGAGCGGCGGCAGGCCGGACGCCTGCGAGAAGGGGCTCGGCTGCTTGTCCAGCACGGCGAGGCCGTTGAGGACGATGCCCTGGGCCAGCGCCTCCTCCCGCGCCTCGGCCACCGGGCGGCCGGAATTGTTGACCCCGTCGCCGGAGATGTCGACGACCTTGCGCGTGCCCTCGAAGCCCTGGCCGAACTGCTTCGCCGCGAAATCCATGGCGCCGGAGATGGAGGTGTAGAGCCAGGTGCGGCGCGGCGCGGCGGCGATGGCATCGGCGAAGGCGCCGGCGGTCTTCGGCCCGTCCAGCTTCGTCCAGGGCACCACCACGGTCTGGATGTGCCAGTCCGACCAGGTGAACATCATGCAGGCGATGGACCCGACCGGCCCGCCCATGATGCCTTCGATCAGGCGCGGGTCACGGAAGGCATTCTCGTAGCCGGTGAACTGCAGCTCCTGCTCCTCCGGGTCGACGGAGCGGCTGACATCCACGGCAAGGACCAGCTCGACATCGACCGGCGTTGTGGCGCGGGCGGCCTGGTTTCTGAGCAGGGCGGGCATCGCCAGGGCGGCGCCCAGCAGCGAACGACGGAACATGTGACCCCCTTTTTGGACCGGGGGCCGTGGCGCGAGGCGCGCCGCGGCTGGACCGGCAGGTGCAAGGCGGGCCGTTGGCTGGGTTGCGTCCCTTTGTTGCAGACAGACTACAAACTACCATGCTGCACCGCAAGAAATTTGGTGCAATGCACAATTCTTGGCCGGACCCGGATCCCTCAGCGGGCCGGCCGGAAACCGATCCGGGCGGTGAGGCCGCCCGGATCAAACCGCAATTCGACCTCCGCACCGGGGCCGAGATCCTGCGCCAGAGCCCGGCGCAGGAGCCGCGTGCCGAACCCTTGCCGCGGCGGCGCGGCGACCGCTCCTCCGGCCGCCAGGCTAGCCGGATCGCCGGCCGGCCCCGCGACGGTGACGCGGCCATCCGCGCCGGCACCGCTGGTGCCCATGGCACCCCCGGCCGGGCCATCGCCGACCGCGCTGGCAAGGGTCGGGCCACCCGCTTCCGACCACAGGATCGTCAGCCGGCCCTCCGGTGCCTCGGCGCAACGCAGGATCACCTGGCCACCGGGTACCGACAGCGCCCCATATGCCACCGCATTGGTCGCCAGCTCGTTAAGCGCGAGCATCAAACTCTGCGCCTGCAGCGGGCCGAGCCTGGCCCCGCCGGTCGCCGATTCGATGCGGATGGCGCCGCCGCGCTGCGGGTCGTTCAGCCAGGGGCGCAGCGCCCCCTGCAGCACCGCGGCCAGCGGCACCGCTTCCCAGGACCCGGCGGTGATCAGGTCATGCGCCGCGGCCAGCGCCCGCAGCCGTCCGGTCAGCGCGGCGGCGGTGCCGCTGGCATCCCCGGCCCGGGCCCGCAGCGTCTGCAGCGCCACGGACTGCACCGTGGCCAGCATGTTCTTCACCCGGTGGTTCAGCTCGGCCACCAGGACGCGCCGGCGCCGCTCGGCGGTCGCCAGCGCGGCGGCGACGTCGTCCACCTCCCGCAGGCCGGCCTGCTGCACCAACGGCAGGTTGCCGGTGCCGAGCTGCACGAGGACCCGCAGCGAGGCCCGCACCCGGCGCGCCAGGGCGAGCGAGAGCAGCAGCCCGGCCGCCAGCAGCGCCGCGCCGGTCGCCAGAAGCTGCAGCAGCGCCCGGCGCAGCGGGTCGGAGAAGTCGCTCTCCGGCGCCGCCAGCGCCGTCCAGTAGCCCGAGCGCGAGGCGCGGCCGAGCGCCACCACCGAGGCGATGCCGTCCAGCGTCGGCGTTTCCAGCAGCAGGGCGGCGGGCGGGTCCGGCGCGGTCACCGCGGCGACCACCGCCGGCATGGCGCGCTGGCCGACCGTTTCCTCCGGCCGGGCGGTGCGGGCGACGATGACGCCGGTGGCGTCGAGCAGGGCGCCGCCCCAGCCCGCCGGCAGGACCGGCTCCGAGAGGATGCGGGCGAGGCGGCGCAGCGGCAGCGCGGCGCTGAGCGCGAAGGCCGGCGCCGCCCCGCCCCCCGGCCGGGCCAGGGACGCGCCGGGCCCGTCCGCGGCCCCGTCCATGACGGGGCCATTCGCCCCGGCCAGCATCCCGGCCGGCAGGAAGACCGGCACGACGACCGCCACGGTCGGCCGGTTGGTCCCCACGCCGGCATGGAGGTTCGACACCACGGCGCGGCCGCTCATCAGCGCGTCCTTCGCCGCGGCATAGCCCGGGGCGCCTGGCCGCCGCGTTCCCGGCGGCCAGGCGGTGTTGATCAGCTGGGTGCCGTCCGGCAAAGCGAGGGTGAGGTGCTCGCCGTCGAACTGCGAGAGGGAGAGGGCGCGCATCTGCGCCTCGAAGGCGACGTGGTCGCCCGCGGCCAGGACCGGGGCGCTGGCGAGCACCCGCAGCACCGCCTCGGCCCGGTCGAATTCCCGGTCCACGGAAAAGGCCATGGCGCGGGCCTGGGCCATGAGCCGGTCGCCCGCGCGCATGCGTTCGCCATCATAGGCCCGCCAGACGGCCAGCGCGGCCAGCGCGAGAAGGGGCAGTGCCACCGCGGCGACAAGCAGGGCCAGGCGGCCACGCAAGGTCGGAGGGGATGGCTGGAACTGGGTGGTCGAAATGCGCCCGGGCCCTTCGCCGCGACCTTGCCCGGGTTCTCGCCCGTGCCCGGTGGAACGTGCCACGGCATGAAGTTTCGGGGTACCGGCTCGGCACCCGGATTCCACCCCGGCTCACCGGGATTTGTGCCGGATGGCATTGCGCCGCCGTCATTCGTGCAGCCGCGAGCCTGCCGCCCCGTCGTCGTGACCCGTCTTGATCCCCGCCATGGATCCGGGACGAATCCGGCTTCGCCGCTCCAGCGAGTCGCCCGACCGGCCGGCATTCGGGCGCCGCCGCCCTCCACCGGCGCGCGCCGTGGTCCCGCCGCCGGCACGCGGCGCGGGTGGGCGCGTGGAGGCCGGGACATCCGTGGGCAGGGATCAGAAGCCGCCGCCGGCGGCGAGCCAGTCCCGCTCCGCCGGCGTGGAGTCCCGCCCGAGCGCGGCGTTGCGGTGCGGGAAGCGGCCGAAGCGTCGGATCACTGCGCGATGCGCCCAGGCGAAGCCGATGCTGCCCTGCGGCCCGGCCTGGACCGGGTCGTCGCGCAGCCCCTCGAACAGCGCGACCGAGAGATCCTGGTCGGCCATGTCCTCGGCATGCTCGAAGGGCAGGTAGAGGAAGCAGCGCGCGGTGGGCGGCAGGGCGAGGTCGTGGCGGTCCCGCAGCACCGCCTGCCGTGCCACGGCGCGGGCCTTCGGATCGCCGGCGAAGGCGGCGGCGGTGCCGCGATGCAGGTTGCGCGGAACCTGATCGAGCAGGAGCAGCAGCGCGAGGGCGCCCTCGGGCGTCGCCGCCCAGGCATCCAGCGCGCCGTCCCGCGCCGGGGCCAGCAGCGTGCCGAAGCCGGCGCCGCAGGCGGCGTCGAATTCCGGGTCGGGGCGGAACCACCGCTCGCCGCGCCAGAGCGCGAGGTCGCCGCCGAACCAGAAATTGAGGATCGCGGCCGCCGTGGTCATGCCAGCGCCATCTCCAGCACCCGCACGCCGTGCAGCGCCGTCCGGCCGGAAAGATCGGCGATCTGGTGCCGGCAGGAGGTGCCGTCGGCGACGATCAGGTGCTCGGCGGGCGCCGCGCGCACCGCCGGCAGCAGGGCAAGCTCGGCCATGGCCTTGGAGACCTCCAGGTGCTCGGCCTCGTAGCCGAAGCTGCCGGCCATCCCGCAGCAGGAGGAGGTGATGGGCTGCACCTTCAGCCCGGGGACCAGCGACAGCATGGCCACCGCGGCGGGGAAGGCGCCGAAGCTCTTCTGGTGGCAATGGCCATGCACGTGCACGGCCGGCGCGGCGAGGGGCTTGAGGGCGAGCTTCGGCTTCTCCCGCGCCAGGAATTCCGACAGCAGCAGGGCGCGGTCGGCCAGCGCGCGCGCCGCCTCGCCCGGCAACAGGGCGGGGAATTCGTCGCGCAGCGTTAGGAGCGAGGAGGGCTCGATGCCCACCACCGGCGAGGACACGGCCGAAAGCGCGTCGAGCGTGCGCTTCGCCTCCGCCCGCGCCTGCTCGACGAGGCCGGCGGCGAGCAGGGTGCGGCCCTCGTCCAGCGGGCGCGCGCCGCGCGGCGGGCGGGCGACCGCGACGCGGTAGCCGGCGGCGGTGAGCACGCGGGCGGCGGCGCGCAAATTCTCCGGCTCGAAATAGCGGTTGAAGACATCGGGGAAGAGGATGACCTCGCCGTCCCGCCCATCGGGCGCTGGCAGTTCGGCATCGTGGAAGGCGTCGTGGCGGAAGCGCGGCAGGCTGCGTTCGGCGGCGAAGCCGAACAGGCGCTCGGAGAGGGCGGCGAGGCCCGGCACGCGGTCCCGCGCATTCGCCAGGAAGGGCAGGATGCTGGCATAGGGCGCCCAGCGCGGCAGGGTGGCGATCAGCCGGTCCTTGGGCGTCACGCCGTGCCGCCGGGCGCGCGCCGCCAGGGCCTCGATCTTCATCTTCGCCATGTCCACGCCGGTCGGGCATTCCCGCCGGCAGCCCTTGCAGGAGACGCAGAGCTTGAGCGCGGCATGCACCTCGTCCGAGGCCAGCGCATCCGGCCCGAGCTGCCCGGTCAGCGCCAGGCGCAGCGTGTTGGCGCGGCCGCGGGTGAGGTGCTGCTCGTCGCGCGTGGCGCGGAAGCTCGGGCACATCACGCCGGCATCGAATTTCCGGCAGGTCCCGTTGTTGTTGCACATCTCGACCGCGCCGAGCAGGCCGCCCTGCGGGCCCGGCCAGGCGGACCAGTCGAGCGCCGGCGTCACCGCCGCGTCCGCGGCATAGTCCGGGTGGTAGCGGAACAGCGTGCGGTCATCCATGCGCGGCGGGCGCACCACGCGGCCGGGATTCAGCAGCGCGTTCGGGTCGAAGGCATCCTTCACCGCCTCGAAGGCGCGGGCGATGCGCGGGCCGAACATCGGCTCGTTGAACTCGGACCGCACGATGCCGTCGCCATGCTCGCCGCTATGGCTGCCCTTGTATTCCCGCACCAGGGCGAAGCATTTCTCGGCGATCTCGCGCATGCGGCGGACATCCTCGCCGTCCTTCATGTTGAGGACGGGGCGGACATGCAGGCAGCCGACCGAGGCATGGGCGTACCAGGTGCCCTTGGTGCCGTAGCTCGCAAAGACGTCGTTCAGCCGCTCGGTATAGTCGCCGAGGTCGGCGAGCGGGACGGCGCAATCCTCGATGAAGGAAACCGGCTTCCCGTCGCCCTTCATGCTCATCATGATGTTGAGCCCGGCCTCGCGCACCTCCGCGACCGAAGCCTGCAAGCCCGGGTCGATGCAGCGCACCACGGCGTCGGGATAGCCGAGATCGGCCATCATCTCCTCCAGCCGGTCCAGGCTGCGGGCCAGGGGCGCGTCCTCCTGCCCGTGGAATTCGACGATCAGCAGGCTGTCGGGCTCGCCGCGGACGATCGCGTCGATGGTGGCGCGGTAGATCGGGATGCTGCGGCCGAGATCGATCATGGTGCGATCGACCAGTTCCACCGCCTCCGGGTCCAGCGTCACCAGGTGCTGCGCGGCATCCATGGCGGCGCGGAAGGTCGGGAACTGGCAGATGCCGAGCGCCTTGCGCGGCTTGATGGGCCAGAGCTTCAGGTCGAGCGCGGCGGAGAAGGCAAGGGTGCCCTCCGACCCCACCAGCAGCCGCGCCAGGTTGCCGCGGCCGGCGGCGCGCCCGGCGGGGGTCAGCGCATCCAGGTTGTAGCCGCCGACGCGGCGCAGCTGGTCGGGGAAGCGGGCGGCGATCTCCGCCGCTTCCCGCGCGCCGAGGGCGCGCAGCCGCTGGATCAGGTCGGCGATGCTCGTGGGGACCTCGCCGCCCAGGTTGTCGGGCAACTCGGAAAAACGGAAGCGGCTGCCATCGGCCAGCAGCGCGTCGATGCCGAGCACGTTGTCGGCCATCAGCCCGTAGCGGATGGATTTGCTGCCGCAGGAATTGTTGCCGGCCATGCCGCCGATGGTGCAGCGCGCCCAGGTGGAGGGATCGACCGGGAAGAACAGGCCGTGCCGCTTGAGCGCATCGTTCAGCGCGCCGAGGGCGATGCCGGGCTGGACGGTGGCGGTGCGGGCATCAGCGTCCACCGCCAGCACCTGCCGCAGATGCTTGGTGCAGTCGATGACCAGCGCGCGGTTCACCGTCTGGCCGCACTGGGAGGTGCCGCCGCCGCGCGGCAGCACCGGCACGCCTTCCTCCCGGCAGATCGCCATCGCCGCCTCGACATCGGCGATGGTCCGCGGGACCAGCACGCCCACCGGCTCGATCTGGTAGATGCTGGCATCGGTGGCGTAGCGGCCGCGGTCGCCGGCGGCCCACAGCACCTCGCCCGCCGTCTCGCGCCGCAGGCGGTCGCCCAGGCGGCTGTCGCCAATGCCGGCGGCGGAGGGGTTGATGGCATTCATCGCGGCGTCGGTCCCCGGCGGCTTCCCTGTCGGATGATCTAGGGCGGATCGGCCGGCCTGTCCGATCTAGAATGCTCATCGATGCGACAAGGCGCGCTCATCGGCGTCGGGGCGTGGATCGGGAGGAGGCTCTGCCACCCTCCCACGGACCCCCCTCCGCCGAGGATCGCACCGACCCCCGGCCCCCCGCATGGGCTCGATCGCCGCTGGCGCTGCCCGCGGCGATGACCCAGGCCGGTCCAGGGGTCGCCCGACCCCTCGCAGGGGGCGTTCGAGGGGGACGGCGTCCCCCTCGATCCCGAGCCCTCAGCCCGTGATCCCCGCCCCGCGCACGATCGGCGCCCAGCGCGCCCCCTCCTGCTTCACGAATTCCAGGATCTCCTCCGGGCTCGGATTGCCGAGGGAGCCGAGGCCGAGGCCGGCCAGGCGCTCGGCCACCGCCGCCTCCTTCATGCCTTCCTGGCAGACGGCGTTGATCCGCCTGGCCAGGTCCGCCGGCATCGCGGCAGGCGCGGCCAGCAGGAACCAGTTGGAGACGACGACGCCCGGGAAGCCCTGTTCCACCGCCGTCGGCACTTCGGGGAAGATCGGCAGGCGCTGGGCCGAGGTGAGCGCCAGCGGCTGCAGGGCGCCCTGCCGCACCGAGCCGGCATGCGCGCCGATGGTGTCCCAGAGCATCACCGTGTCGCCGGACAGCACGGCCGCCTGCGCCTCCGGCGCGCCACGGAAGGGGACATGCAGCATCCTGATGCCCGTCGCCTGTTCGAACACCAGCGCCGCCAGGTGCCCGACCGACCCGGTGCCGGAATTGCCGTAGCTGATGCTCTCCGGCCGGGCGCGGGCGGCGGCGATCAGGTCGGCCAGCGTCCGGATCGGGCTGCCGGCCTTCACCGCCGCGAGGATGGGCGCGCCCCCGAACATCGTGATGAAGGTGAAGGCACGCGTCGGGTCGTAGGCCAGGTTGGGGAGCATGGTCGGCGCCACCGCCAGCGGGCCTGTATTGGTCGTCGCCAGGGTGTGGAAATCGGTCGCGGCGGCGACCGCGGCGGTGCCGACGGACCCGCCGGCGCCCGGGCGGGATTCCAGCAGGAAGGGCTGGCCGAAGGCGCGCTCCAGCCGGTCGGTCAGCAGCCGGGCGGCGATGTCGGTGGTGCCGCCGGGGGAATAGGGGTTGATGATCCGCACCGGCCGGGTCGGCCAGGTGGCGGGCCAGGCGCCCTGCGCGCCGGCGAGGCCGGGCAGGGCGAGCGGTGCGGCGGCAAGGCCGCGCAGCAGGTGGCGACGTCGCATCCCAAGGGTCTCCCGGCCCGGCGCCGGGCGAAAGATGTCGCCGGCGTCATCCGCCGGTAACATTGCAAGACCCGTGCCGCCGGCCAACGGCCGGCCCGGCCCATCCGGCAGCCTCATCGATCCGAGAAGGGCTTCTCATTGGCGCCGGAGGAGGCATCGGCGGCATAAGCCGCGCTGAGCCCGGCCGGACCGCGCCGCCACCCGAGGAGACCCATCCATGGCCTACTACCAGTCGAAGCCCGTCGCCGGCCGGCATTTCCTGCAGATCCCCGGCCCGACCAACGTGCCGGACCGCGTGCTGCGCGCCATGGACAACCCGACCATGGACCATCGCGGCCCGGATTTCGGCCGCTTCGGCGCGCAGCTGCTGGAAAAGGTCCGGGCGGTGTTCCAGACCAGCCAGCCGGTGGTGATCTACCCCGCCTCCGGCACCGGCGCCTGGGAAGCGGCGCTGACCAACACCCTCTCGCCCGGCGACCGCGTGCTGATGTGCGAGACCGGCTGGTTCGCGCATCTCTGGCAGGAGATGGCCGACCGGCTCGGCATCCAGGCGCAGCTGCTGCCGACCGACTGGCGCCGCGGCGCCGATGTGCCGGCGATCGAGGCGGCGCTGCGCGAGGACAGGTCGCACGCCATCAAGGCGGTCTGCGTCGTCCATAACGAGACCAGCACCGGCTGCACCTCCCGCATCGAGGAGGTGCGCAAGGCCATCGACGCCGCCGGCCATCCCGCGCTGCTGCTGGTCGACACCATCTCCTCGCTCGGCTCCATCGACTACAAGCACGATGCCTGGGGCGTCGATGTCACCGTCGCCGGCAGCCAGAAGGGGCTGATGCTGCCGCCCGGCCTGTCCTTCAACGCCATCTCGGCCAAGGCGCTGAAGGCGACCGAGACCGCGAAGCTGCCGCGCAGCTTCTGGGACTGGCGGCCCATGCTGAAGGCGAACGAGACCGGCTACTTCCCCTACACGCCGGCGACCAACCTGCTCTACGGGCTGGACGCCGCCTGCGACATGCTGCTGGAGGAGGGGCTGGAGGAGGTCTTCGCCCGGCACGACCGCTTCGCCGAGGCGACGCGCCGCGCCGTGCGCGCCTGGGGCCTCGAGATCCAGTGCGAGGACCCGCGGCACTACTCCTCCGCCCTCACCGCGGTGCGCCTGCCGGAGGGGCACAGCGCCAACGCCCTGCGGGCGGCCATCCTCGAGAAATTCAACATGAGCCTCGGCAACGGCCTCGGCCGGCTGAACGACCGGGTGTTCCGCATCGGGCATCTCGGCGATTTCGGCCCGCTCTCGCTGGTCGGCACGCTGGGCGGGGTGGAGATGGGCCTCGCCGCCGCCGGGGTGCCGCACAAGGCCGGCGGGGTGCAGGCGGCCATGGCCTATCTGAACGGCAACGCCTGACACCTGGCACGCAACACCGGGCGCCGGGCGCTCGGTTGCCATAAACCCTTCGTTCTCCAAAGTCGTTTGCCTTAGGCTTGCGACTTTGGAGATCGAAGCTTGCGACTGCTCCCCGTGCTTGCCCTGCTCGCTTCGCTGCAGGCCCCGGCGGCCTTCGCCGCCGACCTGGTCGGCCGGGTGGTCGGCATCACCGACGGCGACACCCTGACCCTGCTGACGCCGGACAAGCGCGAGACCCGGATCCGCCTGGCCGAGATCGACACGCCGGAGCGACGGCAACCCTATGGCACCCGGGCGCGGGAGGCGCTGAGCAACCTCGCCTTCGGCCGCGAGGTCCGGGTGGTGGTGGAGGACACCGATCGCTGGGGCCGCACGATCGGCCATGTCTTCGCCGGCCGGCAGGACGTGAATGCCGAGATGGTCCGCCGCGGCGCCGCCTGGGTGTACCGGGACTACAGCCGCAACCCGGCTTTGCCGCGGCTGGAGGCGGAGGCGCGCGCTGCCCGCCGCGGCCTCTGGGCCCTGCCGGAGGCGGAGCGGATGCCGCCCTGGGAATGGCGCCGCCGGCCGAAGCAGGGCTGAACGGTCCATCCGGCCGCGACAGCGCCGCGCGGCGCGGACCGATGGCGGGCCGCCGCAGGCCCCCAGCGCGGCCGGGCCCAGCTGGCGGGC
>NZ_SMOA01000182.1 GCF_004353985.1 Paracraurococcus ruber | reverse complement strand
GCCGCGCTGCTGGAGCTCGGCCGGCGTGCCGGGCTGGTCCGCGCCGAGCCCGCCGCGCCCCCGGGCGCGCTGGACGCGGCCCGGCCGGATGCCTGGGTGGACTGGGCGGCCGCGCGGCTGGGGCTGGAGGCCGAGCCGGTCCGCTTCCCGGTGGCCGAGGCCGCCAGCGGCCTGCCACGCGCCTGCCCGGCCCTGCTGGCGCTGCATGACGGCACCGGGCTGCGCTTCCTGCTGCTGCTGCGGGCACGCGGGCGCGACCTCCTGCTGATCGGCCCCGACCTGCGCCTGCATCGCCGCAAGGCGGCGCTGGTCGCCGCCGCCGCCACGTCGCGCTTCGCCGCCGCGCAGGCCGGCGACATCGATCGCATCCTGGCGGCGGCCGGCATCGCCGCGTCCCGGCAGGGCCGGGCGCGCGCCGCGCTGCTGCGCGACCGCAGCGCCGGGGACAGCGTGGCCGGCTGCTGGCTGCTGCGGCTGCCGCCCACCGCCCCCTTCGCGGTGCAGCTTGTCCAGGCCGGGCTGCATCGCCGGCTCGGCGCCATCCTCGGCGTCATGCTGCTGCTCTACGGGCTGGAGGTTGGCGGCTGGGCGTTGATCGGCGCCGCGGCGCTGGATGGCAGGCTGGATCTCGGCTGGCTGGCCGCCTGGCTGCTGCTGCTGCTCTCCGGCCTGCCGTTGCGGCTGGCGGCGGGCTGGCTGGATGCCGGCTTCGCGCTCGACCTCGGGCGGCTGCTGAAGCGCCGGCTGCTGGCCGGCGCGCTGCGGCTGGACCCGGATGCGGTGCGGCAGCAGGGCGCCGGCCAGCTTCTCGGCCGCGTCATCGAGGCGCAGGCGCTGGAGACGCTGGCGGTGGCCGGCGGCCTCGCCCTCGGCGCCGCCGCCATCGAACTGGGCTTCGCCGCCTGGATCCTGGCGCAGGGCGCCGGCGGCCCGCCGCATCTGCTGGCGCTGCTCGCCTGGCTCGGCCTCACCCTCGCCCTCTGTGTCCGGCAGGCGCGGCGGCTGCGTGCCTGGTCCGCCGGCCGGCTGGACATGACGCATGCGCTGATCGAGCGCATGGTCGGCCACCGCACCTGCCTGGCGCAGGACCAGCCGGCGCGGCGCGATGCCGCGGATGATGCGGCGCTGCGGGCGCATCTCGGCGCGTCCCGCGCGCTCGATTCCGCCATGCTGCCGCTGGCCGCCGGGCCGGCCGGAGGCTGGGCCATCCTCTCGCTGGCCGCCATCGCGCCCGGCCTGGTCGGCGGCGGCGCGACCGCGGCCCAGATCGGCATCAGCCTGGGCGGCATCCTGCTGGCCAACCGCGCCTTCGCCGGCATCGCCGGCAGCGCCGCATCCCTGGCGCAGGCCGGCATCGCCTGGGACCTGGCGAAGGACCTGTTCCGGGCCGGCGGCCGCCCCGCCGCCGTGCCGCCCGCCTTCCCGCCCGACCCGGCGGCGGACCCGCCCGCCGCCACCCCGGTGGCGGAGGCCGGCGACCTCGTCTTCCGCTACCGGCCCGGCGGGCCGGCGGTGCTGCGCGGCCTCGACCTCGTCATCCGCCCCGGCGAGCGGATCCTGCTGCAGGCGCCCTCGGGCGGCGGCAAATCCACCCTGGCGGCGCTGCTGACCGGGCTGCGCCGGCCGGACAGCGGGCTGCTGCTGCTGCGCGGGCTGGACCGCCAGACGCTGGGCGATGCCTGGCACGCCCTGGCGACGGCGGCGCCGCAATTCCACGAGAACCACATCCTGGCCGGCACGCTCGCCTTCAACCTGCTACTCGGCCGCGCCTGGCCGCCTTCCGGGGACGACGTCGCCTTGGCGCGGGAGGTGTGCGGCGAGCTCGGCCTGGGCGGGCTGCTGGAGCGCATGCCGGGCGGGCTGCAGCAGCGGGTGGGCGAGACCGGCTGGCAGCTCTCCCATGGGGAGCGCAGCCGCATCTTCCTGGCCCGCGCCCTGCTGCAGGGCGCGCCGCTGACCATCCTCGACGAGAGCTTCGCGGCGCTGGACCCGGAGACGCTGCAACTTTGCCTGGACTGCGCGCGGCGGCGGGCGCGGGGGCTGGTGGTGATCGCGCACCCCTGAGGGGCCGCCAGGGGGCAGGCGACCCCTGGACCGGCCTGCGTGATCGTCGGGAGGAGGTCCCCCCGCTGGGGTCCCTTCTCCCGACGATAAATCCACACGGGGTTCCGGGGGCCGGTCCGGTCCCCGGCGGGGAGGGGGCGGAGGAGCAGTGCCGCTCCCGCGTCAGGCGCCCCAGCCGCCGCCCAGCGCCCGCACCAGCCCGACCGTCGCCACGAAACGCGCGGCACGGATGCGCAGCGCCTGTCGTTCCTCGCGCAGCGCCACCCGCTCGGCATCCAGCACCTCCAGCTGGCTGGCCAGGCCGCGCGCGCGGTTGGCGGCGACCAGGTCCCGGGTGCGGCGGGCAGCCTGGCCGGCGCGGGCGAGCGTCGCATCCTGCGCCGCCAGCCAGCGCAGCGCGGCCAGGTGCTCCTCCACCTCCTTCAGCGCCAGCAGCACCTGCTGGCCATAGGCGGCGGCGGCGATGTCGCGCCCCGCCCGGGCGCCGGCGAGGTTCGCCCGGTACCGCCCGCCATCCAGCACCGGCAAGCCCAGCAGCGCGCCAAGGCCGGAGCTGGCGGCCGAGGCGGCGAAGACCGCGGGGAAGGACGCGGCGGCGAAGCCGCCCAGCGCGTTCAGGGTGAGCGTGGGCAGCCAGGCATCCGCCGCGACCGCGGCCCGCAGCTCCCCCGCCCGCCAGGCATGGTGCGCGGCGGCGACATCGGGCCGGCGCAGCAGCACCGTGCCCGGGATGCCCGATGGAATGCTGGGCGGGGTGGCGGGCGCGGGCGCCGTCGCCAGGCGGAACCCCGTCGCCGGCTCGCCGACCAGCAGGGACAGCGCCTGCTCCGCCTCCTCCCGCCGTTGGCCGAGGGCGAGCGCCTCGGCCGCCAGCGCCTCCGCCTCCGCCCGCAATCGCGTCGTGGCGAGTTCGGATACGAGGCCGGCGCGCATCAGCCCCTCGGTGAGCCGCGCGCTGCGGCGTTGCGACTCGACGGCGCCGCGCAGCAGTCCGGCCTCGGCGTCCAGCGCCTGCAGCAGGAAGTAGCTGCGCGCGACCTCGGCCTGCAGCAGCAGATGCGCCGCGGCGCGCAGCCGCTCGCGCTCCGCCGCATCCAGCGCGGCGGCGTCGCCCTCGCGGCCGAGGCGGTCGAACAGGTCCAGCTCGTAGCCCAGCGTGGTGCCCAGGACGTACAGCGGCCCGGTGGTGGCCGCGGCATTGGTCAGCGTGCCGTCGCGGCGCGAGGCCTCGGCCGTCAGGCCGAGCGTGGGCCAGAGCCGCGCGGCAGCGGCCCGTTGCAGCGCGCGCGCCTGGGCCAGCCGCGCTTCCGCCTGCTTCAGGCCGAGATTGTGCGACGTGGCACGGGCGACGAGGTCGTCCAGCACCGGATCGCCGAAGACCTGCCACCAGGCGCCATCCGCTGGCAGGGCGGGTGCGGCTTCCGCCGCTGCGGCGGCGCGGAAGGCGGCCGGCACCCCCGGCGGCGCGAAGCCCGGCCCGGGGTCGCCGGCGCAGCCGGCCAGCGGCAGCAGCGCCGCCAACAGGAGGCGGCGCCGGATGGCCGCGGCCCGGTCGCCCGTGCCGCCGGCCTTCCCGTCGGGTCGGCCTGGCCTCAGTAGCCGACGCACCGGCCGACCGGCGGCACATAGACCGGCGGCGGCGGGGGCGGGCTGGGCGTGGCAGAGCTGTCGGCGCCGGAATTGCGCTTCTGGCCCTTCGCGCCGCCGCTATTGGTGCTGCCGCCACCGGCCCGGATGTTGGTCTTGATCTGCATGGAAGGCTCCTGGGCTGCGTGCCGGGCACGCGGGGCCGCCGGCGGGATTGCCGGCGGGATGGAGGTTCGGGCCGGGGGCCATGGCGATGCCCCCGCCGGTGCTGCGTCTGCCGTCAGCCGGTGGCTTCCGCGACCCTGCAGGCCGCCGTGTCGATCTCGATGCGAAGGCCGAGCAGCCGCCCGAGCTCGTCCGGCAGGAAGGGCAGGCGCGCGGCCTGCGCGCCCTGCAGGCGGTTGTGCATGTCGAGATCGGCGGCGCGCAGCGCATGGCGCGGCGCCGGGCGGCCGAGGCGGCGATTGATCTCCGCCTGCGCCGCGGCGGCGCAGCGCAGCACGGCGCGGATGCGCAGCAGCGTGTCGGCGATGGCCGCGGCGAAGGGCGCGGCCTGCGCCGCGTCTAGGCCAGGGTGCCGGTGCAGAATAGCTGTGAGCTGCGCGGCCAGCGCCGCCTGCTCCGCGGGTGCCGCCGCGTCCAGCCACTCCGCCAACGGCTGCGGCGACAGGCCGGCGACGCCGCGGCCGCTCTCGCGGAACATGTCGGCATAGGCATCGTCGCGCCCGGCCCGCCAGCGCTCATGCCCCAGATAGGTCGCCTGCTCCAGCAGCGCGGCATGCTCCAGCAGCCGGTCCCGCAGCAGCCGCGTGGCCGCGCGGTCCGGCCAGGCGGCGGCGAGGGCCGCGAGCCGCGCATAGCCGCGCGCCAGGAGCGGCCAGAGCGAGAAGGACGCCGCATAGGCCCGCAGGCCGAGCAGCCCGTAGTCCAGCGCGGCCTCGCACTCCGCTAGTGCCGCGACGAGCGCGGGATCGCGCAGCGTGTCACCGGCTTCCGCCCCGCCATCCGCCCCGCCATGCAGCAGCACCTGCAGCAGGTCCCGCACCATGGCGCGGGGCCCGGCGCAGACGCCATGCGGGGAATGGTAGCTGTAGTTCCGCTCGGCATAGTCGAGGATGTCCTCGACCGAGACGGGATCGGTGGGCGCGCGCGCCGGCTCCCCGATCGGCACGAAGAGCATCTGGTGCATCACCATCCGCACGCCGTCGGTGACGCGGAACAGGGCGGCGAGGGCAGGGTGCAGCGCGCCCGCGCGCGGCCGGTCGTGGCGCACGAGCGCATGGGTCGGCACCGCCAATACCGCCGTCGCCAGCCGTTCCAGATGGCCGACGGTCCAGGCGCCCTCGGCCTCCGGGTAGCGGCGGAGAAAGGCGGCGCGGATCTGCCGCAGGCAGGCCATCATCTCCGGCCAATGCGCCCGCATGACCCGCATGGCCGTGACGTTCATCGGCCGCGGGCCGCGGAAGCGGGTGCCGGGCAGGGTGCAGGGGCGCCATTCGGTCGGGATGTCCAGCCGCAGCGCCGGCGGGAAGACATTCGCCTCCCCCACCTGGCGCCCATCGGCGTCCAGCGCCGGATGCGCCACGCGGAAGACCGGCACGAACAGCTCCAGCCAGCCTTCGTCCACCGCATGGCCGCCGAGTTCGCGGGTGATCGCCGCGCAGTCGTCCCAGAAGCGCGGCGCCGGGCAGGGGCCGGGCGGCAGCGGCGCCGGCAGGGGACCATCGGGCCGCGCGTCCTCCGGCGCCTCGGCCGCCGGCAGCAGCACGCCGGCCGCGAGCAGTTCCTGCAGCAGCGCCCGCAGCCGCTCCCAGGGCACGGCCGGCGCCCAGGCCCGGGCATCGCTGGCGGCGAAGCGGCCGGTCGCGGCAAGCCGCGCGGCGAAGCCGAACAGCGCCGGCTCGTTGAAGGTGATCTCCTTGTCGCCGTGGAACAGGCGCCGCTCCGGCCGGCCTGCCGCGTTCACCGCATCCTGCACCACCGCGCTGCGATGCCGCGGCAGGACCAGAATTGCGTCCGGCGACAGCGACGCGGCGGCGCGATGCAGCGGACAGGTGGCGGCGGGTGTCAGGTCGGCGGGCAGGCTCATCGCGGCGTCCGGCTCTCCTCGCAGGGCCGGGCATCGGCCTGCGCGGGAATGACGCATCGGACCCCGCGGCTATTCCCGCAGAATCGTCGGCGGCGCGAAAAAAATCATCGCCGCGCGCGTGGCCGGTTTGCCGCGCCACGGCGCCTGCGCCTACACAGGGGACAGGCCGCAGGCAGGGATCGCGCCGGCATGGATGCCGACAGGCTCAGGGCTTCGCCGAATTTCGCCCTCGCCGCGGGCATGGACGGGCGGCCCTTCATCGCGAAGGATTCCGAACCCTATGTGCAGTACTGGCTGAGCGGGCGGGAACGCCTCCTCTTCGCGCTGTTCGGGCGGCGGCGCGGGCTGACCGTGGCGGCGGCGCGGGCGGCCTATCGCCGCCTCGCCGACGTGCCGGACACGCCGCTGCTGCGGCGCCGGCTGGATGCGGACATCGCCGGCATGCGGGCGGCCGGCGTGCTGGTCGGCGCCGGGGACGACCTCTCGCGCTACGATGCCGGCATCGCCGAGGCCTATCTGACGCATCGCCCGTTCCCGCCCGAGATCGCGGCGCGCATCCGTGCCGATGCCGCGCTCGGCCCCGGGCAGGCCGTGCTGGACCTGGCGGGCGGGCCGGGCGACCTGGCGCTGCAACTGGCCGCGTCGGGCGCCGCGGTGACGCTGCTCGACCTCTCGCGCGGCTTCCTCGACGCGGCGCGGCGGCGCGCCGCCGCGCAGGGCCTGCCGCTCGGGCTGCTGCAAGACAGCGCCAACCGGCTGCTGCACCTGGATGCCGAATTCGACGTGGTCACGGTGGCGCAGGCGCTGCACTGGCTGGACGATGTGCAGGTCTGCCGCGGGCTGTGCCGCGTCCTGCGGCCCGGCGGCAGCGTCTTCGTCGTGCATGGCGCGCTTTCGGTGCCGGACCGGCACCCGCTGGCGCATCTGTTCGGCCACCGCTCCATCCTCGGCGCGAAGGAGGAACGGCCCTTCGCCGAGGAAGCCGCGGCGCTGCACCGCCGCCTGAGCCTGCTGTTCGAGGCGCTGGATTCGCCGGGCGTCGACCGCATCGACCTGGCGCGGCCGCAGGCGGGCGCCGGCTGGATCCGCGCGCGGCGCCTGTCCCTGTTCCGCCAGCCGCGCCCGATCGGTCCCGGCTTCGCGCGCGCCTTCCTGACCGACAGCCACATCGCCCGCACCGGCCTGGCGCCGGAGGCCTTCTGGCAGGACATCGCCGCGCGCTGCGCCGGCGCGCCGGCGGATCGCCTGGCCGGCCTCTGCGACTGGGCGCTGCTGCATTTCCAGCGCAGCGAGGGCCTGGAGCACGCCCCCCTCGGCCGGCCGGAGGCGATCCCGATCGGCTATGCCGGGCCGGCCTCCGGCTGACGCGCGCCGAGGGCGGGACGCATCCCCCGCATCGCCGGCCGGCCGGGATGACCTGGCCGGATGGCGCGAGCGCACGGATCCGCGGCGCGCGCGAAGACCAGCGGCGGATGGCCGTTCGGCATCGGTCCCGATCGGGGCGCGGCGGCCGGCGCGCATGCCGGCTGCAGGCGCGCGACGCGGCGGGGCCGGGACCGTGCCGAGGGCCACCTGGAATGGCCTCGGCCGCAACCAGCCGGCCGGGTCGCCGGACGGCGCCCATCGCCGCGGCGGCGCATCGGCATCGCCGCGCGGCACCGATGGGCACCCGCGATGCGGCGGGCCATGGCCGGGCCAAGGTCCCCTTGGGGGCAACCCGGCGCCGGAGGTCACCGGGAGGACACCAGGGGTCGTCGCGGACGACCCCTCGGATCAGATCTGCCGCTGCACCAGCCCGACCCAATGGCGCAGCCGCTCCGGCGGCGCCTCGCCCACCACCACGTAGCGATGCGTGCCGTCGCCCCAGCTGGCAACGCCCACGCCCTCCCGCTCCGCCTGCAGCATGCCGCGGCCGGCGGCCGGCGCGCTCAGGATGCAGAAGGCCACCGGCAGCCCGTCCGGCCGCGTGTACATCAGCGCCGCGACCGGCTGTCCCTCCAGCGCCACCAGCCGGGCGCCGGCGAAGGTCAGCCCGGCGGCCGAGAGGTCGGGGATGGCGATCGCCCGCCCCACCTTCGGGCCGAGCCAGGCGCGGATATGCTCCGCCTCGGACGCGTCGGCCTCCACCAGGTGGCGCGTCTCGCGCGAATACAGCGCGTGGTATTCGGCGATCTCGGCCAGCATCCGCGACGGGCCGGCGGCGATGGGGGCCGGCCAGAGGCTGCCGGCGCCATAGCCGATGCAGCCCAGCAGCAGCGACGCGGCCACCGCCCCGGCCCAGGGACGCGCAAGCAGGTGTGGGCCGGGGCGCGCCCGGCCGGCCGGGGCGGGCGGCAGGCTGCCGCCGGCATAGCGGCTCTCGGGGAAGGCGGCCTTCAGCAGCGACGCGGTCTCCCGGTGGATGCCGAGCAGGCGGCGCGCCTCGGCGCTCGTGGCCAGCTCCGCCTCCACCGCGCGCGCCGCATCCTCGTCCAGCTCGCCATCGGCATAGGCCACCAGGCGGACATCCCGGTCATCGGTTCCGGCCATCTCAGCCCCTCCTCGCCGGCCGCAGCGGCGTGACCTTGCCATCGGCCTCGCCCGCCAGCCGCGCATGCAGGTCCTGCCGGGCGCGCGACAACCGGCTCATCACCGTCCCGATGGGGATGTCCATGATCGCCGAGACGTCGCGGTAGCTGAGCCCGTCGACGCAGACCAGCATCAGCACGGCGCGCTGCTCCTCCGGCAGGCTGTCCATGGCGCGCCGCACCGCCGCGAGGGTCATGCGGTCCTCCGTCCGGGCCGCGCCATCCTCGCCCGCCACCGCCTCGGCGGCCTCGATCCCCTCATGCCGGCGGATGCGCCGGCGCCGCAGCTCGGACGTCCAGAGGTTGCGCATGACGGCGTAGAGCCAGGCATCCAGCCGCGTGTCGTCGCGCAGCTGCCCGGCGCGGCCGAGGACCCGTTCGCAGGTGGTCTGGACCAGTTCATCGGCATCCGTGCCCGAGCCCGTGAGGGTCATCCCGAAGCGTCGCAGTCGCGGCAGCAGGCGTGTCAGGGCCTGGCGGAAGGACTCATCGGCCATGGCCCGGTCCCCCCATCGCCTGCAGGACGCATGCGGACACGGATTTATTCCCGCCGGTACCGCCACAAACTGCCGCGCGGTCGGGCCGGCTGCAAGGCGGGCGGTTGCGCCACGGTCAGGCGGCGGGCCGTGGCAGGACGGCAACCCGCCGGCGCGGCGGCGGTGGCGGCGGGGGTGGCGGCGGCACCGGCTCCGTGGCGCCGGCGACGAACAGGCCCAGGCGATGCAGCGCCGCGCGCGCATCCGGGCGGTCTGGCAAGGTGCTCCAGGCCGCGACCAGGATCAGCGCGACCACCAGCGGCTCGAAGGGCGAGCCGGCGCGGCAGAGCGGCAGCGCCCAGGTGCCGCGCAGCGGCCAGAGCAGGCGCAGCCCGGCCGGCGTCAGCAGGTCACCCAGCAGGTGGCTGAGATAGCCGGCGACCAGCGGCTCCGCCCAGTGCGCGGGCAGCCAGCCCTGGTGCAGCACCCAGGCGCAGCCGGCGACGGCCAGCAGCGAATGGGTGACGCCGCGATGCCCGAAGATGCCGGCGACGAGGTCCGAGACCGGCCGCAGCCGCCGCCCGACCCAGCTCTTCGGGTGGTCGATGTCGGGCAACAGGCCGCCGGCCACCGCCAGCGCGAGCGCTTCCGGGTCGAGCGGCGGGCGGCCGAGATGCGGGGCGACCGCGAACCAGGCGGCGGCGCCGAGGGCGACGTGCGAGCCCGCCAGCATGGCGGTGGAACCTTCCGGGCCTTGCGGGGGGCGTCTGTGACCGCAGGTGAAGAATCCGTGTCAGCGCACGGAATGTCCAATGGTTTTCCGGCGGGCGGTGCCGTCGTCGCGGCCGGTCCAACCGCCGCGCTGGCGGTCCGAAGCCCGGATCGTCGTGATGGTCGGGGAGGGGCCGGCCTGGCCGCGGCCGCCGCGGCCTTGGGCCGGGGGATGGTGCCGGCACACAGAATCGAACTGTGGACCTACTGATTACGAATCAGTTGCTCTACCGCTGAGCTATGCCGGCGAACCGTGCGGCCGCGGGGAGATACACGCGGCGCCGGGAAAGGGCAACGCCTCAATCGCCCCATTCCGGCCGGCGCCGTTCCGGCGCCCGTGGTCGATGGGGAAGGAGGGCACCGCCCGGGGCGACTCGCCCCGGGCGGGATGATTCCCGCGCGCGCTGCCGGCGTGCGGACGAAGGGGACGTCCGCACGCCAGGCCCGGGCAGCCGTGATCAGGCGGCGGCGGAGGCCGGCATGGCCGCGGGCGGTGCCGCGGTCCAGGCGATCTGGCCCGGGGTGTTGCAGGCCCCGCAGACCGGCGCCCAGGTGCCATGCGCCGTGCCGCAATGGCCGCAATGCCAGCGCGGCTCGGGCTTCGCCGCCTGCGCCTCGGCCAGCAGCCGCGCCTGGCCGGCCGGTGCCGTCCCGGCCGCGCCCTGCTCGGCCTCCTCCACCTCGGCCAGCAGCAGATAGGCCCGCCGGTCGGCCTCGCCGGAGCCGATCAGCGCGTCGAGCGCCTTTCGCGCCCGGTCGGGGAAGCGGGCCGCCAGGGTGGCGCGGGCCAGGGCCAGCCGGCTTTCCGGCGCGGCCGGGTTGCGCTTGATCAGCGTCTCGGTCGCCCGCAGCCGCATCAGCGCATCCGGCGCATCGGCCAGGTAGGGCTCCAGCAGGTCGGGATGCGGGCCGGCGGCCCAGGCATCCTCGAGCACCGCCTTCGACTTGCGCAGGTCGCCGCGCGCCTTCAGCCGGGCGGCGAAGGCCAGCGCCGCCGGGGCGAAGCCGCGGTCGTAGAGGAAGGCCTGCCGCTCATACTCGGCGGCCCGGGCCGGGTCCGGCTCCTGCTCGGCCGCCGCCAGCGCCAGCTGCGCCCGCGGCTGCTCGGGCGAGGCGAGCGCCACCGCCTCCCGCC
This sequence comes from Paracraurococcus ruber, assembly GCF_004353985.1. Classification (GTDB taxonomy): domain Bacteria; phylum Pseudomonadota; class Alphaproteobacteria; order Acetobacterales; family Acetobacteraceae; genus Paracraurococcus; species Paracraurococcus ruber. Next base: position 1,035 of record NZ_SMOA01000182.1, on the reverse strand, counting down.
AGTCGCGGGTCTCGAGCGCCAGGGTGCGCCGCTCCTCCCGCAGCCAGGCGGCGCCGGGCTGCGCCGCCTCGGCCTCCCTCGCCAGGGCGCGCGCCGCGTCCCAGTCGCCCTTCGCCATGGCCTGCCGCAGCAGCCCGCGCAGGCCGAGGAAGCGGGCATCCTCCCGCGCCGCCAGCAGCCGGAAGGACGCGGCCGCGGCATCCTCGTTGCCCGAAAGCCGCTCCGCCTCCGCCGCCAGCAGCAGGGTCTGCGGCGTGTCGCCCAGGTAGTTGCGGGCCTTCCGCACCTCCAGCCGGGCGGCATCGCCGGTGCCGGCGGCCAGCGCGACCAGCGCGCGGGTGACGGCCGCGTCGCCTTCCCGCCGGTTGCGGTTCGCAGCGCCCGCGCGCAGCCGGCGCGGCAGCCGGCGGAGCGTGGTGACCAGCGACAGCAGCAGGTGCAGCGCCAGGAAGCCGAGGGCGGCGATCAGCACCGCCAGGGGGAAGCTGGTGGCGATATAGGCCTCGCCGACCTGGATCTGCACCGTGCCGCCCAGGCCCGCCAGCCACATGGCGAAGGCGGTGCCGGCGGCCAGGACAATGAGGAAGAAAAGCGCACTGCGCATCGGCTCAGCCCGCCGCCAGCTGGCGCAGCGCGCCGCGCGCCGCGATCAGCGCCCTGGCCTGGTCCAGCCAGCCCTTCATGGCGTCCAGCGCCGGCGCGGGAAGCTTCTCGATCGTCTGCACGCTCACCTCCAGGTCCCCCGCCTCCAGCGCGCGGCGGGCGCGCTCGATCTCCGGCTCGATCGAGGCGCCCCAGAGCATCTGGTCGCCGCGCCGCACCGTCACCAGCGATTCGATCCGCGACAGCGCGCCCTCCACCCCCGGCGGGCGCCCGGTCTCGCTCGCCGCGACCTTCGCCTGGGCATCGCGCGCGGCCCGCACCGCGTCCTCGAAGCCCTGGCGCAGCGCGGCCTCGGTCGGCGGCGCCGCCTGGGCGAAGCGCGCCAGCGCCGCCGGCGGCTGGCCGAGCCCGCCCAGCGAATCGCCCAGCGGC
>NZ_SMOA01000181.1 GCF_004353985.1 Paracraurococcus ruber | reverse complement strand
GCCGCCGCATCGCCGCCGCGGGCCGGCAGCGCCGCGCCGGCGCACCACGGGCAGCGCCGGGTCAGCGATGCCCGGCCAGCCATCGGCGCCAGGGGCGATCCGGCCGCGCGGCGGACACGGCGCGGATCAGCCCGTCGATCCAGCGTAGGGGGCAGGCGGTGCGGTCATAGCTGTGACGGACCGCATGGATGCGGTGCAGCAAGTCGGCCACCCTGTCGTCCTGCCGCCCATCCTGCGGCAGCACGGCTTCCGCCCGCGCCACGCTCCAGCGCAGCACACGCTCATAGGCCTGCCGGTCGCCCTGCTGCGCCGCGACCAGCCAGGCCTGCAGCATTGCCGCGTCGGCAGCCGGCGCGACAGGGGCCGCCCAGCACGGTCCGGTGGCGGGCAGGAGGTCGGCGGGCAGGGTCGCATGCATGATCCGGGCGCTTCCCGACAGTCACGGCGGGGAGGGTCGGCAGGCCGCTACCGGGCGTCTTGCAGGGGCTTGCGGCGCAGCGGCGGCGCAGGCTGCCGCCTAGCCCGGGGGCATCGCGGCCGGCACGGGCACCTGACGCGCGGGGCGCGCAGCACTGGCGCCGGACGGGCTGCGGCCAGGCCTGGGCACGATCCGCTCCGGCGCCGGCCCCGCGCAGTCCCGGGACAGACCGCGGCCGCAGGCGCTTCCCTCACCGCCTCCGCCGGTGCCAGGCCGCAGGCGCGCGGCCACGGACCGGCCGTGTCAGGCCTGCTTGCGCTCGATCAGCCCGCGGCGGATGCGCCGGCCGCGGCGGATCCGGTCCTCGATGAACTCGGCCTGGCCCCAGCGCACCGCGCGGGCCAGCGCATGGCTGTCCTCGGTGAAGCGAGCCAGCATCTCCAGCAGCGCGTCGCGGTTGTTGAGGAAGATGTCGCGCCACATGTCCACGTCGCTGGCGGCGATGCGGGTGAAGTCGCGGAAGCCGGAGGCGGCGAAGCGCAGCACCGCCTCCCGCGTCTCCTCCGCCAGGTCGTCGGCGGTGCCGCAGATGGTGAAGGCGATCAGGTGCGGCAGGTGGGAGACGATGGCGACCACCTTGTCATGCGTCTCGGCATCCATGCGCTCGACCATGGATCCGCAGCGCCGCCACAGCTCGGCGACCTTCTCGACCGCGTCGGGATCGCTGCCCGGCACGGGTGTCAGGATGCAGTAGCGCCCCTCGAAAAGCTGGGCGAAGCCGGCATCGGGGCCGCTGTGCTCGGTGCCCGCCATGGGATGCGCCGGCACCAGGTGGACGCCCGGCGGCAGCAGCGGTGCCAGGTCCCGGATGACGCTGCCCTTGGTGGACCCGGCATCGGTCAGGATGCAGCCCGGGGCCAGGTGCGGCGCGATGGCCCGCATGACGCCGGCATAGGCGCCGACGGGCACGCAGAGGATGACGCCGTCGCAGCCTTCGACGGCGCGGGCCGGGTCGCCCTCCACCACATCGGCGAAGCCCAGCTCGCGCACCCGCGCCAGCGTCTCCGGCCGCCTGGTATGGGCGACGATGGTCCGGGCGATGCCGCCCTTCTCCCGTGCCGCGCGGGCAATGGACCCGCCGACGAGGCCCACGCCGATCAGGCAGAGGCGCTCGAACAGCGGCGCGCCATCCGCATGGGCGGCAGGCGGTTGCGTCTCCGCGCGGCCCAGGAGCGCGTCAGTCATCCAGGCCGCGCATGAAGGCCGACAGCGCGTCCTGCACCATGCCGCATTCCTCGGCGGTGCCGATGGTGATGCGCAGGCATTGCGGCAGGGAATAGGCGCCCATGGCGCGCACGATCAGCCCGCGCGCCTTCAGCGCGGCATCGGCCGCCTTGGCGGTCTCGGCGCTGCCGAAATCGGCCAGGATGAAATTGCCCTCGCTGGGATGCACGGTGATGCCGGCCTCGCGCAGCCCGTCCGACAGCGTCGCGCGCCACTGGTCGTTGTGGGCGACGGAGGCCTCGACCCAGCCCTGCTCCTCCAGCGCGGCGATGCCGGCGGCCATGGCGGGTGCGTTCACGTTGAAGGGGCCGCGCACGCGGTTCAGCACGTCAATGACGTGGGCGGGCGCGTAGCACCAGCCCAGCCGCACGCCGCCCAGGCCAAAGACCTTGCTGAAGGTCCGCGTCATCACCGTGTTGGTCCCGGCCTCCACCAGCGCGGTGCCGGGGTCGTAGTCCGGCCGGGTGACATACTCGGCATAGGCGCTGTCCAGCACCAGCAGCACGTCCTCCCGCAGGCCGGCGCGCAGCCGCGTGACTTCCGCCGCCGGCAGCATCGCCCCCGTCGGGTTGTTGGGGTTGGCCAGGAAGACGAGCTTCGTCCGCGGCCCGACCACGGCCAGCATGGCGTCCACATCGGCCACCAGGTTCCGCTCGGGCACCTTGATGACGCGGCAGCCGGCATAGCGGCCGGCGATGTCGTACATGACGAAGCCATGCGCGCTCATCACCAGCTCGGTGCCCTCCCCGCCATAGGAGAGGATCAGGGCGCCGATGATCTCGTCCGACCCGTTGCCGCAGACGATGCGGTCCGGGTCCAGGCCGAAGCGGGCGCCGATGGCGCGGCGCAGCGCCGTCGCGCCGCCATCGGGGTAGCGGTGCAGCTCCGCCGCCATGGCGGCATAGGCCTTCTGCGCGCCGGGCGGAACGCCGAAGGCCCCCTCGTTGGAGGACAGCTTGACGATGCGGTTGACGCCCGGGATCTTCGATTCGCCGCCGACATAGGGCTCGATCGCCAGGATGGACGGGCGGGGCAGCAGGGTCGGCATCAGCCGGGGGCTCCTTTCTCCGGCACGGCATAGAAGCCGAGCGGCAATGCACGGTCGACGGGCAGCAGGGCCAGGCGGGGGTCGCCCTCCGCCAGCACGCCGTCAAGCTCGGCCAGGGCCCGGACCACCCCGCCCTCCCGCTGCAGGATCAGGCTGCGGGCGGGCAGGCCGGCGGCCGACAGCGCGGCCATCAGCTGCGCGCGGCCGCGATCCCCCGCCGCCTCGATCCGCAGCAGGGACCGGTCATGCCCGCTCGGGTCCGGGGCGCCGGGGGCGATGGCCAGGGCTCCCGGCCCCGTCCCGTCCGACCAGAAGGGCAGCCGCGCCACCACCTGCAGCCGCGGCGCGTCGAGCCCGGCCCACCAGGCCTCCGCCCCCTCCTCCGGCAGCGGCAGGATGGCGACCTGCGCCTCCCCGCCCGCCACGGCGGCCAAAGCGCGCGCCGCGGTCGGCAGCGGCCGCAGCGGGATGGCGCCGCCGAAATGGTCCCGCGCCAGCCGGGCCTGGGCGGCATCCGGCGCATGCAGCGCCACCGTGAAGCCGCCCTGCATGGCGCTGCTGGCGCCGAAGATCTCCCGCCACAGCCGCACCACGGCATCGCCGGGCAGCGCGCCCTGGTGGCGTCCCAGCAGCCGGCGGAGGATCATCGCCTCCCGCCCCGGGCGCAGCGGGCTGGTGCCGCCCTTCACCCGGCTGGCGGCCAGGTCCGCCACCACCGCGGCGCGGCGCATCAGCAGGTCGTGCAGCGCATCGTCCAGCCGGTCGATCTCCGCCCGCAGCGCGCCGAGCGCATCGGCGGGGCCGGCCGCCGGGGGGGAGTCGGTCGCGGACCCGGGCGGGGATGCCGTCACGGTCTGGGGCTTGGGGGCTGCGCTCATCGTCCGGGCTGTCTTTCGCCTGTGCTTTAGACGGGGGCGGCGCGGCTGGAAACACCCCGCGCGCCGCGATCGCCCCGGCCCGGGGATCGGCCCGGCCGCGCGACGGGCGGGCGGGCCGGGCGCGGCAAGGTTCCGGCCGCCCGCGATCTGCTCTATGGATGCCGCCCGAGGACACCGCCCGTCATGTCAGCCCCCGTCGCCCCCTTCCCGCAGGTGGACCACCAGCGCGCCCTCTTCCCCGAGGGCCTGGCGCTCGACTGCGGGACGATGATCGCGCCGCTCGCCGTGGCCTACCGCACCTACGGCACCCTCAACGCCGCCCGCAGCAACGCCGTGCTGGTCTGCCATGCCCTGACCGGCGACCAGTACATGGCGGAGCCGCATCCGCTGACCGGCAAGTCCGGCTGGTGGGACAGCATCGTCGGCCCGGGCAAGCCGCTCGACACCGACCGCTACTTCCTGATCTGCGTGAATGTCCTCGGGGGCTGCATGGGCAGCACCGGCCCGCAGGAGGAGATGACGGATGCCGAGGGGCGGGGCCTCGGCCGGCCCTGGGGCACGGATTTCCCCAACATCACCATCCGCGACATGGTCCGCGCCCAGAAGCGCCTGACCGACCACCTGGGCATCGGCCGGCTGCTGGCGGTGGTCGGCGGCTCCATGGGCGGGATGCAGGCGCTGGAATGGGCTGCGACCTTCCCGGATGCGGTCTATGCCGCCGCCCCCATCGCCACCGCCGCCTATCACAGCGCCCAGAACATCGCCTTCCACGAGGTCGGCCGCGCCGCCATCCATTCCGACCCGGCCTGGAAGGGCGGCCGCTACTGGGAGGATGGGCGGGTGCCGGCCCAGGGCCTCTCGGTCGCGCGCATGGTCGCGCACATCACCTACCTGTCGGAACAGGCGCTGACGCGGAAATTCGGCCGCCGCCTGCGCGGCGCCTCGGCGCTCACCTTCCTCGAGGACGTGTTCGAGGTGGAGAGCTACCTCCGCCACCAGGGCAGCACCTTCGTCCGCCGCTTCGACGCCAACTCCTACCTGACCATCACCCGCGCCATGGATTACTTCGACCTGGCGCAGGAGCATGGCGGCGACCTGGCCTCGGCCTTCCGCGGGACGAAGACGCGGTTCTTCGTGGCTTCCTTCTCCTCGGACTGGCTGTTCCCCACGGCCGAGAGCCGGCAGATCGTCCGTGCCCTGAACGCCGCGGCGGCGAATGTCTCCTTCGTCGAGGTCACCTCGGACAAGGGGCACGACGCCTTCCTGCTGGACGAGCCCGACTTCCACCGGGCGCTCGGCGGCTTCCTCGCCGGCTGCGCCGACCGGCTGGGGGTCTAGGCCGATGGAGGACGTCTTCGACCTCGTGCGGGAAGGCGAGACCGAAGCGCTGCGCGGCCTGCTCGACGGCGGCCTGTCCGCCCGGGCGGTGAATGAGCGGGGCGACTGCCTGCTGATGGTCGCGGCCTATAACGGCCGCCACGCCGCCGCCAGGCTGCTGCTGGAACACGGCGCCGACCCGGCCCATGCCAATCCGAAGGGGCAGTTGCCCATCGTCGGCGCCGCCTATCAGGGCGATGCCCGCATGATCGCGCTGCTGCTGGACCACGGCGCGGCGGTGGACGCAGCCGGGCCGGATGGCCGCACCGCGCTGATGACGGCCGCCATGTTCGACCGGGCGCAGGCGGTCGAAGTGCTGCTGGCGCGCGGGGCCGACCCGAACCGGGCCGATGCGCAGGGGCAGCGGCCGCTGCCGGTGGCACGCGCCATGCGCGCCAGGGTGACGCCGGGGCTGCTGGAGGCCGCCGGCGCCACCTGAGGAGGGCGCTGCCCTCCTCAGACTCCTCCCGCCAAGGGCCACAGGGCCCTTGGAACCCCTGAGTTTCGCAAGGGCCTCAAGCCGTGCCGGATACCCACCACCCGATCCGCTACGTCGCCAAGAACATGCGGCTGGACCTGCGCCTGATCGCCGAGATGATCCCGCGCGGCGCCACCGTGCTCGACATCGGCTGCGGCGACGGTGCGTTGCTGGCGCATCTGTCGGCCGAGAAGGGCGCCGATGCGCGGGGGATCGAGATCGACATGGCGCAGGCCACCCAGGCGGTGGCGGCGGGGCTGGCGGTGATCCAGGGCGATGCCGACCACGACCTCGCCTTCTACCCTGACGGCGCCTTCGACTACGTGGTCCTGTCCCGCACCCTGCAGGCGGTGGAGAAGCCGCGGGAAGTGCTGCGGCAGATGCTGCGCATCGGCCGGCACGCCATCGTCAGCTTCCCGAATTTCGGCCACTGGCTGCTGCGCTGGCAATTGCTCAGCACGGGACGGATGCCGATGACCCATACCTGGCACCGCCCCTGGCACGAGACGCCGAACATCCATCCCTGCACCATCCGGGACTTCTTCGACCTCTGCGCGCTGGACGGCTATGCGGTGGAACGCTGGCTGGCGGTGGACGACCAGGGGCTGAAGACCCCCTGGCAACGCTCCCCCTGGCTGGCCAACCTGTTCGGCGAACAGGCGCTGTTCCTGCTGCGGCGGACCTGAGGCCCGCCGCGGCGCCTGCCGGCGTCAGTGCAGCCGGGCGCCGCGCGGCCGGCGCAGGATGCGCTGGTCCGTCACCGGCGGCGGCGCCTTCGGCGTCTCCGGCATCAGGGACGCGGCCAGCGCGGCATGCCGGGCGGCATCCGTCGCCCCCATGCGCAGGCACTCGGCCTCCACATAGGAAAGCATCAGCCGCAGGGCCGAATGGTCGGTCGAATCGGTCTCCGCATCGGTGGCCTGAGGCAGGCGTCGCATTCAGCGGCTCCGGCAAAAGTGATCTTATGCAGCACACATACTAGTGACGTGGTAACGCTTCAAGGCAGAAGTCGTTGCCAGCGCTGCCGAAGCCGCTGCCGGAACTAGAATCCATCTGTTATTCATTGTAAAGAGATTATCTATTCATGAATTTCTACTTTTAATGGAAGACGGTTGGCGACTCAGAAGCGTTCGACCCAGGGCCGCAGCTCGATTTCCCAGGACCAGGCGCTGCGTGGCTGGCGGATCAGGTGCCAGTAGCTCTCGGCGATCGCATCGGGGTCGAGCAGCGTATCCTCCCCCGGCTCCGGCCGGCGGTTGCTGCGGATGCCGCCATCGATGACGACATGCGCGACATGGACGCCCTGCGGGTGCAGCTCCCGCGCCGCCGACTGCGCCAGGCCACGCAGGGCGAATTTGCCCATGGCGAAGGGCGCGCTCAACGGATAGCCCTTCACCCCGGCGCTGGCGCCGGTGAGCAGGATGGTGCCGGCCCTGCGCGGCAGCATGCGCCGCGCCGCTTCCCGCACCGCGAGGAAGCCGCCGAAGGCGCAGACCTGCAGGCTGCGCTGCACATCGGCCGGGTCCAGGTCCGCGATGGGGCCGCGCACGCGGTAGCTGGGGTTGTAGACCACCACCTGGGCGCCGCCGGCAGCCTCGAACAGCGCCGCCACCTGCGCCGGGTCGGCCGCGTCGCAGGCATGCGTCGCCGCCCCGGTCTCGGCCGCCAGGGCGGCCAGCTTCGCGGTGTTCCGGGCGGCCAGCGCCACCGCATAGCCCTCCCGCGCCAGCAGCCGGGCGAGCGAGGCGGACAGCCCATCCCCCGCGCCGATGATCAGAGCCTCGGGCATGAGTCACCTCCTGCAACAGGCCGCATCATGGCATGGCACGCTGCCCCCGTGGCGCCACACCTGCGCCCTGCGGCCGCCGTCGCGCGGCGGGATGCTTCGTCCTGTCGAGGCCCCGCAGGAGGAGGCCCAGCATGACGAAGCTCCGCACCACCATTCTCGCCGCCATCGCCGCCCTGCCGCTTCTGGGCGGTGCCGCCCAGGCCCATGGCTGGTGGGCCGAAGGCTCCGGCTACGGCCCGCCGCGGCCGGCCTACGACCCCTATTGGCGGGAACGGGAGGCGCGCCGCGCCTGGGCCGAGGCCGAGCGGGCGCGCGACTGGGCCCGCGATGCGGAATTCCGCCGCCGCGCCTGGGAAGCCCGGCATGCCTGGGCACCGCCCCCGCCGCCCTATGGCGCGCCGGGCTGGGGTCCGCGCTGGTAGCCGGCCCGGGCTGCGCTATGTTGGGTGCGGAACGGCGTGCCGCATGGCCGCCGCCGCACGCCAGCAACGCACCGGGCCATCCTTCCCTGCCTGGGGGCAGGGCGGCGGGGCTCGGGGAGACAGGACGCCAGCCATGCCGCTCAATGTCGACCCCGAGAACCGACGCGTGACCGACGACCTCTATGCCGCCGGCCGCGCCGCCTTCGAGGACGGTGCCTCCCTGGTGGAGAACCCGCTGCCGGGCAGCGGGCATTATGGCCGCGCCTGGTTCGCCGGCTGGCTGGACGCGATGGCGGACCGACTGGATGGCGGCGACCGGGCCGCCCGGGCCTATCCCGTGCTTCTCGCCAACGACCGGGCCGACCTGTTCTGACCCCGCTGGCGCATCCGGTAGGCTGAACCCCCGGCTGCGCTTCCCGGGGCTGGGCCGTACAGGTGATGCCGGCGCCTGCGCGCCCCGCGCCGATGCCGGCCCGTCAGCCGAGCGTCTCGAGCAGCTCGCACAGCACCGCGCAGCGCGGCGCCAAATCCGGCCAGCGGATATGCTCCTCCGGCGCATGCGCGCCGCTGCCGGTGCAGCCCAGCCCGTCCAGCGTCGGGATGCCCATGGCGGCGGTGAAATTCCCGTCCGAGCCGCCGCCGCGATGCTGCTTCGGCAGGTCGTAGCCGATCCGCGCGGCGATCGCTCGCGCCGTCCCGTACAGCGCCAGGTTGGCGGCCGTCTCCTCCATCGGCGGGCGGTTCAGCCCGCCTTCCAGCGTGATGCGGATGCCGTCCTCCTCCCGCGCCAGCGCCCGGATGGCGGCGACCACGCGCTCCGCCTCGGCCAGGCTGGGGGCGCGGAAGTCGATGCGGCAGCCGGCCTCGGGCGGGATGACGTTCGGCCGCGTGCCGCCCCAGACCGGCGCGACATTGGTGGTCACGCCGCGCTCCAGGTCGGTCATCGCATGGATCGCCAGGATCGCCTGCGCCAGGGCGACCACGGCGCTGCGGCCTTCCGACCAGTTGCCGCCGGCATGCGCGCTGCGGCCCGCCACCGTCATGGTGAAGCCGCCGGTGCCCTTGCGGCCGGTGACGCAGGCGCCGTGCAGGCCGCCCGCCGGCTCCGGGATCAGCACGGCGCAGGCGCCGCGCGCCGCCGCCTCGATCGGGGCGCGGCTGGTGGGGCTGCCCACCTCCTCATCCGGGGTGAGCAGCAGGGTGATCGGCCGCCGCGTCGGCGTGCCCTGCCGCAGGATCTCCCGCACCGCGTGGAAGGCCATGAAGCTGCCGGCCTTCATGTCGTAGATGCCGGGGCCATGGGCCCGCTCGCCCTCGACCCGCCAGGGCATGGAGGATGCGAGCACGCCATGGTCCCAGACCGTGTCGAGATGCCCGGCCACCACCACCGGCGCCCCCTCCCCCGGCGTGCGGGCGATGAGCGTGTCGCCGAAGCCGCCGGTTCCCGGCAGCCGCTCGATCGCCGCGCCCACCCCGCGCAGCTCCGCCTCCGTCCGGTCCAGCAGGCCGTTGACGGCGCGCGCGTCGGTGGTGGGCGTCTCGTGCTCCACCCAGGTCCGGAGTTCCGCCAGCAGGCGGTCGGAGGAGCCGATCTCGGTCACGGGCATGCGGTGGTCCTTCGTGGTCTGGGCCAGGCCACCCCGCCCGCGGCCAGGCGGGCCGGCATCGGCGGGCCGGGGCCTGCGCCGGCGGCCGCCATCCTCGTCCCGCCGCGGCGCCGGGGCAAACCGGGGCGTGCCCCGCCGCGGTGGGGCGCGCCCCGGCCGTGCGGCGTTCGCCTGCGGCCGCGATCCGCGGTAGACCGGATCCCGCAGCGCTACAGGGCCCGCCATGTCCGACGGCTTGTTTTTCGAGGATCTCCAGCTCGGCCAGACCGCCAGCTTCGGCAAGACCATCACCGAGGCCGACATCGTCCTCTTCGCCGCGGTCACCGGCGACACCAACCCGATGCACCTGAATGCCGACTACGCCAAGGGCACCATCTTCGGCGAGCGCATCGCCCATGGCATGCTGGCGGCCGGGCTGATCACCAAGGTGCTGGGCACCCAGCTTCCCGGCCCGGGCACCATCTACATGTCGCAGAGCCTCAAATTCCGTGCCCCCGTCCGCATCGGGGAGACGGTGACGGCGACCGTCGAAGTGCTGGCCCTGCACCCCGACAGGCACCGCGCGACGCTGCGCACCGTCTGCACCGTGCGCGGGGAGCCGGTGCTGGAAGGCGAGGCCTTCGTCTCCGTCCCCAGCCGCGCGGCGCGGGGGAAGGCGGCGGAATGACGCCCGCGATCCTCACCGGCTGGCAGGACGTGCCGGAGGCGCTGCGCGGCTGCACCCTCGCACTCGGCAACATGGACGGCGTGCATCGCGGCCACCTGGCGGTGCTGCGGGCGGCGCATGCGGCACGGCCCGGCGCCAAGCTGGCGGCCCTGACCTTCGAGCCGCATCCGCGCGAGCATTTCCGCCCCGACGATCCGCCCTTCCGCCTGACCCTGCTGCCGGCCAAGGCGGCGGCGCTGGGCGCGGCCGGCGCCGCCGTGGTCTATGCGCTGCCCTTCGACGCGGCGCTGGCCGCCATGCCGGCCGAGGTGTTCTTCGAGCAGGTGCTGCGGGAGGGGCTGGGCGCCGTCCACCTGTCCTGCGGGCAGGATTTCGCCTTCGGCCATCGCCGCGGCGGCGATGCCGCGACGATCGCCCGGCTGGCCGAGGCGGCGGGCATCGGCACCAGCATCGTGCCGCCGGTGGTGGATGCGCAGGGGCCCATCTCCTCGACCAGGATCCGCCGGGCGCTACAGGACGGCTATCCGGAACGCGCGACGGCGATGCTCGGCCGCCCCTGGGAACTTCGGGGGGAGGTGGTGCATGGCGACAAGCTCGGCCGCGTGCTGGGCTGGCCGACCGCCAATATGTGGCTGGGCCGCCACCTGGAGCCGGCGCGCGGCGTCTATGCCGTGACGGTGGCGCTGCCGGACGGGACAGAGGCGAAGGGCGTGGCGAATCTGGGCCGCCGCCCGACCCTGGGCGGCGATCCGGAGACGCGGCTGGAAACCTACATCTTCGACTGGTCCGGCGACCTGTACGGGCAGGAGATCGGGGTGCGGCTGGTGCATTTCCTGCGGCCGGATGCGAAATTCGCGGGCCTGGAGGAGCTGAAATCGGCCATCGCCGCGGACGAGGCGGCCGCCCGCGCGGCGCTGGGCTAGAGCGGCTTCCGTTCGCCATGGCTCACGCCAACCTCTCTAGTCTTTGAATCCACGAGCATTCTCACCCGATCAGGTGATGCCCTCTGATCGGGATCTGCTCTAGCGCCTCGCGCCGCGGCGTGCCCGTCGCGAAGCCAAGCATCCCTTGGGCAAGCGATGACCTGGACCGGCGGCGCTGCCGCGGGCCGAACGCCCCGGCCGGGCAGGCGGATGTCCCGACGGCGGATGTGGTCCGGGCGGCCCCGCGCCGGCCTGGGCAGGGCGGATGGCCACCTGTAACCTTGTGCGCTTCAATACAGCCCTGGCCAGGCCAGTCCTGGCACCGTCCTGCCAGCCCCACCGGGGACAGGAGGTCCGCCGATGCCCGCAGTGCGCTGGCTGCTTGCCCTGCATCTGCTGTTCGCCGCCGGCGCCGCCCGGGCCGATGACGAGGCCTGGCGGGACCTGCTCTGGCTGGAACCCGCCGGGACGACGGCGCCGCTGCCCCTGCTGCTGACCACGCCGTCCGGCTGGCAGCTGGGGGATGCCGCCGTGCTGCTGATGCCGGGCGGCCCGGGGGAGCTGCCGCTGCGCCGTCGCGTCCAGGCCGCGCTGCTGGCCGCCGATGCGGCGGTGCTGGAGCTGGACCCGGCGGCGGCGCAGGCCGCGATGCCCGGCCTGCCGCCCGTCCCGGTGCTTGCGCCGGATGCCCTGCGGCCGGTCCTGGCCGAGGCCGCAAGGGCGCTGCGGACGGAAGCGGGGGCGGGCCTGGTGGTCGCCATCGGCCTCGGCCCGGCAGGCGGGGCGGCGCTGGAGGCGGCGGAGGCCGCGGCGACGGGGCCGGCGGATGGCGTCGCCGCGGGCGCGGC
>NZ_SMOA01000180.1 GCF_004353985.1 Paracraurococcus ruber | reverse complement strand
CTTCGGCGGCGGTGGCGGCTTCGGCGACCGGCCGCCGCGGCGCGATTTCGGTGGCGGCGGCGGCTTCGGCGATCGTCCGCCGCGGCGCGATTTCGGCGGCGGTGGCGGCGGCTTCGGCGCGCCCCGGTCCGGCGGCTTCGGCGACCGGCCGCCGCGGCGTGACTTCGGCGACCGCGATGCCGGCGGCCCGACCTATGAGGTCAGCGGCACGGTGAAGTGGTTCGACCAGGTGCGCGGCTTCGGCTTCGTGACGCCCGAGGATGGCGGGCAGGATGTCTTCCTGCATTCCTCCGTGCTGCAGCGGGCCGGCCGGCAGGATGTGCAGCAAGGCGAGAAGGTCTCGCTCGATGTCCGCGACGGGCAGCGCGGCCGGCAGGCGGTCAACCTGAAATAGGCTCCGTCCCGGCCGGGAACGCATGGTGCAGGGCCTCGGCGGTTGCCGCCGGGGCCCTTTCTGCGTCCGGGGGATGTCATGCCGGCGGCCCTTGCGGCCGCCGGATCCGCTCCGGCCGGCAGGATGGCTTGGCCGCCACGACGACGGCCATGGCTGCTTGCGCCTTCATCCGAACCTGCAGGCAGCGCCAGGGCACTGACCGGAGAGCGGGCGCATGCGGCGTGCGGTTCATGCCGCGCCGCGATCCGCTCCGCCTCGGTGGGACCGACTTGCATTCGCCCGCCAGGCCCATGGCGGCCAGCCGCCATGCAGGCCGCCATGGGCCCTGGCGGGCTGCCGCCACCCCGACACTGCGCGCCATGCCTGGCGCGAAGCCCGGGATGCCGGCATGCCGGCTTCAGGCGAAGACCATGTCCCGGGCCGACAGCGCGGCCGCATGCGCGAGGAAGACGCTGTCCCCCGCCGCATCATAGGTGACCAGCAGCCCGGCCACCCCGCCCTCGGTCGCCGCCTTGGTCGAGATGTCGGCGGCGGTCAGGCCGGCGAAGCGCAGGCGGTCGCTGCCGGCGGTGAAATCCTCGAACACCGCATGGCCGGCGCCACGCTGCAGCACCAGGGTGTCGGCGCCGGCGCCGCCGGTGAACTCCAGGCCGCCCTTGCCGGCATAGATGACATCCGCGCCGCCGCCGGCCGCCACCGTCGCGGCGCCGTCGCCGGCATGCACCAGCAGCCGCACCATGGCGTCGCCGGTGACGCTGGCCGTCCCGGACCCGAGGGTGATGTCGGCGGTGGAGTAGCGCCCGTCATAGGCGGCATTCCACAGGCTGCCATTGCCGGTGGCGTCGAAGCCGGCGAGGGTGGAGGCGCCGGCGGCCGTCACATGCACCGTGTCATGGCCGCCGCCGGTGCGGATCGCCATGGTGTTGTCGTTGCCCGCGGCATTGCTGCCGGCGACCCAGGTGATGGTGTCGTCGCCATTGCCGGCGATGAGCGCGCCGTTCTTGGCGCCGACCACCAGCAGGTCGAGCGGTGTCGTGCCCGCCGCGTGCAGGTCGATGCGGACGCGGGTGAAGTTGTCATAGGCAAGATGCGTGGCGAAATTCGGGTCCCAGCTGCCCGGCGCGACCTGCGCGGCCGGGACGCTGCCCCAGGGCGCCTTGGCGGCCAGGGTGTGGTAGTCCGCGCCGCCATAGGTCCGATGGCCGTCCCACACCGCGCTGGCCTGGGTCCAGGCGCCCTCGGTGCCGTAGCTGCCCGGCGGTGCGATGTCGCCGCCGCCCGGCGTGCCGCCGCCCGCGCCGGTGCCGCCGCCACCGCCCGCGCCGGTGCCACCGGTGCTGCCGCCCCCGGTGCCGCCATCGGTGCCGGTGGGTGCCGTGCCCCAGGGATGGCGCTGGTCCAGCGCCGGCTCGCGGCCCAGATGCGTGCTGCCGGTCACGTTGGCCGGCCCGCTGGCGAATTGCGCGTCCGTCAGGCCCCAGATCCTGGTGCCGCTGATGCTCGCGGCCGTCGTGGTCTTGTTCCAGACGGCATGCGCGCTGACGGAGCCGAGGTCGTTCAGCACCGTGTTGTTCGTCATCTGCAGCCGGTTGTCGGCCCAGAGGCCGCCTTCCTCGCCGAAGGCGACGATGTTCGGGTTCTGCGATGCGGCGCCCTGCTGGATGGTGTTGCCGGTCAGCACGGCATGGCCGCCATTTGGCAGGTCGATGCTGTAGCTGGCGCTGCCGCCATTGTCGAAGATGCGGCTGTTGGTGATGGTGGTGGCGGCGGCGCGGCTCTTGATCTCGTGCCCCACCACGGCGTCGTGGAAGTAGCTGTCGGCGATGTTCAGCGCCGCGATCTTCCCGACATAGAGATTGTGGGTGTAGCCGTCGCCGGCGCCGTTATGCGCGAATTCGGTGTTGCGAATGTCGATGACGCCATTGGCATAGGTGCCGCCCAGCAGCCCGTCCTGGTTGTCGTGGAAATAGCTGTTGGTGATGGTCAGGTGGCCGCCCTGGTAGCGGATGCCGGCGCCATTGCCGTCCTTCACCTTGGTGCCCGAGAATTCGAAATGGTCGATGGTGACGTCGGTATTGGTGACAAGGATCGCCTTGCCGTTGGGCGGCGGCACGGTGGCCGCCAGATGCACCATGCCGCCGACGCCCTGCAGCGTGATCTTCGTGCGGATCTCGGCGAAGTCATTCGTGTAGGTGCCGGCCTGCACCTGGATGACGTCCCCGTCGCGGGACGCGGCGACGGCAGCGGCGATGGTGGCGTATTGCTTTCCGGAACCAACGGTAATGGTAGTCACGCGTTTCTCCCGCACAACCAGTGCGTGTCCGGCTTAGCGGAATTGCATGCGGCGTGCCGGACTTGGAATCTTAAATGGTTGCAAGCTTATGCCTCTGCATGGGCAAAGACGGCATGCGCGCCGGCTCCGGTCCGGCGGAATCGGTGCCGTCCGGCCCATGCGATGCGCGGTGATGCGGTCTCGCCACGCTGCCGGGGCAGGATGCCGACAGGCGCGACCCCGCCATGCAGGCGCGACGACTCGCATGGCCAAAGCCGGGCCTCGCGCGGGAATTCTCCGGAGAGGCGCGGCATGTGACGCCGCGCCGCGACGCCGAGCGACGGCGGCGTGACATCCGGATCGGGGCATCCGGATGAAGGAACGCTTCGCCGCGCCCGTTCAGCGCTGCGCCGGCGGGTCGGCCTGGCCGGGCGGCGGCAGGGGCGTGTTGGCGGTGGTGTGCGGCGCGGTGCTGGCGCCGCCGCCGCCCGGATCCTGCCGCGGCTGGCCATCCTTGGCGACCGTTGCCGGCGGCACGGGCGGGCCGCCCGGCGGCGCGGGCTGCGGCTGCGGCTGGGTCACGCCCTGGGTCGGCGCGGTGCCCTGGGCCAGGGTCGTCCCCGGATGGGCCAGGGGGGCACAGGCCAGCGTCAGCCCCAGCGCGGTCACGATCCTCGCATGCCGCGGCATGACCATGGTCCTTCCTGATGCGGTGGCGCCGCAACGCCGCGGGGCGGTGCCGGTTTGCCGCGCGGAAAAGCGGCGCGGGCCATGCATCCAAGATGGCGACACCGCGTTCGCGCTTCACTCCGGGGTGGGTCTTTTCCCGGGCGAGGATGGATGGCGATGGCTCGTGAGACGGATCGGGACGGCAGGGCACCGGCGCGGCGCGGCTTCCTCGGCGCATTGGGGCTGGCCGCCGTGGCGGGGCCGGCCGCAGCGATCGAGGCCGAAGGCGGCACCGGCGGCCTGCCACCCCAGAAGGAGAGCGAGGCGGAGAAGCGCAAGCCGCGCTACCGCGAGACCGACCATGTGCGGGCCTTCTACCGCACCAACCGCTACTGAGGGCCGCCGCGATGCTGACCAAGCGGAGCACCGGCCAGGCGGCGCGGCAGAGGCTGGCGGCGACCTATCAGGGCCTGTCCGCCGGCGGGCATGACCGCCGCGGCTTCCTGCGGCAGGCGGGGCTGGGCGGTGCCGGGCTGGCGGCGCTCGGCGCCCTGGGTCCCGGGTTGAGCCGGGCGCAGACGCCGTCCAGGGACGCGCCTTCCACCGTGGTGCAGGACGGCCCGGTGCCGATCACCCGCATCAAGAATGTCTGCACCCATTGCTCGGTCGGCTGCAGCGTGATCGCCGAGGTGCAGAACGGCGTCTGGACCGGGCAGGAACCGGCCTTCGAATCGCCCATCAACCGCGGCACGCATTGCGCCAAGGGTGCCAGCGTGCGGGAACTGACGCATGGCGACCGTCGGCTGAAATACCCGATGAAGCTGGTGGACGGGCAGTGGCGGCGCCTGTCCTGGGACCAGGCGATGGCGGAGATCAGCGCCAAGCTGCTGGAGATCCGGCAGCGGAGCACGCCGGAGGCGGTGTTCTGGCTGGGCAGCGCCAAATTCACCAACGAGGCCGCCTACCTGTTCCGCAAATTCGGCGCCTTCTGGGGCACCAACAACACCGACCACCAGGCGCGCATCTGCCACAGCACCACGGTGGCCGGCGTCGCCAACACCTTCGGCTACGGCGCCCAGACCAACAGCTACAACGACATCCGCAATTCGAAGACGATGATCGTGATGGGCGGCAACCCCGCCGAGTCGCACCCCATCGCCACCCAGCACATCCTGGCGGGGCGGGAGCTGAACCGGTCGAATTTCTTCGTCGTCGATCCGCGCTTCACCCGCACGGCCGCCCACGCCACCGACTATGTCCGCATCCGCCCGGGCACCGACATTCCCATCATTTGGGGCATGCTCTGGCACATCTTCGAGAATGGCTGGGAAGACAAGGAGTTCATCGCCCAGCGCGTCCACGGCATGGACGAGATCCGGCGCGAGGTGACGAAGTGGCACCCGCGGGAGGTGGAGCGGGTGACCGGCGTGCCGGAGGCGCAGCTGAAGCGCATGGCGCAGGTCTTCGCCACGCAGAAGCCGGCGACGCTGATCTGGTGCATGGGCGCGACGCAGAAGACGGTGGGCACGGCGAATGTCCGCGCCTTCAGCATCCTCTGCATGGCCACCGGCAACGTGGGCAAGTCCGGCACGGGCTGCAACATCTTCCGCGGCCACACCAACGTGCAGGGCGCGACCGACATGGGTCTCGATATCACGACCCTGCCGGCCTATTACGGCCTGGACGAGGCCGCCTGGCGCCACTGGTGCCGCGTCTGGCAGGTGGACTACGACTGGATGGTCTCCCGCTTCGACTCGAAGAAGCTGATGGAGACGCCCGGCATCCCGAGCACCCGCTGGTTCGACGCGGTGGTGCTGCCGCGCGATCAGGTCGAGCAGCCGAGCAACTTCAAAGCCCTGGTCATCATGGGCCATGGCGGCAACACCGTCACGCGCATGCCGGAGGCGGTGAAGGCCATGGAGCAGCTGGAGCTGCTGGTGGTCTGCGACCCGGTGCCGACCAGCTATGCGTCCATGTCCAACCGGCGGAACGGCACCTACCTGCTGCCGATCTGCACCAGCTTCGAGACGGTGGGCAGCCGCACCGCCTCCAACCGCTCGCTGCAATGGGGCGAGAAGGTCGTGGACCCGATCTTCGAGAGCCGCAACGACTACGACGTCATGTACGACCTGGCGAGGCGGCTCGGTTTCGCCGACCAGCTCTTCAAGAACATCAAGGTCGAGAACGGCCAGGTGGTGGTCGAGGACATCCTGCGGGAGATCAACCGCGGCGCCTGGGCGCTGGGCTATACCGGCCAGTCGCCGGAACGGCTGCGGCTGCACATGGCGAACCAGCAGCATTTCGACATCACCACGCTGCGCGGCGCCAAGGGATCCCCGGTGGAGGGGGAGGTCTATGGCCTGCCCTGGCCCTGCTGGGGCACGCCGGAGATGAAGCATCCCGGCACCCATATCCTCTACGACACCTCGCTGCATGTGAAGGAAGGCGGCGGCACCTTCCGCGCCCGCTTCGGGGTGGAGCGCAACGGCCAGACCCTGCTGGCCGAAGGGTCCTGGTCGAAGGGGTCGGAAATCCAGGACGGCTATCCGGAGTTCACCGTCGCCGTCCTCCGGCGACTCGGCTGGTTCGACGAGCTGACCGAGCACGAGAAGGAGTCGATCCGCCGCGTCGGCGGGGAGACTATCGACCGCGTCTCCTGGTCCACCGACCTGTCGGGCGGCATCATCCGCGTCGCCATGGCGCATGGCTGCGTGCCCTATGGCAATGCCAAGGCTCGCGCCGTCGCCTGGAACCTGCCGGACCCGGTGCCGATGCACCGGGAGCCGATCTACACCCCGCGTACCGACCTGATCCCGACGCCGGACCAGGCGGCGGTCATGGCGGCGAACCCGGATGCGCCGGCGCCCGCCGGCACCTACCCGACGCTGCGCGACCGCCGCGGCTTCCGCATGCCGCATCTCGGCCTCACCGTGCAGATGCGCTCGCACACCGTCGCGCGCGACTTCCCCATCGTGCTCACCAGCGGCCGCCTGGTGGAATACGAGGGCGGCGGCGAGGAGACGCGGTCCAACCGCTGGCTGGCCGAGCTGCAGCAGGACATGTTCGTCGAGATCAACACCGCCGATGCCGCCGAGCGCGGCATCCGCAATGCGCAGTTCGTCTGGGTGCTGGGGCCGGAGAGCAACAGCCGCATCAGGGTCAAGGCGATGGTCACCGACCGGGTGGGCAAGGGCGTCGCCTTCATGCCCTACCATTTCGGCGGCTGGTGGCAGGGCGAGGACCGGCGGCGGCACTACCCGCCGGGCAGCGACCCGATCGTGCTGGGGGAGAGCGCCAACACCGTCACCACTTATGGCTACGACCCGGTGACCTTCATGCAGGAGACCAAGGTCACGCTCTGCCAGATCCGGAGCGCGTGACCATGGCACGCTTGAAATTCCTCTGCGACAGCGACCGCTGCATCGAGTGCAATGCCTGCGTCACCGCCTGCAAGAACGAGCACGAGGTGCCCTGGGGCATCAACCGCCGGCGCGTCGTCACGCTGAACGACGGCAGGCCGGGGGAGCGCAGCATCTCCATGGCCTGCATGCACTGCACGGATGCGCCCTGCGCCGCGGTCTGCCCGGTCTCCTGCTTCTACGGCACCGCGGATGCGTTGGTGCTGCACGACAAGGACCTGTGCATCGGCTGCGGCTACTGCTTCTACGCCTGTCCCTTCGGCGCGCCGCAATACCCGCGCATCGGCAATTTCGGCGGCCGCGGCAAGATGGACAAGTGCACCTACTGCGCCGGCGGCCCGCAGCAGGACAACACGCCGGTGGAGTACCTGCAGTACGGCAGCAACCGGATCGCGGAAGGCAAGCTGCCGCTCTGCGCCGAGATGTGCTCGACCAAGGCACTGCTGGCGGGCGACGGCGACATCATCGCCAGCATCTACCGCGAGAGGGTGCAGCAGCGTGGCTACGGCTCCGGCGCCTGGGGCTGGCGCACCGCCTACAAGCAGGAGCTGTCGGCATGACGGCGTTTCCGTCGGCGGCCCTGGCCGCCATGCTCGCCTTCGGCGGCACCGCCATGGCGCAGCAGCAGGCGCCCGGCCTCGCCGCCGGGGCGCCCGAGGTGCAGTCGGCCGCGCCCGAGGTCGGCGCCGGCCGCGGCGGCGCGAATGGCCAGCAGCCCGAAGCCTCGGAGCGGCATTCCGCCACCGGCCATCCCCCGGGCGGCGACCGGGAGGCGATCGCGCCGCGGCCGCCCGTGCCGGTCGCGCCCATCACCGCGCCGCCGCCGATGACCGCGCGCGGCGGCGCCGATGCGGCGGAGGCGGAGCTGCAGCACGCGCTGCGCGGCGGCGTGATCCAAGGCATGGTCAGCATCCCCAACCAGGCCGCCGGCATCCTGATCCAGCCGGAAGGGCGGGACTGGCGCGAGTTCCGCACCCGCATCCTGACCATCGCCGGGGCCGTCCTGGTCCTCGGCATGCTCGGGCTGCTCGCCCTGCTCTACCTGTGGAAGGGGCCGCAGCGGATCGAAGCCGGCCGGTCCGGCCGCAGCGTCGAACGCTACGGCGTGCTGGAGCGGGTCAATCACTGGATGGTCGCTTCCAGCTTCGTCCTTCTCGGCCTCACCGGGCTGAACATCACCTTCGGCGTCCATCTGCTGCGGCCGCTGCTGGGGCCGGAGAATTTCACCGCCCTGACGCTCGGCAGCCAGGCGGTGCACCACTTCGTCGCCTTCCCCTTCACCCTTGGCCTGCTGGTGATGGGCGCCATCTGGGCGCGGGACAACCTGCCGACCTGGGTGGACGTCGCGTGGGTGAAGGCGGGCGGGCCGCTGGCCAAGGGGCACCCGCCGGCCGGCCGCTTCAACGCCGCGCAGAAGGCGCTCTACTGGTTCGTGCTGGGCGGCGGCCTGCTGGCCGCGGCGAGTGGCTTCCTGCTGCTGGCCCCCGCCATCCTCGACAACATCAGCCTGCTGCAGGTCGCGCATATCGTGCATGCCGGCATGGCGATGCTGATGATCGCCGCCATCCTGGTGCATATCTATGTCGGCAGCATCGGCGCCGAGGGCGCCTTCGAGGCCATGGCGACCGGCCGCGTGGACTACAACTACGCGCGCGAGCACAACGGGCTCTGGCTGGAGGAGAAGGTGCAGGATGCGCACCGGGCCGCCGCCGCATCGCCCGCCGTGGCCCGCGCGGCCGGCGCCGATTGATCGGACGCGGCGGGCGGGCGCCCGGCATGCTCAGCCCGCCGCGCTGCGGATGCGGTCGAGATGCAGGTCGGCCTTCGCGCCCCAGCCCTCGACGCCCTCCGCCACCTCCGGCCGGAAGGCCTCGTAGAGCCGGAAGCCGATGCGGTTCAGCTCCTCCGGCGCGAAGCCGGCCGCCAGGGCCTCCATCGCCGCCCGCACTTCGGCCAGGTGCGGGCCGAAGGCGCGGGCCACATAGGCCTCGACCGCCGCTGGCCTCGCCGGCCGCCCCGCCGCGTCGGCCGCCAGCAGGGTCCCCGCCTCCTCGGTCACCGCGACCTCCCGCCCCAGCAGCCGCAGGGCCTGAGCGGGCGTGGCCTGGCCGGGCGTGGCAGGCCCGGGCCGCGGCTCCTCCACCCGGGTTTCCGCCAGGCCCAGCCGCCGGGCCTTGGCGCGGGCGGCGGTGCCGGCGACGGCGCTGGCCAGGCTGAAGGCGGTGGCCGGCGGGTGGCCCAGCCGCCCGGCCACCACCGCGGCCCAGAGGGTGAGGACGGGCGCGCGGTTCACGCGGATGGGGCGCTGGGTCATGCCGGCATCCTGCCCGGTTCGCGGCGCCCCCGGCCGGCGACGGCAAGGAATTCGCCATTGTTTGAGGAGATGATCGTCCGGCCCCTCGCGCCGGCGGCCGGGCGTTCGTGTCGGTCCTACGACAAATTGCGGGGTGCCTGCCGGGCGGGCCGGGCGTTGAGGGTGCAGGGGCAAGGCGCCGCCGCGGCGGGACCGCCATTCATGGCGGTGCTGCGGCAGGTGCATGTCGGATTCCGGGCCGGGGCGGCTATGCCGCGCCGACGCCGCCCGGGTGTGGCGGGAATGGGGGGTTAAGGTCGTGGCGCGAGGCAGTTCGGGGGTACGGGGGTCGCAGCGGCCAGGGTGGCCGGCATGACGCCCGACCTCTGGCCCGGCGCGGCCGGTGCCCATGGCAGTTTCATCTCCGGCATCGGGGAACGCGCGGCGATCGAGGACCTGGCCGGCCTGCGCATCGGCACGCCGCTGCGGCTCCGCCGGTCCCGCCGTCCGACCCGTGGCTGTTCCTTCGAGGTGGTGACGGCCGAGGGGCGGCCGCTCGGCTGGCTCCCGCGCGAGGATGAGGACGCGCTGGAGGCCTACGGCCAGAACCCGGAGGCCGCCGAGGTCCGAGTCACCGGCATCGTCCCGGCCTTCCAGCGCCCGCGGGTGCAGATCGAGCTGGCCTGGCCGGAAACCGCCGCGGCGGGCTGACCCGGCCGCTACTTCTCCTTCGCCTTGCGGCCGATCCAGTCCTGCACGCCCAGCAGCACGGCGCCGACGACGAAGACCATGTGGATGATCACCTGCCAGAACACGGCGTGTTCGGGATAGGTCTCCACCTTCAGGAAGACCTGCAGCAGGTGGATGGAGGAGATGGCGACGATTGCCGTCGCCACCTTGATCTTCAGGTTGCCGTGGTCGGTCTGCGACACCCAGCGCAGGTCATCCTCCGGCTCGTTCCGCTGCAGCCGGGCAACCATGCTGTCGAAGCTGGCCAGCGCGACGATCACGACCAGGGACGCGACCAGCGCGGCATCCACCAGGTGCAGCACGGCCAGCAGGAATTCCTCCTCCGGCAGCGTCGTCACCTCCGCCGCCAGCTTCCAGAGCTTGTACAGGAAGCGGATGGCATAGAGGCCGAGCGAGGCGACCAGGCCAAGGAAGAAGACGGCCAGCAGGTAGCGGCTGGCGAGCATGGTGCGCGCAAGGATGGGCAGCATCGGGTCCCCCGGCGGGCCGGTTGCGGTGCGGCGGGGCGGCCGCCCGCGCGATATGGTGCAACCGCCACCGGTCCGGCAAGCCACCGTTCGGGGCTGCCCGCGCGCGCCGGGCGGGCTATCACGGATGCGCGGGGACTCGACAGGGGGGGCGGGCGATGGCGATCCGGCGGCTGGCGGAGGAGGGCAGGCTCTCCGGCGCGGTGGTGCATGGCGGCGTGGTGTACCTGGCCGGCCAGGTGGCCGACGACGCCACGCTGGATGCCGAAGGGCAGACGGCCGACATCCTGGCGCAGATCGACGCCCTCTTGGCCGAGGCCGGGACCAGCAAGCGCCACCTGCTCTCGGTCACCGTGGTCCTGGCCGATATCCGCGACGCGCCGGCGATGAACCGCGCCTGGGACCGCTGGCTTGACCCGGCGGCCAAGCCGGCGCGGATGACCATCCAGGCGCCGCTGGTCGATCCCGCCTGGCGGGTCGAGATCACCGGCATCGCGGCGCTCGGCCCCGGCGCGCCGGCCGCGTGACCATGCCGGGCCGGCCGCGCCGGCGGCGGGCGCCCAAGGGCTTCGGCACCGCGCTCGGCCTCTCGGTCGCGCTGATGC
This sequence comes from Paracraurococcus ruber, assembly GCF_004353985.1. Taxonomy (GTDB): domain Bacteria; phylum Pseudomonadota; class Alphaproteobacteria; order Acetobacterales; family Acetobacteraceae; genus Paracraurococcus; species Paracraurococcus ruber. Next base: position 880 of record NZ_SMOA01000180.1, on the reverse strand, counting down.
TCCTGGTGGCCGGCGGCATCGCCGACCGCGGCGGCAGCCTGCCCCTGGTGGTGCTGGGCGGGGCGGCGCTGGCGGTGGGCGTGCTGTACCTGATCTACCCGCACGGGCCGCAATTCGCCCTCGGCACCGCCAATGGCCTGGCGATGTATGCCTGCCTCTTCGCCGTGCTGGGACGGGCCGGCTTCCCGGACGCGCCGCCCCTGGCCCGCGGCATCGCCTTCCTGCTGCCGGTCGGCGCCTTCGTCCTGGCCTGCTGGGCGCGGCGCGGCGTGCTGCGCGCCTGGGCGCAGGGGGAGGAGGCGGCGGACATCGCGCATCTGCCGCGCTTCGCCCGCTGGCTGGTGGCGGTGGGCGCCGTCGGGGTGGTCTCGCTCTCCGCCCCGGTGAACCGGCTGGACCCGGCGGCGCAGGGCCTGGCGCTGCTGGCCGCCATGACGGTGATCGCGGTGATCAGCGTGGTCTCGGTGGCCGATGTGGTGCGGCTGCTGGTGGATGTCGCCGTCATCTTCCGCGCCGTCACCCTGCGGCTGTCCAGGCTGGCGGTGCCCATCGCCGCCTTCTCCTCGCTCTGGGCGCTGCTGGTGGTGATCTTCGGCGCGCTCTACCGGATCGCCGACGGGCTGTCGGGCCATCCGCTGTTCCACGGACCGGCCGGGCCGATGCGGCTCGACTTCTCGGATGCGCTGCATTTCAGCGTCGTGACCCTGTCCTCGGTCGGCTATGGCGACATCCAGCCGGAGGATGACGGGATCCGGGTGCTGGCCAGCATCCAGATGCTGTTCGCCCAGCTGCTGCTGCTGTTCGGCTTCTACGAGATCATGCGCGGCAGCCGCGCCGGCGGGGCGGAGGCGGCGCGGCCGCCGGCCGCCGCGGCGCCGGG
>NZ_SMOA01000017.1 GCF_004353985.1 Paracraurococcus ruber | reverse complement strand
CGTGCGGGCACCGGCCCGCGGCCGCGCCGCCGGGCCGCGGCGTGCTTCCGCGCGCATTGGCGGGGAGAGGGCCCCCGTGCCGCGAACCGGGCCGTCGCGCGCCGGCGTCTGCCGGACGCGCCCGCGACCCCCGACCGGCAGCGCCACGGGCCAGCCATCGGGTCCGCCCGGCGCGGCGGCCGAGGGAGGCGGGGTCAGGGCCTCTCGACGCGGCGGCGGGTGCGATGATAGCCCCGCCGGATGGGCACCGGCTTCTCCCAGACCCTGCTGCGCCGCCCCGGCTTCGAGGCGGCCGTGATCGAGGCGACCGGCGCCGGCGCCACCTTCCCCAGGCATACGCATGACGACTTCGTCATCGCCGCCAATATCGAGGGCGCGGAGCGCATCTGGCTGGATGGCCGCTGGCTGGAGGCGGCGGCGGGCGACGTCACCGCCTACGATCCCGGCGCCCTGCAGGCGAGCCAGGGCATGGCCGGCGCCGGCAGCCGCTGGCGCTTCGTGAGCCTCTATGCCGAGCCCGCCTTCGTGGCGCAGGCGCTCGGCCTGCCCGCGCCGCCGCCGCTGGGCGCCCCGGTGCGGCGCGATCCCGTCCTGCTCCGGCGGTTCGCCGAACTCGGGCGGATGATCGCCGGGCCGGACGGGACGGAGGATGGCGCGGAGGACGGCCGGGCGGAGGAGATCGCCGTGGCGATCCTGGCCGCGACGGTCGGCGGCGGGGCGACGGCCCGCCCGGCGCCACCGGGCGATGCGGTGGTCCGGCGCGCCGCGGCCATGCTGCTCGACCGCCTGGGCAACCCGCCTTCCCTCGCGGCGGTCGCCGCCGAGGTCGGCGTGTCGCGGGAACACCTCGTCCGCCGCTTCGGCGCGGTGCATGGGATGCCGCCCATGGCCTGGGCGCTGCAGCGCCGGGTCGCGCGGGCCCGCACCTGGCTGCGCCGGGGCATGCCGCCGGCCGAGGTGGCCGCCATGCTCGGCTTCGCCGACCAGGCGCATCTGACCCGCGCCTTCCGCCAGGCCATGGGCACCACGCCCGGGCGGTATCGCGCCCGCACCTGATCGCGCGGCGGATCAATCCCGTTCAAGACCGGCCGATCCCGCCGCGGCAGAACGGATCGCGCCGCGGCCCGCATGCCGCGCCGCCCGACGCCGCCCTTCGATCCAGCCGCCATCCGCGCCTTGCCGGGGACCCCGATGCTGACCCTGTTCGCCGCCGCCTTCCTGTTCGGCCTGGCCTTCAATGCCGCCCCGGGCCCGGTGACGGCGGAGACGCTGCGGCGCGGCCTGCGCGGAGGGTTCCGGCCGGCCTTCGCGGTGCAGGTCGGGTCGCTCGCCGGTGACCTGGGCTGGGCGGTCCTCGGCCTCGCGGGGGCGGGTGCCGCGCTGTCCGTGCCGGTCCTCCGCCTGCCGCTCGAACTCGCCGGGGCCGGGGTCCTGCTCTGGCTCGCCTGGGGTGCGTGGCGGGATGCGCGCCGGCCGGGTGGCTTCGTCGCGGGCCATGGCGCCGCCGCCGGCCGCGGCGCCCTCGCCGCCGGGGCGGCGATGTCCCTGTCCAACCCGCAGAACATCTCCTTCTGGGCCGCGCTGGCCGCGCCCATGGCGGCCCTGGGCGTGACGGACCTGCTGACGCCGGAGGCGGCCGTGTTCCTCGGCGGCTTCGCCGCGTCCTCCCTCGCCTGGTGCTTCGCGGCGGCGGGCATCGTCGCCTGGTGCCGCGCCATCCTGACGCCGGGCCTGCATCGCGCGCTGCATATCGGATGCGCCGTCGCCCTGGCGGCCTTCGGCGCCGTGGCGGCGCTGGGCGCAGCGCGCGGCCTGCCCGGCCTGTAGTCTGCCGGGCCGCCAGGCCAAGGACGCCCGCATGTCACCATGGATCGCAACGCCCCTCCTCCTGCTCGCCTCGAACGTCATCATGACTATCGCCTGGTACGGCCACCTGAAGCGGCCGGCCTGGACCATGCTGACGGCCATCCTCGTCTCCTGGGGCATCGCCTTCTTCGAATACTGCCTGGCGGTGCCGGCCAACCGCATCGGCTATGCCGGCGGCGCCTATACCGGGCAGCAGCTGAAGGTGATGCAGGAGGTGATCACCCTGGCCGTCTTCGCCGGCTTCAGCGTGCTGGTGCTGGGGGAGCCCCTGCGCTGGACCTACCTGGCCGCCATGGCCTGCCTGGTGGCCGCCGTGGTCTTCGTCTTCCTCCCGGTCGATTGATCCGCGCCGGCGCGGACTGCGGCGCGGACCCGTTCCGCGACCGGTGACCCGCGGCGGTTCGCGCGGTCGTCGGGGCGCGCAAACCGCGCCGGCAGGGGCGGAGCAGCCTTGCGCCGCCCCCTGCTTTGCTGCCACCTCTTCGGCATGCCCCGTGCCCCGGATTCCGCCGGATGAAGTGGCCCTTCGCGCGCCCCGACCCGCCGCGGGACGCGAAGGCCATCGCGCTCGCGCGCCGGATGGAGGAGGTGCGGGCCGAGCTGGACACCCTGCCGGACCGCGCCTGGTTCGGCCGCGACCGCCCCCGGGCGGAACGCGACCTGGAGGTGCTGCAGCGCGAGATGATCGCCCTGCTGGAGGCCGGGCCGCTGGTCGCCGCCCGCGACCGGCTCCGCGCCGCCGAGGCCGCGCTGCGCGCCGCCCAGCAGGCCGAGGCGCTGGCGCGGGAGCGGGCCGGCGCCCAGGCCGTGGCCACCGACCCCGAGGTGCAGAGGACCGCCGCCGCCACCGCCGCGGCGGTGCGGGAACTGGCCGCCGCCCGCGACGGGCTGCGCCTGGCCTTCCAGGAGGCGCGGGTGCCGCTTGCCGAGGAACAGCTGGAGGCGCTGGCGCTGCTGCCCGGCGGCGACGACGACATCGGCCTGATCGCCTGCGTCGCCAGCCTGCGGGAGGTGATGCATGCGCTGGAGACGCTGCTGCCCGACCGCTCCGACCCCGATTCCGCCGCCCGCTACTACGGCTATGCCGTGCTGTTCCTGGAAACCCTGCTGGCGGTGCAGGAACGCGTCGTCGCCCGCATCCGCGACGGGCATGTCCCCGCCATCCTCGCCCGCCAGGCGGAGACGCGCAGCCTGCTGCGGGAGACGGTGAAGCTCCGCACCGCCGAGCGCGACGCCGCCCGCCGCGCCCTGCTGGATGCGAACGAGGCGGCGCAGCGCACCGCGCTGGCCGCCATCGCCATCGCCCAGGACCGCTTCCGGCAGAAGCTGCAGCGGCTGGCGCAGGCGGTGCTGCGCACGCGGTCCGACCTCGCGCTCGCCCGCAACACCCACCGCACCGTGCAGGTGACGCAGGACTTGGCCCGCACGCTGCGCCGCACGGACGAGCTGTTCGACGAGCTGACGCGGCTGACCCTGCCCGAGGTGCTGCCCTTCGCCGGGGAGGAGATCCGCGCCGAGCTGCAGCGCATGTCCGGCCGGCTGCTGGCCGGGGAGGACCTGGCCGGCGCCCGCGCCGGGCCCTGAGGCCCCGCGCGGCGGCGTGACCGCGCGGCGCGGACAACGCCCGGCCCATCCGCGGCGTTCGGGGCCCGACGCAGGGGGGAAGCGGCGATGCTGGTTGGCGTGCCGAAGGAAGTGAAGATCCACGAATACCGCGTCGGCCTCGTTCCCGCCTCGGTGCGGGAACTGGTCGCGCAGGGCCATCAGGTGCTGGTGGAGGCGGGCGCCGGCGCCGGCATCGGCTTCCCGGACGAGGCCTATGCGGCCGCCGGCGCCGAGGTCGTGGCCGATGCCGCCGCGGTCTTCGCCCGCGCCGACCTGGTCGTGAAGGTGAAGGAGCCGCAGCCGGAGGAATGGCGCCGGCTTCGCCTCGGGCAGGTGCTGTTCACCTATCTCCACCTCGCCCCCGATCCGGCCCAGGCGCAGGGCCTGATGGAGAGCGGCTGCACCGCCATCGCCTACGAGACGGTGACGGACCCGCAGGGCGGCCTGCCGCTGCTGGCGCCGATGAGCGAGGTGGCCGGGCGCATGGCGGTGCAGGTCGGCGCGCGCTGCCTGGAGAAGGAGGCGGGCGGGGCCGGAATCCTGCTCTCCGGCGTGCCGGGCGTGCCGCCGGCCCGCGTCGCGGTGCTGGGCGGCGGCGTGGTGGGGTCGAACGCCGCCCGCATCGCCGCCGGCATGCGGGCGCGCGTGACGGTGCTGGACCGCAGCCCGCGGGTGCTGGATGCGCTGGACCGGGAGTTCGGCGGCGCCGTCGCCACCCTGTTCGCCACCACCGATTCGGTGGAGCAGGCGGTGCTGGAGGCCGACCTCGTCATCGGCGCCGTGCTGGTGCCGGGCGCGGCCGCGCCGCGCCTCGTCACCCGCGGCATGGTCGCGCGCATGCGGCCGGGCAGCGTGCTGGTGGATGTCGCCATCGACCAGGGCGGCTGCTTCGAGACATCGCGTCCCACCACCCATGCCGACCCGACCTATGTCGTGGACGGCGTGGTGCATTACTGCGTCACCAACATGCCGGGCGCGGTGGCGCGCACCAGCGCGGTCGCGCTGAACAACGCGACGCTGCCCTTCACCCTGCAGATCGCGGCGAAGGGCTTTCCGCATGCGCTGGCGGCGAACCCGCATCTCGCGCAGGGGCTGAACGTGCAGGCCGGGCGCATCGTGCACCCCGCCGTCGCCCATGCGCTGGGCCAACCGGCGCTGCCGCTGGCGGCCGCCCTGGCGGGCTGAGGCGAGGTCGCGCCTGGCAGCCGGGCAAGGCGCCTCCCGGGGCGTGGTGCCGTGGCCGCGGCATCACGGGTCCGCGCCCCGGCCCGGGCGGATCGCCACGGTCCGGGGAGAACCCCGGGTGGTTACGACGCGCCGGAGCGTGATGGCATCGGCCTGACACCGTCGGCGTTCCATTCATGCGCTGAATGGCGGCCATGCCGCCGGCCGCATTGGCCGGCCGCGGCGGCGCGCCCAGGTTCCGCGCAACGCCGCTTTCGCGGCACCGCAGCATGGATATCCCCCCCGATGGCCAACGACCTGTTCCAGCCCACCCGCCTGGGCGCGCTGACCCTGCCCAACCGCATCGTCATGGCGCCGCTGACCCGCAGCCGCACCGGGAGCCGGGGCATCCCGGGCGCGATGAACGCCGAATACTACCGCCAGCGCGCCACCGCCGGCCTGATCATCGCCGAGGCGACGCAGGTCAGCCCGCAGGGCCAGGGCTATGCCTATACGCCCGGCATCCACGCGCCGGAGCAGGTGGCGGGCTGGCGCCAGGTGACGGACGCCGTGCGCCAAGCCGGCGGCCGCATGGTCCTGCAGCTCTGGCATGTCGGCCGCATCTCGCATGAGAGCCTGCAGCCCGGCGGCGCCCTGCCCGTGGCGCCCAGCGCCATCCGGCCGGAAGGCCAGGCCTTCACCGAAGCCGGCTTCCAGCCGCACCCGACGCCGCGCGCGCTGGAGACCGACGAGATCTCGGGCATCGTCGAGGATTTCCGCCGCGCCGCGGAGAATGCGAAGCAGGCCGGCTTCGACGGCGTCGAGATCCACGCCGCCAATGGCTACCTCATCGACCAGTTCCTGCGCGACAAGACCAACCGCCGCACCGACCGCTACGGCGGGTCGATCGAGAACCGCACCCGCTTCCTGCTGGAGGTGACCGAGGCCGTGACCCGGGCCTTCGGCGCCGACCGCACCGGCGTGCGCATCTCCCCCGCCTCGCCGGCCAACGACATCGCGGACAGCGACCCGCAGCCGCTGTTCGGCCATGTGGCGGCGGCGCTGGGCCGCTTCGGCCTGGCCTATCTGCATGTGGTGGAAGGCGCGACCGGCGGCCCGCGCGACATCATCCCCTTCGACTTCGTCGCGCTGAAGCGCGCCTTCGGCGGTCCCTATCTGGCCAACAACGGCTACGACAAGGCGCTGGCCGAGGCGGCGCTGCGGGACGGCCGCGCCGACGCCATCGCCTTCGGCCGGCCTTTCATCGCCAACCCGGACCTGGTGGATCGCCTGCGCATCGGCGCGCCGCTGAACGAGCCGGACCGGGCGACGCTCTATGGCGGCGACGCCAAGGGCTACACCGACTATCCGGTGCTGGCGCGCGCGGCCGAGTGACAGCGATGCAGGGGGAGGCATCCCCCTGCACCCCCTCCGTTTCCCCGGGTCCGGTACCCGACGGCATCGGCGCGCGACGCCGCGCTTTGCCTGGCGCGGGCGTTGCCGCCATGCTCCTGTGCGGGGCGTCGCCTGACCGTGCGGCGCACCTCGACCCGCTGCGGAGCCGCTCGGATGCCCTGCTCGACGGCCCTGCTTATCGGCCGGCGCATCGGCCGGCGCATCGGACAACCCGCTGCCCTCCTCGCCCTGGCGCTGGCCCTGCCGCCGGACCGCCCGGCCGAGACGCAGTCGCGCCGGCAGGCCAGGGCGACCCGGGCGGCCTCGGTCGCGTCCCGCCAGGCACGGACGGATGCCCTGGCACCCCCTGAGGACCCGGCCGCCGGCATCGGCCTCGCGCCCGGCATGGCGCCGCCGCCGGGCGCGCCGCGGCCGCCGGAATTCTCCGCCGACCTGCTGCTCCCCTTCCTCTGGAACACCGATGCCGAGCAGGCCATCCGCGGCCGCCCTTCGCCCGAGCTGACGCCCGAGGCGCGGCTGACCTGGACCCGTCGGCTGGAGGCGCAGCCCATCCGCCTCTCCGCCCTGCTCGATGCCAGCTCGGACCGCTTCATGCGGGCGCAGGATGCGGATGCCGACCTGCTCTATGGCCGCCTCCGCGCGCAATACGAGAGCGGGCAGGACGACCAGGAATGGCAGCCCTTCGCCAGCTACGTCCCGACCTACAGCTTCGCGCCGACCTATGCCCGGCGGGTGGACACCTGGCACGATGTCGCGCTGGGCGCGTCGCGCAGCTGGAACTGGGACGCCGCGCTGCGCCGCCTGCCGCCGGGGCCGGACACGGACAGCGCCGCGGCCTGGAGCGTGAACGTCAACGGCGCCCTGCAGCGCCGGCAGCGCGATGGCGGCCCGCCGTCCTTCGCGGCGCTGCTGAACCCCTCCGTCACCTGGACGCTCTCCGCGGCCTGGAGCACCAGCCTGGAACTCGACGTCACCCGCCGCTGGTTCGACCGCTTCGAGGGCCGCAGGCGCGCCGACTGGCTGCTGACCCCGATCCTGACGGTTGAGTTCCAGCCGCCCGAGGGCTGGCTGCCCGCCATCGGCGCGCCGGTGCTGGACCTGCAGGTCTTCCTGACGCGGCAGGCCAGCAGCGCGCCCGAGGGCCGGTTCCACCAATGGGGCGCCGGCCCGATCCTGCGCACGGCCTGGAAATTCTGAACCCGGCTTCGGGCGGCGCCGGCGCGGACCCGGCCAGCCCCGGCGCGCGACGCCGCCCTGCAGCGCCACGGCGACGCGGCCTCCGGCGCCGGCCGCGATCCGCCCTGCCGTCAGGCCGCGCCGGCGGATGGCGTTCCGCCTTGGCCGCACTCCGCCGTCGCCGCCGCCAGCCAGTCCACCACCGCGGCCAGCGCCGCATCCTCCGCCAGGCCGCGCGCCCGCGCCTGTTCGAACACCGCCGCCTGCCGGTCAGCGCTGGTGCCCGCCAGGATGGCGCGCGTCGCCGCCACCTCGTCCCCGCAGCCGAGCGCCGCCGCATCCTCCCCGACCAGTGCGATCGCCTGGTCCAGCCAGGCAGCGGCCGGCAAGGCCTCGCCCGTCGCCTCCTCGACGAAGGTCGCCTTCGCCCCGTCCCGCTGCGCCCGCCAGAGATTCTCCCCGGCGATGGCGCGGGATGCGCCGGTCATTCCGCGGTTCAGGTCCGGTCGCCGGTCGGCGCAGCGCACCAGGCAGCGCCAGAGCGCGGCGATGGCCAGCGAGTCCGCCAGCCGCGTGCAGCTGTCGGCCACGCGCAGTTCCAGCGTCGGGTATTTCAGCGAAGGACGCACCACCCACCACAGGTAGCTGGCATCCGGGATGGCGCCGGCGCCGGTCATCGCCCGCACCAGCCTCTCGTAATCCGCCGCGTCGGCGAACAGCTCCGGCAGGCCGGTGCGCGGCATCTCCCCGAAGACGCAGAGCCGGTAGGCCGCCAGCCCGGTCGCCCGCCCGCCGAAGAAAGGGGAGGAGGCGGAAAGCGCCAGCAGCAGCGGCAGGAAGGGCATCAGCCGGTTCATCAGGTCCACCCGCGTCTCCGGCCGGGGGACCTCCACATGCACATGCAGCCCGCCGACCATGTTGCGCGCCCCGGGCAGGCCGAGCTGCCGCGCCAGGTCCTGGTACCGTTCCTTTTCCGTGTGGCTCTGCCGGGTCCAGTGCGCCAGCGGATGCGTGCCGGCGGCGAAGACCAGCAGCCCGTGCTGCCGCGCCAGCGTGGCCAGGCCGCGCCGCAGCCCGGACAGCTCCGCCCGCGCCGCGGCGCAATCCGCAGCGGGCGCCGAGGAGGCTTCCACCTGCGTCCGCAGCAACTCCCGCTCCACCCGCGGCAGCGCGGCGCCGGCGGCGGCGTGGAAGGCTTCCAGCACCGCCGGCGCGGGCGTGCCGCGCGTGGCGGCATCCGCCAGGAAATATTCCTCCTCGATCCCGAAGCGATAGGCGGTGTCCATCGCGCGCGCTCCCCCGCCGGCACCGGGCCGGCCCGGGCATGACGCAGGGCGGCGCGCGCGGTTCGCGGCGGTGGTCAACGGCCCGGGGCGCGGAACCGCCGGGCGATCCGGCAAGGACAGCGCCGCGGCGCGAACGCCGCGGCGGTGCCGCGCCCCGGCGCCGACGCGATGCGCGTCAGCCGCGCCGCGCCGCCTCGATCGCCGCGACGTCGATCTTCCGCATGGTCAGCATGGCGGCGAAGGCGCGCTTCGCCTCCTCGCCGCCCGCCGCCAGGGCCTCGGTCAGCACCCGCGGTGTGATCTGCCAGGAAATGCCCCAGCGGTCCTTGCACCAGCCGCAGGCGCTTTCCTGCCCGCCATTCCCCAGGATGGCGTCCCAGTAGCGGTCGGTTTCCGCCTGGTCCTCGGTGGCGATCTGGAAGGAGAAGGCCTCGCTGTGGCGGAAGACCGGCCCGCCATTCAGGCCCAGGCAGGGGATGCCCGCCACGGTGAAGGCCACCGTCAGCACGTCGCCGGCCTTGCCGCCGGGGTAATCGGCCGGCGCGCGATGCACGGCGCCCATGGCGCTGCCGGGGAAGGTCGCCGCGTAGAAGCGCGCGGCCGCCTCCGCCTCCCGCTCGTACCAAAGGCAGATCGTGTTCTTCGGCATGCTGCTGTCCTCCCTCCCCCGCGGCCGGCCTCCGGCTGGCTCCCTCGGGCCACCGGCCCGGCGCGGCCGGCCTAGGCGCCGGATGGCGCCCGCCGCCACGGGACCCCAGCGGCGTCACCGCACGCCGTCGCCGGCCACAGGCCGCGCGGCGGGCCAGGGCCGCAAACCCATGTCCCTTCGGGGCGCCCGGCGCCGAGGGCGCCACGTCACTGCCGGCGGCCATCCCGGATGGCCGCCGGCATCAGAGCTGCGCTTCCAGCGGCAGCAGCCGCACCAGGCTGGCGATGGCGCGCCGACGCAGCGAGGCCGCCGGCTCGTGCCGCACCGTCGCCATGGCGCCGCCGGCGGTCCGCGCCGTCCAGGCCAGGCGGCCCTCCGCCAGCGCCACCCGCCAGCTGCGCGCCGGGTCGGCCAGGCGGGCATGTTCCGCCCGCAGCTCCCGCGCCAGGGCCGGATCCTCGGCGAAGACGCCCATCTCGGTGTTCAGCGCGGCGGAGCGCGGGTCGAGGTTGAAGGACCCGACGCAGACCAGCCGCCCGTCCACCACGAAGGCCTTGGTGTGCAGGCTGGCGCCGCGCGAGCCGAGCAGGCTGGCATGCTCGTCGCCGCTCGCCTTCAGCTCGAACAGCTCGACGCCGGCCGCCAGCAGCGCGTGGCGATACCTCGCATAGCCGCCATGCACCGCCACCACATCGGTCGCGGCCAGGGAGTTGGTCACCACCGAGACGCGCACGCCGCGCCGCCGCAGGTCCAGCAGCAGGGCCAGCCCGGCCTCCCCCGGCACGAAATAGGGGGAGACCAGCAGCGCTTCCCGCTGCGCCGCGCGCAGCGCATCCGCCGCTTCCGGCCCGATGCCGCCGGCGGCGCGGGCGCGGCGGCGGGCGCCCAGGCCGCGGCGCGCCTTCTCCGGCGGGTCGGCGACGACCCGCACCGCGCCCTCGGCCAGCGGCGCCAGCCGGTTTTCCAGGCAGGCCGACAGCCGCTCCCCCTCCGGCGAGCGGGCGAGGAAGGCCTGCGCGTCGGGCGCCGCGCGCGCCGCGGCCAGCTTCCCGCGCAGCCTGGCCAGGCCGCCGCGCGCGGATTGCGCGGCGCTGAGCTCCGCCGCCGGGCGGGCGAAGGGGCTGGTCCAGTAGCGCTCGAACACCGCGCTCGCCTCCGGGGCGGCGGCGCCGACCAGCAGCAGGTCCAGGTCGCGGAAATTGAAGCTCTCGGCGGCGTCGAAATACTCGTCCGCCAGGTTGCGCCCGCCGGCGATGGCCAGCCTGCCATCGGCGATCCAGGCCTTGTTGTGCATGCGGCGGTTCAGGTGCCAGCCGCCCAGCAGCATCTCCAGCGCGTAGCCGAAATGGCCGAAGGCGCGCCAGCGCGTGCCGTTGAACAGCCGCACCGCGATGTTGGGATGCGCGTCCAGCGCGCAGATCGCCCGTTCCTGGCCCAGGGCGAAGACATCGTCCAGCAGCATCCGCACCTGCACGCCGCGGTCGGCGGCGCGCAGCACCTCCTCGGCCAGCAGCGTGCCGGTCAGGTCGCCGTGCCAGAGATAGTATTGCAGGTCGAGCGTGCGGCCGGCGGCGCGGGCCGCGGCGGCGCGGAGCGCGAAGGCTTCCGGCCCCTCGACCACCAGGGCGGCGCCGGTGGGCGCGCCGAGGCCGTCCAGCGCCCTCGCCACCGCCCGGTCGAGCACCGTGGCGGCCCCCGTCCCGCCGGGCGCCCGCGCCTTCGCCGGCGGTGGCGCAGTCTCCTGAACCGGCACGCGATCCCCTCCGCACCCTGCCGAGCCCGTGTCGGCGGTCCAACGGCCGAGGGTGGCGCGGGTTGGGGGCAGCCCGGTGTCACAACGGTTGGCGGGGGCGTGCCGCGCCGCGGCGCCGGGGCGGCCGGCGGGCGCCGCCGGGGGCGCAGGCTGCCCGGGGTCATCGACCACCGGGCGAAGGCCCCGCCCGTGGCCTTCGCGCGATGTCGCGCCCGTCGCCGCGGCCGACCCCGCGACCTGCCCGGGCCGTCCCGTCAGGCGGCGCTGGCGAGGGCCGGGACGGTCGCCGGCAGCCGCACCAGGGCCTTCAGCGGCAGGTGGTCGGAGGCGGTGCGGGCCAGCGGCGTGTCATGCGCCTCCACCGCCAGGACCGGCGCGCGGGCGCAGCCCAGGATGCGGTCCAGCGGCAGGAAGGGCCGGCGGGACGGGAAGCTGGGCACCCCGGCGGCAACCCCGCGGAAGACCGGTTCCAGCCCACGCAGGGCGGAGCGCTGCCGGTCCAGCCGCCATTCGTTCAGGTCGCCCATCATCAGCGTGGGCATGTCGCGGCCGCGCGCGACCGCGGCCACCACCGCCGCGGCCTGGCGGGTGCGGCAGCGGCGCAGCAGGCCGAAATGCGCGGCCACCACCCGCAACGGGCCGCGGCCGCCGGGCAGGTCCAGCTCGGCCACCACCGCACCGCGCGGCTCCGCCCCCGGCAGGTGCAGGCGCTGCAGCCGCCAGGTCGTGCCCGGGCGGACCAGGATGGCATTGCCGTGCCAGCCCATGCCGTCCGGCAGGTCGGAGACCGGCAGGGGGACCAGCCCCGTCTCCTGCGCCAGGCGGCGGGCGTCCAGCAGGGCGGTGCGGCGGCCGAAGCGGCGGTCCACCTCCTGCAGGGCCACCAGCTCGGCATCCAGCTCGGCGATCACGGCGGTGACACGGCCGGGGTCGAATTGCCCGTCCGTGCCGACGCATTTGTGGATGTTCCAGGACGCGACGCGCAGCGCCGGCGCCCCGGTCTCCTCGGCGGCGGAACGGCGATGGGCATCGGCGCGGATGGCGGCAGCGGGGCGCAACAGGCGGAAGATCGGCAAGGCGGAGTCCTGGGCTGCGATGGGCCGGGCGAGGCGGGCGGCGGTTGCGGCGGATATGGGCCCGCCCCGGTCCCTGCGCAGGGACCCCGGCGCGGAAACCTGGTGCGGCAAGCGGTGGCAGGGGATGGTCGCCGGCCAGGGCGGCCACCCCCGAGAATGCCGGGTTGCGCTGCACAATTCCAGCATCGGATGCAGCGTTCCGCCGGCGGAGGGGTTGCCGGCGCCGGCCCTCACGCCTCCGAGGATGGCCGGCGGGTGGTTGCCGGTCCGTGCACGCGGCCGGTGCGGGCCCCGGGGCGCTTGCCCCTAGCCGCCAGGGCCCAGGGGTGCCAGGGGGTTCCAGGGGCGCCAGGGTCGAGGCGCCTGGCGCCCGGCCGGTGGGGCCAAGGCCTGAGCTAGTGTCCTGCCCGCGAAGTTCGCAGCCGCTGGCTGCGAACGCAGCGGACCTGCAGGCCACTGAAAACGAAGGCTAGTGGCCCGAACCGGAGGGCGTCGCCAGTGGCGGCGAACTTCGGATTCGGGACACTAGGTCCGCCACCTGCCGCGGCCGCATCGATGCGCCCCCGCGGGGCCGGTCGGGGCGGCGGGGGCCGCGTTCCGGCACCGCCGCCGCCGGGTGCTCAGCCGGCGCGCTTCGCCTCGATCGCGTCCCAGATCGCCCGTTCGAGGTGCACGCCGTCGAAGCGCGCCACCTCCTGCAGGCCGGTGGGGGAGGTGACGTTGATCTCGGTGAGATACCCGCCGATGACGTCGATGCCGACGAAGATCATGCCGCGGCGGCGCAGTTCCGGGCCGATGCGGGCGCAGATCTCCTTCTCGCGGTCGGTCAGCGTGGTCGGTTCCGGGCGGCCGCCGACATGCATGTTGCTGCGCGCCTCGCCCTCCGCCGGGACCCGGTTGATGGCGCCCAGGGCGATGCCATCGACCAGGATGATGCGCTTGTCGCCCTGGCGCACGTCCGGGACGTATTTCTGCACCACCAGCGGCTCGCGCGAGCGTTCGGTGAACATCTCCACCAGGGAGTTCAGGTTGGAGTCGTTCGGCTTCAGGTGGAACACGCCGGCGCCGCCATTGCCGAACAGCGGCTTGATGATGATGTCGCCGTGCTTCTCCCGGAACTTCATGATCTGGCCGCGATCGGCGGTGACCAGCGTCTCCGGCATCAGGTCGGGGAAATGCGTGACGAAGAGCTTCTCCGGCGCGTTGCGGACGCTGGCCGGGTCGTTCACCACCAGCGTCTTGGGGTGGATGTGCTCGAGGATATGGGTGGCCGTGATGTAGGCCATGTCGAAGGGCGGGTCCTGGCGCATCAGCACCACGTCCATGGTCGAGAGGTCGATCTCCTCCCGCGCACCGAAGGACCAGTGCGCGCCCTTCTTCCGCTCCACCGTGACGGGTTCGCCCAGCGCCGTCACCCGCCCGCCCTGCAGCGCCAGGTTGCGCACGTGGTAGTGCCACAGGCTGTGGCCGCGCGCCTGGCCTTCCAGCATCAGGGCGAAGGTGCTGTCGGCATCGATGTTGATGCTCTCGATCGGGTCCATCTGGACCGCGACGCGCAGGGCCATGGCGTGTGTCTCCCCCGGGGGCCGGGATGCAGGGTGTCTCGGCCGCCTGCTTGGCAGAGAGGACGTCCGGGCGGAAGGGGGCGCCTCGGTCCCCCCGGCTGCGGCGGCCCCGCCCGGCGGCCGGCCCGTGATAGGCTGCCCGCGGCCGGCAGGGCCCGGGAGTCGAAGGGCTGGACCAGATCGCGGCGGTGGCGCTGGGCGCGGCGCTGGGCGGCTTCGTGCAGGGGCCTGTCGTGCTTCGCCTTCGGCCTGGTCGCCATGGCGGTCTGGGCCTGGGTGCTGGACCCCCGGCTGGCGGCGCCGCTGGTGGTGCTCGGCTCGCTGCTCGGCCAGGCGCTCGCCCTCGGCGTCATCCGGCAGGGCTTCTCCTGGCGCAACGTGCTGCCCCTGGTCGCCGGCGGGGTGCTGGGCCTGCCGCCGGGCATCCTGCTGCTGCGCTGGCTGGACCCGGCCGGCTTCCGCCTTGCGCTCGGCCTGCTGCTGCTGGCCTGGTGCCCGGCCATGCTGCTGGCGCGCCGCCTGCCGCGGGTGACGCGCGGCGGCGCCCTGGCCGATGCCGCGGCAGGGTGGGTGGGCGGCGTCATGGGTGGCCTGGGCGGGCTGAGCGGGCCTGCCCCCACCCTCTGGACCACGCTGCGCGGCCTGCCGCGGGATGCGCAGCGATCCGCCCTGCAGGCGTTCAACACCGCCATGCATCTGCTGGCCCTGGCCGGCTATGCCGCGACCGGCACGCTGTCGGCCGAGGCGGCCGGGCTGTTCCTGGTGGTGGCGCCGGCCATGCTGGTGCCGGCGCTGCTCGGCGCCCGGCTCTACCGCCGGCTGGACGATGCCGCCTTCCGCCGGGTGGTGCTGTGGCTGCTGGCGGCCAGCGGCGCCGTGCTGGTCGCGACCGCGCTGTGATCCCCGGCCGCGCGGATGCCCCGGCGGCCGGCGCGGTTCAGTTCAGCCGGTGGCGCAATTCCTCGATCACCGAGCGGATGCGGCGCGCCGCCTCGCCCTCCGGCTCGATCTCCAGCGACTTGTCGAGGCAGCCGAGCGCGGCGCCGATGCGGTCCAGCCGCTGGTTCATCAGCCCGGCTTCCCGCCACAGCAGCGCCTGGTCGGGGGCGAGGCGCAGCATGTCCTCCGTGCAGGCCAATGCGCCGGAGAGGTCGCCCGCGCGCAGCCGCCGCAGCTTGATGTTGTTCTGCAGCCGCAGCAGCACCGCCCGCTTGTCCATCAGCCGCAGCAGGCCCGGGCGCAATTCGGCCTTCTCGCCCTCGATCCGCTTCAGCAGGGCGCGCAGCTCCGGCGCCGCCAGGCCGTCGCCGCCGGCATAGACATCGACCAGCGCCTGGCCGCGGCCGCCTTCGACCGCCAGCAGGAAATGCCCGGGGAAGTCGATGCCATGCGCCGTCCAGCCCGCCGCTTCGGCCGCGTGCAGCCAGAGGATGCCGAGCGCAACCGGCAGGCCCCGTCGCCGCTCCGCCACCCGGATCAGGTTGGCATTGGCCAGGTCGTCATAGGTCTCGGTGTCGCCGGCGAAGCCGAAGCGGCCATGGATGACCTGCGCCAGCACCTCCCGCCGCCCCTCGGCATCGCCGGCGTCGGCGGTGGGGTTGGCGGTGGCGGCGGCCACGGCCGCCTGCGCCAGCTCGGACAGGGTGCCGGCGGCGGCGCGCCAATCCGCCTCCGGCGCATCGATCCGGGCGAATTGCAGCGCGACGGCGGCAAGCTCGATCTCGGCGTCGGGAAGCTGGCCGGCGGCGTCGAGGGCGGCGCGTGCCTCTTCCTGCGGGGTGGTTGGCATCGGGCGAATGTCGTCCCGGCGCCCGCCGGCTGCAAGCCGCTATCCCTGCGGCGCGGCCGGCACCATGCGGCCGATGCGGCGGCCGCCGAAGATATGGACGTGGAAATGCGGCACTTCCTGGCCGCCATCGGCGCCCATGTTGGACAGGATGCGGTAGCCATGCGCTTCCAGCCCCTGGTCCTTCGCCACGGCCGAGACCAGGCGCCAGAACCCGGCGATGGCGGCGTCATCGGCGCCGGCATGGAAATCCGCGGCGCTGACCCAGCGCCCCTTCGGGATCACCAGCACATGCACCGGCGCCTGCGGCGCGATGTCGTGGAAGGCGAGGGCGTGCTCCGTCTCCACCACCTTCTTGCAGGGGATCTCGCCGCGGAGGATGCGGGCGAAGATGTTGGCATCGTCATAGGGCGGCAGGCCGGTGACGGACATGGCGGCGGGTCCCCTCGCTTGGTCGCTTGCGCCCGAACGCCACAATGCCGGCAGCGGGTCAAGGCCGCGACGGGCGGGGCGGCGCCCCTGCCGCGACGACCCGAGGGGTCCAGGGGCCCTCCGGCGCTTGGCCGGAGGGGGTCGTGGAGGGCGGAGCCTTCCTCGACGCCACCTGCGTCAGGGCAGCTTCGTCGTCCGCGCCGCCCGCACGATGCCCTTCGGCCGCGCCGCCTTCTCGGCGATGCCGCTGATCCCTTCCCGCCGGCGCAACTCCGTCCAGACCTCCTCCGGCCGGATGCCGGCATCCACCCAGACCACCATGAGGTGATAGAGCAGGTCGGCGCTCTCCAGGATCGTCTCGGCGCGGTGGCCCTGCGTCGCCTCGATCACGCATTCCACCGCTTCCTCGCCCAGCTTCTGGGCGACCTTGGCGGTGCCGCGCGCCATCAGCCGGGCGGAATGGGAATGCGCGACATCGCCGGCGACGCGGCGCGCCTCCACCGTCTCCCACAGCCGGTCCAGCACGGTGGCATCGGCGGCGTCGGTCGGGACCGAGAGCGGCCGCAGATGGCGCGATTCCGCCTTCAGCACCGATTTCGGCGGCTTCTTCGCCTTGGCCGGCACGCCCGCCGGCAGCGGCAGCCCGGCCGCCTTCTTCGCCGGCTTCTTCTTGGGCTTCGCGGCCAGCTTCCCCATCAGGCGGCCTCCGCCAGGGGCCGCACCGGCAATCCCGCCGCGTCCAGCGCCGCCTTGGCGTCGGCGATGCGGAATTCGCCGTAATGGAACACGCTGGCGGCCAGCAGGCCGCTGGCGCCGGCCCGCGCGCCCTCGACGAAATGCCCGACGGTGCCGACCCCGCCGGAGGCGACGATGGGCAGCCGCACCCGCGCCCGGATCGCCCGCAGCAGGTCGAGGTCGAAGCCGGACTTGGTGCCGTCCCGGTCCATGGAGGTGACCAGCAATTCGCCCGCGCCGACCTCGGCCATCCGCTCCGCCCAGCCGACCGCATCGATGCCGGTGCCCTTTCGGCCGCCATGGGTGAAGACCTCCCACCGGCCGGGCGCGACCTGGCGGGCATCCACCGCGACGACGATCGCCTGGCTGCCGAAGGCCTCCGCCGCGCGGGTGACCAGCGCCGGGTCGGCGACGGCGGCGCTGTTGATGCTGGCCTTGTCGGCGCCGGCCAGCAGCAGGCGGCGCACATCCTCCACGCTGCGGACGCCGCCGCCGACGGTCAGCGGGATGAACACCTCGGCCGCGGTGCGGGAGACGACGTCGTACATCGTGTCCCGGTTCTCATGCGTCGCGCCGATATCGAGGAAGGTGACCTCGTCCGCGCCTTCGCGGCTGTAGGTCCGGGCCTGCTCCACCGGGTCCCCGGCATCGCGCAGCGCGACGAAGTTCACGCCCTTCACCACGCGGCCATCCTTCACGTCGAGGCAGGGAATGACGCGGAGTGCGAGCACGCGGGAACCTCGGCGACGATCGGGCGGGCCTGTGCGCTTGCGTCCGATTGCGCCGGGGGTCAAGCGGTCATTTGCCGGCCCAGGCGCCGCATGATCACGCGGCGTGTGATGTGGAATACCAAATTTCCCCATTACAGGACGTTTTATCCTTGACCCACCACGAGACACGGGCGCAGATACCCTTGCGCCGGCGCATCCCGTGCCGGCCCCGCGGGATTTGACCCATGCAGCTTGCACCGCGTCACCAAGAGCTAAAGCGCCGCACGCATCTTCGGCGCGACGCCTGCCGCCGGATGCCCTGTCGGCGCTGAGCGCCGCCCCAGCCTTCCCCACCCGATCCTGACCGGCGCGCATCCGGCGCGCCCGGAGACCGCACGCATGTCCACCTCCCTCGCGGCGCCGCGCCGCGCGCTGCTGGCGCTCGCCGCCGGCGCGCCCTTCCTGCGCCCGGCGCATGCCCAGCCGCGCGCCTTCCGCATCGGCTTCCAGAAATCCGGCCCGCTGCTGGCCGCGAAGCAGAACCGCGACTTCGAGCGCGCCCTGAACCCGCTCGGCATCGAGGTGTCCTGGGTGGAGTTCACCTATGGCCCGCCGCTGCTCGAGGCGCTGAATGTCGGCAGCATCGATTTCGGCGCGACCGGCGATGCGCCGCCGATCTTCGCCCAGGCGGCGCGGGCGAAGATCCTCTATGTCGCGGCGACGCCCAGCCGCGGCGCCAGCCAGGCCATCCTGGTGCCGCAGGACAGCCCGCTGCAGGCCGTGGCGGAGCTGAAGGGCAAGCGGCTCGCCTATGCCCGCGGCTCCTCCGCCCACAGCCTGGCGGTCGGCGCGGTGGAGCAGGCCGGGCTGGCCTGGCGCGACATCCAGCCGGTGGAACTGCCGCCGGCCGATGCCGGCGCCGCCTTCGCCCGCGGCAATGTCGATGCCTGGAGCATCTGGGACCCCTTCTACGCGCTGGCGGAGCTGCAACGGGGCGCCCGGGTGCTGGTCGCCGGCGATGCGGTGGAGCCGCAGAGCAGCTTCTTCCTGGCCAGCCGCCCCTTCACCGAGGCGAATCCGCGCCTGGTCGCCCAGGCCGTCGAGATCCTGGCCGGCGTCGGCCGCTGGTCCGCCGCCCACCCCGCGGATGTGGCGCGCCTGGCCAGCGAGGCCACCGGTTTGCCGGTGGAGGCCACGCGCCGCGCGACCAACCGCACCGCCTTCGACGTGGTGCCGCTGAGCGACGCCATCGTCGCGCAGCAGCAGCGCGTGGCGGACCGCTTCCATCGCCTCGGCCTCGTCCCGCGCGCCGTCGCGGTGCGCGACATCGTCTGGCACGCCCCGGCGGCCTGAAGGACCCGATGATGAGTACCGACTCCCCGCTCGACCTCTTCTGGTTCGTCCCGACCTCCGGCGACGGGCGCTACATCGGCACCCGGCAGGGCGCCCGGCCGCAGGATTTCGGCTACCTGCGCGACGTGGCGATGGCGGCCGACCGGCTGGGCTTCGGCGGCGTGCTGATGCCCACCGGCAACCAGTGCGAGGATCCCTGGATCACCGGCGCGGCCATCGCGCCCTTCACCCGGCGGCTGAAATTCCTGCTGGCCCTGCGCCCCGGCGTGCAGACGCCGGCGCAATGGGCGCGCCAGGCCGCCGCCTTCGACCGCATCACCGATGGCCGGCTGCTGATGAACGTGGTCACCGGCGGCAACCCGCAGGAGCTGGCGGGCGACGGCATCTTTCTGGGCCACGCCGAGCGCTACGCGCAGACCGAGGAGTTCCTGACGATCTTCCGCGGCCTGTTCACCGAGCAGGGGATCGACTTCGAGGGGCGCTACCTCGCCGCGCATGGCGGGAAGAACCATTTCCCGCCGGTGCAGCGGCCGCATCCGCCGCTCTGGTTCGGCGGCTCCTCCGAAGCCGGGATCGAGGTCGCGGCGAAGCATGTCGACACCTACCTGACCTGGGGCGAGCCCCCGGCGCAGGTGGCGGCGAAGCTCGCCGCGGTGCGCGCCCGCGCCGCGGCGCAGGGCCGGCAGGTGAATTTCGGCCTGCGCATCCACCTGATCGTGCGGGAGACGGACGAGGAGGCCTGGGCGGCCGCGGCGCGGCTGATCTCGCATCTCGACGACGCCACCATCGCCGCGGTGGCGGCGAAGCGCGCGGCGGAGAGCGACAGCGTCGGCCAGCGCCTGCAGTCCGAGCTGCATGGCGGCAGGCGGGACAGGCTGGAGGTCGCGCCAAATCTCTGGGCCGGCATCGGCCTGGTGCGGGCCGGCGTCGGCACCGCCCTGGTCGGCAGCCCGCAGACCGTGGCGGCGCGGCTGCGCGACTACCAGGCGCTCGGCATCTCCACCGTCATCGCCTCCGGCTATCCGCATCTCGAGGAAGCCTACACCGTGGCGGAGCTGCTCTTCCCGCAGCTCGGCATCGGCCGGGCGGCGGAACCGGCGGTCGCGGCGCGCGACTTCCTCCCGGCCTTCGGCACCGGGGTGCTGGCGGCATGAGCGAGGCGATCCTTTCGACCCGCGAGGCAGCGCCCCGCCCCGCCCTGTCCTGGCGCGGCCCGGCGCGCGCCGCGCTGCCCTGGCTGCTGCCGGCGCTGCTGCTGCTGGCTTGGCAGGCCGGCAGCATGGCGGGCTGGATCGCCGAGGAGGTGCTGCCGGCCCCCTCCGCCGTGGTCGCGGCCGGCTGGACCCTGGCGCAGTCCGGCGCCCTGGCGGAGAACATCCGCGTCAGCGCCTGGCGCGCGCTGACCGGCTTCGCCATCGGCGGCGGCCTCGGCCTCGCCCTCGGCTTCCTCACCGGCCTGTCGCGCCTGGGGGAGAGGCTGCTGGATTCCAGCGTGCAGATGCTGCGCAACATCCCGCATCTGGCGCTGATCCCGCTGGTGATCCTGTGGTTTGGCATCGACGAGGCGGCGAAGCTCTTCCTCGTCGCGCTCGGCAGCTTCTTCCCGGTCTATGTCAACACCATGCATGGCGTGCGTTCGGTCGATCCGCAGCTGATGGAGATGGGCCGGGCCTATGGCATGGACGGGCCGACGCTGTTCCGCCGCGTGGTGCTGCCGGGGGCGCTGCCCTCGGTCTTCGTCGGCATCCGCTACGCGCTCGGCATCATGTGGCTGACGCTGATCGTGGCGGAGACGATCGCGGCGAATTCCGGCATCGGCTACATGGCCATGCATGCGCGGGAGTTCATGCTGACCGACATCGTGGTCTTCTCGATCCTGGTCTATGCGCTGCTGGGCAAGCTGGCGGACAGCGTGGCGCGGCTGCTGGAGCGGCTCTGCCTGTCCTGGAACCCGGCCTACAGGGGGGCGTGACGATGGACGGCATGCTGGCCGGCGCGCGCGCCGGCGTCGCGGTGCGGCTGCGCGGGGTCGCCAAGGATTTCGGCGGGCCCGCGGTGCTGCAGGGGCTCGACCTCGACATCCCGGCCGGGCAATTCCTCGCCATCGTCGGCCGCAGCGGCTGCGGCAAGTCCACCCTGCTGCGGCTGGTCGCGGGGCTGGAGGCGCCGGGCGGCGGCACCCTGACCATCGGCGGCCCGGGCGAGGACGCGCCGCCCGCCGACGCGGTGCGGCTGATGTTCCAGGAACCCCGCCTGCTGCCCTGGGCCAGCATCCAGGAGAATGTGGAGGTCGGGCTGGCGCGCGGGACGCCGCCGGCGCTGCGGCAGGTCCGGGCGCGCGCGACGCTGGCCGAGGTGGGGCTGGCCGATCGCGCCGCGGAATGGCCGTCCGTGCTGTCGGGCGGGCAGAAGCAGCGCGTGGCGCTGGCCCGCGCCCTGGTCAGCCGGCCGCGCCTGCTGGCGCTGGACGAGCCGCTGGGCGCGCTGGACGCGCTGACGCGGATCGAGATGCAGGCGCTGGTCGAGCAGGTCTGGCGCGCCGAGGGCTTCACCGCCGTCCTGGTCACGCATGACGTGGCGGAGGCGGTGGCGCTGGCCGACCGCGTGGTGGTGCTGGACCGCGGGCGGGTGGCGCTGGACCTGCCGATCGATGTGCCGCGGCCGCGCCGCCACGGCGACCCGGCGCTGGCGGCGACCGAGGCGCGCATCCTGGACCGGCTGCTGGCCGACGGGCGGTAGGGTGTGCCGCGCGGCGGCCGGGCTGCCGGCGCCGCGCGGCCGCTGCCTCAGCGCTTGACCAGCGCCAGCGCCGCCGCCGGGTCGACGCGGCCGTCATACAGCGCCCGGCCGATGATCACGCCCTCGATCCCCTCCGACGTCACGCCCGACAGCGCCGCGAGGTCGTTGAGCGAGGCGACGCCGCCCGAGGCGATGACCGGCAGGCGCACCGCCCGCGCCAGGGCCAGGGTCGCTTCCAAGTTCACCCCGCCCAGCATGCCGTCGCGGTCGATATCGGTGTAGATGATGGCGGCCGCCCCGGCATCCTCGAACCGCTTGGCGAGGTCGGCGGCCTGCACCGCGCTCACCTCCGCCCAGCCCTCGGTGGCGACGAAGCCGCCCCGGGCATCGATGCCCACCGCCACACGCCCGGGATAGGCGCGGCAGGCGGCGAGGGCGAAATCGGGGTCCTTCACCGCGGCGGAGCCGAGGATGACGCGCTTCACCCCGCGGTCCAGCCAGGCTTCCACCGTGCCCATGGTGCGGATGCCGCCGCCCAGCTGCACCGGCACGCCGGGCACCGCGGCCAGGATGGTCTCCACCGCCGCGGCATTGGCCGGGCGCCCGGCGAAGGCGCCGTCCAGGTCCACCACATGGATCCAGCGGAAGCCCAGCGCGGCGAAGCGCCGCGCCTGCGCCCCGGGTTCCGAGGAATAGACGGTGGCCTTCGACATGTCGCCGCGCTTCAGGCGGACCACCTGCCCGCCCTTGAGGTCGATGGCGGGGTAGAGCGTCAATGCCATGCGGCGCAGTATCCCGATTCCGAAATTCATCGCCCGGAGCGGCGCCCTTCGGATCGCGCCACGCGGCTTTGTGCCCGCCGGCCTGCCGGTTCGCGCCGCCCGCCGCGCGGGGCGGCGGGGACGCGGGCAGGATACCGGGCCCGGTTGCTTCCCGGCCGCGGCACGGCGCCCGGGGCCGGGTGCCGCTGGTTGCCCTAGCGGCCCATCACCTGCCCGGTGCGCCGGCCGCGGCCGGGCTCGAGCAGCTTGTAGTAGTAGTGGCCGGCGACCGTGCGGCCATTCACCCGGGCATAAGCCGGGTGGGTTCCCCAGCGCTCATAGCCCAGCGTCTCGAACAGGGCGATGGCGGTGGACTGGGTCTCCCGCACGTCGAGGTTCACGACCCGGTGGCCGAGCGCCGCCGCCCGCTCCTCCACCCGGCGGATCATCAGCCGCGCCAGGCCATGGCCGCGGGCATAGGGGGCGATGTAGGCATGGGTGAGGGTGGCGCCGAAGGCCTGCGCCTCGTTGTTCCTCGGCGGCCGGACCAGCTGGGCGCTGCCCACCACCATGCCGTCCAGCCGGGCGACGAACAGCTCCCGTTCCGGCACCAGCATCACGCCGCGGAAATGGCGCTGCAGCGCGGCGCGGCCCTGCGGCTCCACCCAGCCGAAGCCGCCGCCCTCGATGATGGCGGCGTCCGTCGCCTCGCAGAGCTCGGCCATGTCGTGGTCGTCGAGCTCGGTCGCCCGCTCGACCATCAGCTCGGGCCGCCGGACGGGTCCCGGCGCGCTCACGGCGCCCACCGGAGGAAGTTAGCCAGGATGCGCAGGCCCACCGCGGCACTCTTCTCCACATGGAATTGCGTGCCGGCGATATTGCCGCGTCCGACGATGGCGACGACGGGGCCGCCATAGTCGGTGGTCGCCAGGACCTCGGCCGGCTTGTAGCCGGTCAGCGCATAGGAATGCACGAAATACGCGTGGTCGCCGGGCCGAATTCCCGTGAGGAGGGCATGCCCGCCGGCGGCGGGGTCCAGCGTGTTCCAGCCCATCTGCGGCAGGGGCAGCGGGGCGCCGTCCGGCCCGCGCGGGGCCATCGGCGCGATCTCCCCGCCGATCCAGCCGAGGCCGGGGGTCGCCCCGTGCTCCAGCCCGCGCTCCGCCATGATCTGCATGCCGACGCAGATCCCCAGCAGCGGGGTGCCGGCGGCGATGCGCGCCTCCAGCGTCCCGATCATGTCGGGCAGGGCGGCAAGGCCGCGCATGCAGGCGGCGAAGGCGCCCTGGCCGGGCAGGACGATGCGGTCGGCCGCGGCGACCGCCGCCGCGTCGCGGGTGACCGCGGCGGCGATGGGGATGCCGGCATCCGCCGCGGCACGGTCCAGCGCCCGCAGGACCGAGGCGAGGTTGCCCGATCCGGGGTCCACCACCGCGATGCGCTGCGTCATGCCAGCACCGTGCGGGCCAGGTCCGGCCTTGCCTCCAGCAGGCGGGCCAGCGCCAGGTCCTCGTCCGGCGCGGCCACCACATGCGCGGCGGGCCGGCCGCGGCGGGTCAGCGCGGCGCGGCGCAGGTCCTGCGCCTGGGCGCCGAGGAGGAATTGCAGGGCGACCGCCACGGGCAGCGCCGCGTCGCGCGGCACGAAGGCCGCCAGCAGCAGGATCAGCCCGAGATAGCCGATCGCTTCCAGCCAGAGCCGGTGCCAGAGCAGCCAGGGCAGGGCGAGGAGGCAGGCCGCCCAGGAGAAGCCTTCCCGGACCAGCACCGGCGGCTTCCCCATCCGCGTCGCCCCCCCGGCAAGGCGCGGCAGGTGGACGGTCCAGATGCGCATCAGGCCTCGAGGACCCCCTTGGTCGATGGCACCGAATCGGGCGCGCGCGGGTCGGTCTCCACCGCCATCCGCAGCGCCCGGGCCAGTGCCTTGAAGCAGGCCTCAGCGACATGGTGCGCGTTGGTCCCGGCCTTCAAGGTGACATGCAGGGTGATGCCGGCGTTGAAGGCGAAGGCGCGGAAGAATTCCTCGAACAGTTCCGTGTCCATCTCCCCCACCTTGTCGCGGGCGAAGGGGACCGACCAGCCGAGGAAGGGGCGGCCGGAGATGTCGATCGCGGCCTCGGCCAGCGCCTCGTCCATCGGGATCAGGGCCTGGCCGTAGCGGCGGATGCCGCGCTTGTCGCCCAGCGCCTGCCGCAGGCACTGGCCGAGGACGATGCCGACATCCTCGGTCGTGTGGTGGAAGTCGATATGCAGGTCGCCCTTGGCCTCCACCGCCAGGTCGAACAGGGCATGCCGGCCGAGCGCGGTGAGCATGTGGTCGAGGAAGCCGATGCCGGTCGCGACCTGCACCTTACCGGTGCCGTCCAGGGCCAGGGTGGCGCGGATATCGGTCTCGGCGGTCTGGCGCGCGATGCTGGCGGTGCGGGCGGCGGTCATGCGGCGCATGTAGACCCCTGGCCGGGGCTTGGCGAGGGCGGCGGCCCCCGCTCGGGCTCCTACCGGGGGCCCCGCCGAGCCCCCGGCCTGTGCTGACGGCCGGTGGTCGCGACCGATCGACGGCCCCCCGATCGCCGGGCGCATTGCGCCGCAGACCTTGGCTGCGCGGCATGAGCCGCGGCGCCCGTCCTGGCGCTCGGCCTGAAGGGAAGGGTCATGCCGCTGGTATCAGGCGGCGCGCCGCGCGTCGCCGGCGAAGGCCAGCCGCACCCGCAGGCCGCCTTCCCGGACCAGGCTGACCTCCAGCACCCTGGCGCCGGGCCGGGCGGGCTCGCCATCCAGGGTCAGCGTCACCGGCTGGCCGACCCGCGGGGCCGGGCTGCCGGGCGGCAGCAGCAGGGCCGCGCCGCCGGCCGAGACATCGATCAGTTCGCCGCTGGCCGGGCCGCCATCCAGGCCGCCCAGCATGGCGCGCCGCCCCTGGCCGGGCCGGCGCGGCTCGCCCCGCCGCTCCGCTTCCGGCGTCGCCGTGCGGATGATGCGGACGATGCTGGCCTGCAGCGTCGCCGTCGCCTCGGCGGTGCCGGCCGCGGCGCCGCGGACCGCATCGGCCCGCGTGCCGGCGCCGCCGATGGCAGCCGCCACCTCGCCCGCCCGTTCCGAAACCTCCCGCGCCGCGGCGGTGGTGCGCGCCACGGTCTCGGCGATCTCGGCGGTCGCCTTGGCCTGCTGGTCGATCACCGCGGTGATGGTCGCGGCGGCGCTGTCCGTTTCCTGGATCGCGGCGGCGATCTCGGCCACCGCGGCGACCGCGCCGGAAGTCGCGCTGCCGATCCCGGACACCTGGCGGGCGATCTCCTCGGTCGCGCGCGCGGTCTGGCTGGCCAGCGCCTTCACCTCGCTCGCCACCACCGCGAAGCCCTTGCCGGCCTCGCCGGCCCGCGCCGCCTCGATGGTCGCGTTCAGCGCGAGAAGATTGGTGCGGCCGGCGATGTCGCTGATCAGCCGCACCACGTCGCCGATCCGCGACGCCGCCTCGGCCAGGCCGGCGATGGTGGCCTGGCTGGTTTCGGTCCGGTCCACCGCCCGGCGGGCCGCGGCCGTCGCGCCTTCCACCTGGCCGGCGACGGCACGGATGCTGGCAGCCAGTTCCTCGGTTGCCGCGGCGCCGCATTCGCCATCCGCCAGCACCCTGGCCGCGGTCGCTTCCATCGCCACGGCGGTGCCGGCGACCTCGGCCGCCATCGCCGCCAGCGCGGCGGCGTCGCCCGACATGGCCTGGCTGCGGATCTCGATGGCGGAGACCGCCTCGCGCGCGGCCGCCTCCACCTGCTCGGCCATCGCCTGGACCACGTTGCGCTTCTCGGCCTCGGCCGCCGCGCGCTCCTCGGTCTGCGACGCCTCCAGCCGGGCCTTGGCCAGCAGCCCGTCCTGCAGAACGCGGATGGCGCCCGCGAGCCGGCCGACCTCGTCCCGCCGCGCCGCGCCCGGTAGCGTGACCGCGAGGTCGCCCTGCGCCAGGCGGGCCGTCGCCGCTTCCAGCCGGGCGAGCGGCCGGGTGACGCGCGCGACGACGATCCAGGCCGCCAGGCCGGCGAGCGCGAGACTGGCCAGCAGCACGCCGGCGGCGGCCGCAAGGTCGGTCCGGCGTGCCGCGATGGCGGCGGCGGCATGCGCCTCGCTCGCCTGGCCGGCCGCGGTCATGACCGCCAGCAGCGTGCCCAGCTGGTCGGTGGTGGTGGCGACGAAATCGGCCGGCGCCATCGGGTAGCGGCCGGCCTCCGCCCCCGCCGCGACCATGCGGTCGGCGAGGCCGCGGAAGCCCTCGAAATACTCGCGCCTTGCGGTGGCCATGGCGGCGCGCAGGCCGGCATCGGTGGCCGGGTCGGCCTCCGGCGCCAAGTTCTGCAGCTGGGACCAGAGCAGGTCCACCCGGCCGCGGATGGCGGCATTGGCGGCCAGCCGGTCGGCCGCCACCGGCTGCCGCGCCGACATGGCGGAGGCGATGTTCGACCGCTCGAACCCCGCGGTGTCGCGCAGCCGCCAGCCGATCTCCTTCACCGCGGCGAGGCGGGCCAGCACCGGGTCCGACTGCGCCATGTGGTGCACCGCGGCGAACCAGACCCGCAGCGCCGCATCGACCGAGGCGGTGATGCCCGGGATGAAGTCCCGCCGCAGCGCGGCGTCCCGCGCCGCCACCGGCTGGCGCAGGGCCGCGTCGGCCTGCCGGCGCAGGTCGTCGGCGCGGGCCAGGGCGGCGTCGAGGTCGCGCAGCAGCGCCGCCTCGCCCGGGAACTGGCGGGCCGCCAGCACGGCGCGGCCGGCGAGGAAATTCGCCTGCACCGCGGCGCGCCGGCGGGCGATCTCCTGCAGCACCTCGGGCCCGGCGGGGTCGGGCGCCTGCAGGGCGTTGTTGGTGGCCAGGCGCTCCATCAGCACCTCGAACAGGCCGGCGATGAAGCGGTTGGCGCCCTCATTGGCGATGCCCGCCTCCTCGGCCGCGGCCAGCTGCCGCCAGTCCTCCGCGGCGCGCCAGCCGAGCGCGGCGGCGCCGAAGGCGGTCAGCCCGAGCAACACCGCGAGCAGCGCCGCGCGGAGGGAGAGGCCGAAGCCGGAGGATGGCGGGCTGGCAGGCGGCACGGTGCGGTCTCCGCGGGGCGATGACGGCCTGGATGCCGTACCGCGATGAGGAACGGGTTAACCAAGGCGGGGCGGCCGGGGCCGGGCGACCCGCGCCGCGCTGGCCTCGGGCGGGGGACGGGTCTGCCGGCGCGGCCTTGCCGGGGCGCTCGGCACCGGCCTGCCCGGGGCGCCAGGGCGGGCGGAGGGCGCGCGGGGGTCGCAACCGGGCCGGGCGGGATGGCAGCCCGCGGCGATCGGCGCGGAGGCGGCGCGTGCGCGAGAGCGGCGCGCCGGAGGCTGCGGGACAGCCCGGCGCCATGCTCGATCGGGTGGAGCAGGGGGAGGGGGTGGTGATCACCCGGGATTGACGGGCGGTGGCCCGGCTGGTGCCGGGGGTGCCGAAGCAGGACGTTGCGACGGCGGCTGAGGCGCGGCGCCTGCGGGGCGGGGTGACGCCGGGGCCCGGCCTGACCATCCGCGACCTGATCAACGGCGGGCGGCGGGCGCCCGGGGCATGACGCTGCCGGGCCGGGCCGCAATAGCCCATTCGGGCCATCCCGTTGCCCGCGGGGGCGGCAAGGCCCACATCCGCCGCCATGTCTTCCCATTCCTCCCCCGGCCAGCCGGATTTCGCCGGCTGGCACGGCACCACCATCCTCTCGGTCCGCAAGGGCGGCACCGTGGCCATGGCCGGCGACGGCCAGGTCTCGCTCGGCCAGACCGTGGTGAAGGGCAATGCCCGGAAGGTCCGGCGCATCGCCAATGGCCGGGTCCTGGCCGGCTTCGCCGGCGCCACCGCCGATGCCTTCACCCTGCTGGAACGGCTGGAAGCCAAGCTCGAACGCTTCCCGGACCAGCTGGAGCGCGCCTGCGTCGAACTGGCCAAGGACTGGCGGTCCGACCGCTACCTGCGCCGGCTGGAGGCGCTGCTGTCGGTCGCCGATGCCCGGCGGTCCCTGCTGCTGACCGGCCAGGGCGACGTGCTGGAGCCGGAGGATGCCGTCATCGGCATCGGCTCGGGCGGGAATTTCGCCCTGGCCGCGGCCCGCGCCCTGCTGCCGGTCGAGGGCCTGTCGGCCGAGGAGATCTGCCGCCGCGCCATGGCCATCGCCGGCGACATCTGCGTCTACACCAACGGCAACATCGTGCTCGAAACCCTGGAAGCCGCCTGAGATGCCCGTGGAAGCCGTGAACCTGAGCCCGCGGGAGATCGTTTCCGAGCTCGACCGCTACATCGTCGGCCAGAAGGACGCCAAGCGCGCCGTCGCCATCGCCCTGCGGAACCGCTGGCGCCGCCAGCAGCTGCCGGAAGGGCTGCGCGAGGAGGTGGTGCCGAAGAACATCCTGATGATCGGCCCGACCGGCTGCGGCAAGACCGAGATCGCGCGCCGTCTGGCCAAGCTCGCCAACGCCCCCTTCCTGAAGGTGGAGGCGACGAAGTTCACCGAGGTCGGCTATGTCGGCCGCGACGTCGAGAGCATCATCCGCGACCTGATCGAGGTCTCCATCACCCAGACCCGCGAGGCGAGCCGCAAGTCGGTGCAGGCCAAGGCGGAGCTGGCGGCCGAGGAACGCCTGGTGACCGCCCTGGTGGGCGAAGGCGCGTCGGGCGAGACCCGCATGAAATTCCGCCGCATGCTGCGCGAAGGCAGCCTGGAGACCCGCGAGGTCGAGGTGCAGGTGTCCGACCAGGGCGGCGGGATGCCGATCGGCATGATGGACCTGCCCGGCGCGCAGGGCATCCAGATGCAGAACATGCAGGAGATGCTGGGCAAGATGTTCGGCGGCCGCACCAAGCCGCGGAAGATGACGGTGGCCGAGGCGCGGCAGGTCCTGCTGAAGGACGAGGCCGACAAGCTGCTGGACCAGGAACAGCTGACCCGCGATGCGGTCGCCAATGCCGAGAACAACGGCATCGTCTTCCTCGACGAGATCGACAAGATCGCGCGGGGGTCGGAGAACGGCGTGCGCGGCGGCGATGTCTCCCGCGAGGGCGTGCAGCGCGACCTGCTGCCGCTGATCGAGGGCACGACGGTCACCACCAAGCATGGCCCGGTGAAGACCGACCACATCCTCTTCATCGCCTCCGGCGCCTTCCACCTGTCGAAGCCCAGCGACCTGCTGCCGGAATTGCAGGGCCGCCTGCCGATCCGCGTCGAGCTGGCGGCGCTGACCCGCGACGACATGCGCCGCATCCTGACCGAGCCGGAGCACAGCCTGATCAAGCAGTATGTCGCGCTGCTGGGGACGGAGGGCGTGACGCTCGACATCGGCGGCGACGCGGTCGACGCCATCGCCGACCTGGCGGCGGACATCAATGCCAGGGTCGAGAATATCGGCGCCCGCCGCCTGGCGACGGTGATGGAGCGGCTGCTGGAGGAGATCAGCTTCACCGCCAGCGACCGCCCGGGCGACCGCGTGCCGGTGGATGCCGCCTATGTGCAGGAAAAGGTCGCGCCGCTGGCCGGGAGCGCCGATCTGAGCCGCTACATCCTGTAGGCGGCGTCATGGCGGATGTGTGGGCAACTTGAGGGCACGCGCGTGATGCCGCGCGTGCCCATCAGGGAAGCGCCGCCATGGCCACGCTGAAGCTGCGCGCCGTCGGGAACTCGGCGGGGGTGGTCCTGCCGGAGGAACTCCTCACCCGTCTGCGGCTGGCCGGGGGCGATACCGTGCAGGTGATCGAGACGCCGGACGGCTTCCGGGTCGTCCGGCGCGACCCGGAATTCGAGCGGCAGATGGAGGTGGCGCGGGATGTCATGCGCCGTCGCCGCGCCGTGCCGCGCGAACTGGCGAAGTGACCGCGCCCGTCTGGCTGACGCCGGACGTCGTGCTCGCCATCCATGAGGAGCAACTGGCCGAGCATGGCGGCGGCGAGGGCCTCCGCGACCTCGGCCTGCTGGAGAGCGCGCTGGCGCGGCCGCGGAACCTTCCCGCCCATGGGCAGCCGGACCTGCCGGAACTGGCCGCCGCCTTGGGCTTCGGGATCGCGCGCAACCACCCCTTCGTGGATGGCAACAAGCGCAGGGCCCATGTGGCGGTCGGGACCTTCCTGGTCCTGAACGGCCTGGACTTGGTCGCCGGCGATGCCGAATGCGTGGTGGTGATGCTGGACCTCGCCGCCGGCGACCTGCCGGAGGAGGGCTTCGCCGCCTGGCTGCGGGACGATCTGCGCCGGCAGGGTTGAAGACGGCCCGGGCCGGCAGCGGGGCGCCCTGCCCGACACGCCCTTGCCATCGCCGTCGCCGCAATTTCCTGCAACGCATCGGCAAATCCGCCTCCCTGGTCACCAATCTCCGATCAAGCAATATTCTGGAACGACGATACCAGTTCAGTTACCTATCCTTCCGCGGGGGGACGCTGATCGGCAGCGCCCCCACGGAGCCATGCTGGACATGACGAGATTGCTCGCCGCCCTGGCCGGGGCGGTGCTGGCCGCCGGCGCCGCGCAGGCGGCGCCGGTGACGACGCTGCTGGCGAATTACGACACCACCTTCAGCACGCTCTGCAACGGCGTCGCCTGCGAGCAGGCGGTGGCGGAGGCTCGCAACGGCGACAACGGCAGGACGGCAGCCCAGGCCGAATGGAATATCGGCCCGAACACCTCGGCGCCGACCGCCACGGTGAACATCAGCGGCCTCACCGGCGGAGGCCTCTGGAACGGCACGGCGCTGCCCTTCCGCCTCGCCTATGACGGCTCGGATCTCCGCTTCGGCATCGATCGCGGCAGCGGATTCCAGGATGTGACCTACACCGTCTCCCTCGCCGCCACGCAGACGCTGTTCATCCGGGCGGTGGCGCGGTCGGGCGGGGCCGACACCACGATCGCCGGGCTCGCGCTGAGCGGCAACGCCCTGCCCACGCTGGCCGGCGACAGCGGCGGGGACTACCTGCGCGTGTCGAACTTCACCTGGTCCTCCGCCTGGAACCTGACCGGCACCATCGCCATGACCGGCGGCCCCGGGGCGGGGGCCGTGCCCTCCGTGCAGTTCAAGCTGACCAACCTTGCCGTCCCGCCCCCCGTGCCGGAGCCGGCGGGCATCGCCCTGCTGGGTCTCGGCCTGGCCGCGCTGGGCGTGGCGCGGCGCGGTTCCGCGGCCAGCGCCCGGGCCGGCTGAACCGACCGGCGGGAGGCCGGGGCTCCCCGCGCAGGTCCTTCCTGCGGGCGACCCGGCCCCCGCCGTGGCGGCGGGAGGCTCGCGGCGGGCGCGCCCGGGCTGTGCCTGACATGGCGGGCTGGTCGACCCGTCCCAAGCCCCAGGCTGCGACGGCCGCCGCCGCCGGCCTTCCCTGCGCCGGGGCGTCGGCTGCCCTCGCCGTCCCGGCGCGGCGTCCGCCCTGGCGGGGCCGTCCGGGTGGCCCCATTCTTCCGGCCGGCGAACCCTTGCCCCAACCCCGGGTTCATCCCAGGCCATGCCAGACCCCGACCGCCTCCTCCCCGTCCCCGCCCTGTCCGAGGCTGAACTCGCCGAGCTCGACGCCGCCGTGGTGGTGCTGGAGGGCACCTCGCTGCCCGTCCGCCTTGCCGCCCTGGTCGGTGGCTCGGTGGAGGCGCTGAAGCGCCGCCTGCCATCCTTCGCCCAGGCCGGGCTGGATTCGGCGGTGCGGCGGGCGCTGGACGCCGCGCTGCGCGCCGCCCTGCGCAGCAATCCCGGCGGCACGCCCGGCCGGCTGCCGGGGGAATGGCTGCATCGCGGCCTCCTCGCCGCCTCGGGCGCCGCCGGCGGGGCGCTGGGCCTGCCGGGGACGCTGCTGGAACTGCCCGTCTCCACCACCCTGCTGCTGCGTCAGGTCGCCGCCATCGCCGCCGAGCAGGGGGAGGACCTGGCCGACCCGGCGGTGCAGGCGGAATGCCTGAAGGTCTTCGCCCTGGGCGGCCGCACGCCGGAGGATGACGAGACGGAGAGCGGCTATTTCGCCCTGCGCCTGGCCCTGGCCGAGGCGGTGCAGGCAGCGGTCGGCCGCGGCGTCGCGCAGTTCCTGCCCGGCTTCCTCGGCGCCGTCGCCGCGCGCTTCGGGGCGCCGGTCGCCTTCAAGCTGTCCGCCCAGGCGGCGCCGGTGGTCGGGGCGGCCGGCGGGGCGGCGGTGAACCTCGCCTTCCTCGAGCATTTCCGCGGCATCGCCCGCGCCCATTTCACCGTCCGCCGGCTGGAGCGAAGGCACGGCCCCGCGCTGGTCCGCGCCACCTATGAGCGGCTGCGGGAACGGCCGGCCATCGGCTGACAGCGGTGGCCGGGCTGCTCACGCGCCTGGCATGGAGCCGAATTCACGCGACGCCGACGGCCCGGCGCCTATGTTCTTGCGAACCACTCGCAATTGCAGGTGCCACGCATGTCCGTCGCCCTCGAATCCGCCCTCATCCTCCTGCGGGAGGGGCTGGAGGCCATCCTTGTCCTTGCCGCCCTCGCCGCCCTGCTGCGCAAGGTCGCGCCGGCGCGCATCGGCGCGCTCTGGGCCGGGGCGGGGCTTGGCCTGCTAGCCAGCCTCGCCACCGCCGGCGCCTATGCCGCCTGGCGCGGCGGCGTGCATGACGACACGGTGGAGGGCGTCACCTGCCTGCTCGCCGCCGGCCTCATGCTCTGGACCGGCGGCTTCCTCTGGCGGCGGTCGGACCCGCGGGCCTGGGCGGCGACGCTGCAGCGCCAGGCCCATGCCGCGCTGGCGGCCGACAGCGTGCCGGTGGCGCTGGGCCTGATCGGTTTCCTCGCGGTGTTCCGCGAGGGGGCGGAGACCGCGCTGTTCCTCGGCGCCCTGGGGTCGGAGGAATCGCTGCCCGGCATGCTGGTCGGGCTGGCGGCGGGTGCGGTCGGCCTCGGCCTGCTCTGGTACCTCATCATCCGCGCCGCGGTGCGGCTGCCGCTGCGGCCGCTGTTCCGGGTGACCTCGCTGTTCCTGCTGCTGATGGCGGCGCGGCTGGTGGCGGCCGGGCTGCAGGAATTCCAGGAACAGGCCATCATCTCCTTCACCCCGGCCGAGCTGCCGCCGCTGGCCGAGGCCATCGGCCTGTCGCCGAGCTGGGAGGGCCTGGTCGCGCAGGCGATGGTCCTGGCCGGCGCCGCGCTCGTGCTGGCCTGGCCGAAGCGCCTTCCGGTCGCCGGGCACGCCGCGGCGGAGTGAGGCGCCCGGATCCCGGGGCGAAACCCCGGGTCCGCCGCGCGGCGGCTGCGCGCGAAGCGTCCGGCCCGGTCCGCCACCAGGCCGATGACGATGGCGCGGCCCGCATCCCGGGACGCGCGCTGCCATCGCCATCGGCGGCGATGCCGGCCTTACGACACCGCCCGCCGCGAGGCCCTATCGCGTTCGGACGGGCGCATCCGAACCCGTGCCGTTTTCAGAGCCGCAGCAGCCCGCGCAGCACCAGGGCCAGCAGCCCCACCGCCGCCACGCCCGCGGCCCAGAGCCCGGCGAACCACAGCAGCCGCCGTGCCGTCCCCCGGCTCATCCTCCGGTTCATCCCCTGGGCCATCGCCTAGTGGTAGCCCTGGCCGGACTTCATCTTGCCGCGGAACAGCCAGTAGGCGTAGCCGGTATAGGCCAGGATGATCGGGATCAGCACCGCCGAGCCCACCAGCATGAACACCTGCGAGGACCGCGGCGACGCGGCGTCCCAGATGGTGATGTCCGGCGGCACGATGTTGGGCCACATGGAGATGCCGAGCCCGGTATAGGCCAGGAAGAACAGCCCCAGCGCGCAGGCGAAGGGGATGCCGTCGCGCCAGATCATGCTCGTCGTCGGCGTGTAGCGTCCGGCCCGCGCCAGCCCGCGGAACAGCAGCACGGACAGCACCACCACCAGGATCGGCACCGGCGCCGCCGTCAGGATGATGGGGAAGTCGAACCAGCGGGCGCGGAACTGCGGCAGCAGGAATGGGACGATGGCGCTGACCAGCGCCATGAAGCCCAGCGTCAGCAGCGTGGTCCGCCGCGCCAGCGCCTTCACCTGCTCCTGCAGCCAGTCCTCGGTCTTCCAGACCAGCCAGCAGGCGCCCAGCATCCCGTAGCCCGCCACCACCGCGAAGCCGGTCAGCACCGAGAAGGGCGACAGCCAGTCCCACCAGCCGCCGGCATAGGCGCGG
This sequence comes from Paracraurococcus ruber, assembly GCF_004353985.1. Taxonomy (GTDB): domain Bacteria; phylum Pseudomonadota; class Alphaproteobacteria; order Acetobacterales; family Acetobacteraceae; genus Paracraurococcus; species Paracraurococcus ruber. Next base: position 16,315 of record NZ_SMOA01000017.1, on the reverse strand, counting down.
CCGCTGACCTGCACGCCCTGCACCAGCGCGCCCAGCACCACGCCCTGCGCGAAGCTGGCGACATAGCTGCCGCCGCAGAAGGCGCAGTCCCACAGGAACAGCTGCCGCGGGCTGGCGGCGCGGAACCGCATCTCGAAGGAGACGCCGCGGAAGATCAGCGCCAGCAGCATGATGATGATCGGCATGTAGACCGCCGGCATCACCACGGCATAGGCCAGCGGGAAGGCGGCGAAGAGCCCGCCGCCGCCCAGGATCAGCCAGGTCTCGTTGCCGTCCCAGACGGGCGCGACGGTGTTCACCGACAGGTCGCGCTCCTCCTGCCCCTCGATCCAGGGGAACAGGATGCCGACGCCCAGGTCGAAGCCGTCCATGCACACGTACAGGAAGACGGCGAAGGCGATCAGGAAGGCCCAGATCGTGGCGATCGTCTCAGCGCTCATCCGCGTCACTCCGCCGGCTGCGGCCGCGCCTGCACGACGCGGTCGGGGTTGACGGACGCCACCGGCGTGATGCCGGCGGTGCGGGTCGGCGGCTCCGATTCCACGCCATGCTCCTGCGGCATCGGCGGTTGGCGGAACAGCTTCAGCAGGTACCAGATGCCGGCGCCGAAGACGACGAAGTACACCGTGACGAACATGGCGATGGAGGTGGCGAGCGCCGGCGCCGCGATCGGGCTCGCGCTCTCGGCCGTGCGCATCAGGCCGTAGACGGTGAAGGGCTGCCGCCCCGCCTCGGTCGTGATCCAGCCGAAGGTGACGGCGATGAGGCCGGAGGGCGCCATGGCCACCGTCCAGCGCAGGAACCAGCGGCTGTCGTACAGCCGCCCCTTCCAGCGCAGCAGCAGCGACATGGCGCCGAGCCCGATCATCAGCAGGCCCATGCCGACCATGATGCGGAAGGACCAGAAGACCAGCGGCACGTTGGTCGGCCGGTCCTCCTTCGGGAAGTCCTTCAGCCCCTTCAGCTCGCCCTCCAGGCTGTGCTTGAGGATGAGGCTGCCGAGATAGGGGATCTCGACCTTGTAGCGCGTCTCCTCCCGCTGCATGTCGGGGATGCCGAACAGGATCAGCGGCGCGGGCGCCTGCGTCTCCCAGTGGCCCTCCATGGCGGCGACCTTCTGCGGCTGGTAGTGCAGCGCCCACAGCCCCTGCATGTCGCCGAAGAAGGCCTGCGCCGGCGCGACGGCGGCGGCCATCCACATCGCCATGCTGAACATGGTCCGCGCCCGCTCGTTGCGCCGGTCCCGCAGCAGGTGCCAGGCGCCGACCGCGCCGACGATCATCGCCGTGGTCAGGAAGGCGCCGGTGATGGTGTGGAGGTAGCGGAAGGGGAAGGACGGGTTGAAGACGATCGCCCACCAGTCCTCCGGCATGAAGCGGCCATCGGGCGCGATGGAATGGCCGGCCGGCGTGTGCATCCAGGAATTGGCGGACAGGATCCAGAAGCCGGAGATCAGCGTGCCGATGGCGACCAGGCAGGTGGCGGTGAAATGCAGCCCGCGCCCGACGCGCCCGAGGCCGAACAGCATGACGCCGAGGAAGCCGGCCTCGAGGAAGAAGGCCGTCAGCACCTCATAGGCCATCAGCGGGCCGAGCACCGGCCCCACCCGGTCCGACCAGGCGGACCAGTTCGTGCCGAACTGGTAGGACAGCACGATGCCGGAGACGACGCCCATGGCGAAGTTCACGGCGAAGACCTTCAGCCAGTAGCGGAAGAGGTCGAGGTACTTCGCATCCCCCTTCCAGATCCACAGCCCCTCCAGCACCGCCAGGTAGCTGGCCAGCCCGATGGTGAAGGCGGGGAACAGGAAGTGGAAGGTGACGGTGAAGGCGAACTGGAAGCGCGCGAGGTCGAGCGCGCTCGGCAAGGCATCCGGCATGGGTGCGGGCCCCATTCTGGTGGCGGCCGCGGAGGCCGGTCGGGGAGAAGGACGCGCCGCGCCGGGAAAGGTGCCATGGCCGCCGCGGGCGGCACGGCGCGTCCCGCCGGATCGTCCCCTCACTCCTTCCCGGCCGGCCACCTGGCCGACGGCAACGCGGGGCCATCCCCGCGACGCGGCACGGCCGCGCCACGAAACCCGGAGGCGGGCGGGATCAGGCGGCGGCGCGAAGGGCGGCGGGGCGTTCGACCCGCACGTCCAGCACGCCGAACACCTGGCCGAGGTTGCCGGCGACGAGATGTACCATTCCCGCTGGCATCGCCTCCATCACCATTTCCGTGTGCACCAAGTCGCCCTGCCGCCGGGCCAGCACGGCATCGGCCGTCAGGTCGCGCTTGGCGAGGGGCTGGAGCAGCCGCGGCAGCAGGCCGGGCGAGGCTTCCGCGGTGACGAGGAAGCGGGCGGCGACGAGGTCGTGATCGGGACAATCGGTCATCGGGAAGCATCCGTTTCGGCGAGGGGTTTGAACCGTGAACCCGGCGGCGCAGGCGCGCCGCCCCGAACGGCAGCGCGGCTCAGGCGGCCGGGCCGGTAATTCGCGCGAAAAGGGCGATCCCGAAGCTGGACATGCCCGCACCCTGGACCCGCGGGCCGGCCCGCGTCAAGCGCGAGTCGCATCGCCTGGCCCGTTGCCGCGCGGGTGCCGTGCAGGTGCCGCGCGCGGACGTCAGGCGGCCGCACGCAGGGTTCAATGGCCAGCGGTGGCGGGGACCGGGAGAAGGGTGGCACCACCGACGGGACACCGCCTTGCCGTCTTCCTCCGCCGCGCTGCCGCAGGCGCGCCCCGCCATGGCCGAGGCAGGCTGGGTCGCGCTGTGCTGCGCCCTAGGCCTCGCCGCCGCGCTCGCCATCCTCCTGCCGCCCTACCCGCCGCTGCAGGATTTCCCCGAATGGGCCTGGCAGGGCGACCTGCTGGCGCGGATCCTCGGCGGCGAGAGCCTGCCCGGCCTCTCGCTCGCCACCTGGCCGGTGCCGAACAGCAGCGTGCAGGCGATGCTCGGCCTGCTCTCGCTGGCGCTGCCCGCCGCGGTGGCGGCGAAGGCCTTCCTGCTGGCGCTGGTCGCGGCGGCGGTCGCGCTCGCCCTCGCGCTCGGGTGGCGCTACCAGCCGCAGGCCCCGGGCGCCTTCGCGGCCGTGCTGCTGGTCGCGGTGTTCCTGCATGCCGGCTTCTGGAACGGCTACGCCAATTACCAGCTTGGCCTGCTGCTGCTGGGCGCCTGGTTCCTGCTGCCGGAGGCGCGGCGGGGCCAGGCGCTGCCGATCCTGGCCTTCAGCCTGCTGATCTTCTTCACCCATGCCATGGTCTTCGCCGCCTTCGGCCTGCTGCTCGGCCTCAGCGCGCTGCTGCGGTGGCGGCTGCTGCCGACCATCCTCGGCCTGCTGCCGGCGGCGGCGCTGACGCTGTGGTACCTGGCGGCGGGCGCCGGCGGCCAGGCGACGGAGGCGCGCAGCCTCGGCGGCGTCGCCGCCTTCCTCGGCTACAAGGCCTATACGCTGGCGAAGCTCGGCCCCTACCACAATTTCGTCTTCGCCACCGGCGGCGACGCGGCGCTGCGGCCGGCGCTGCACTGGGGCGGCGCGGCGGCGAATGCGCTGTTCGCCGCCGGCCTCGGCCTCGCGCTCCTGCTCGGCCTGCAGGCCGCCTGGCGGGACCGCCGCCTGGCCTGGCCGGCGCTGCTGGCGGCGGGGCTGCTGCTGGCCGGCTTCGCCGTGCTGCCCGACCTGGTGCAGAACGTGGTGAACCCGGGGGAGAGGCTGCTGCTGCCGGCGCTGCTGATCCTGCTGCTGGTGCTGCCTCTGCCGGCGCTGCTGCTGCGCGGCCTCGGCCTCGGCGCCATCCTCCTGCTCGGCTGCGTCCTGCTGCTGGCGACGACGCGGCAGGGCTGGGACCGGCCGCTGCACTTCACCGAGCTGGACCCGGCGCGGACCGAGCTGTTCCGCCACCGCCCGACCGCCTTCGCCTGCAAATGGGCCGCGCTGCGGGATGGCGCGCAGCCTGGCATGCCGGGATGGCAGCCGCTGTCCTTCGCCACCAGCCTGCTGCTGGGCCCGACCCAGGCGGGATGCACCGGCCGGCCGGGCTGATACCGGCGGTCATTCGAGATCAGCGTCGGTCTTGTCCCGGTGCCCTGAAGCGGCGGGCGCCGTCCGGCGCCGGCCGCAGGTCGTTCCATGCGGCCCTTGGCATGATGCGACGGTCAGCCGCGCAGCGTCGCGTGCCAGCGCAGCACGGCGATGCTGCCGCCGCGCAGCAGGCGGTGATGCAGCAGCCAGCGCTCCGCCTCCGCCACCAGGGCGGCGGCTTCCACGGCGGCGCCGGGCCGCCCGCCTTCGCGCAATTCCGCCAGCAGGCGCATCCAGGCATCCGTCGCCGCGGCGGTGTGGCGGCCGCCGATGGATTCGGTGACGTGCAGGGTGAAGCCGGCCCGCTGCAGCGCCTCCTCCACCACCTCCCGCGGCGGGGGCAGGGTCGGCCGCTCGTCCAGGGCGAGCCAGCGCGCCAGGCCGGGGCTGGCGGGGTCGCCGGCCAGCACCGTCTCCACCAGCACTACCTGCGCGCCGGGCTTCAGCCCGGTGGCCAGGGCCGGGAAGAAGGCATCCGGCGCGGTGCCGGCCAGCATCGGTTCCAGCGCCAGGGCATGGTGATGGAAGCGCGGCCGGAAGGCGGGCGCGGCGGGATCCCAGGCGGCCAGCGCGGCGCGCCGGCCGAAGGGCTTCAGCAGCGGCTCCGCGCGGTCGGCCATCCAGCAGTCATGCTGATGCGCGGCGACCCAGGCGCCGCGCTGGGCGGCGAGGCAGGCCGCGGCACCGCCGGCATCCCGCCCCACCAGCAGCAGCGTCGTGGCCGGGGAGAGCGGCAGCAGGAAGGCGAGGCGGAGGATCTCCGCCTCTCCCCCCGGCAGGGCGAAGCCGGGGCCCCAGAGCCGGTCGGCCCAGGCGGCCCGCGCTTCGGGTTGCGAGGGCTGCGCCGTGGCGGCGGCGTGCAGCGCGGCGACGCCGTGGCCATGCGCCGGCGCCATGCCCGGCGGCGCGAGGTCGTCCGGTAGGGAGAGGTCAGGCCCGGTTTCCCGCCGCCACCATTGGGCGAGCCGGCGCCAGGGATCCCAGGCGATGGACAGGCGGCCGGCAGGCAGCAGGGCGAGGCGCATCGGGCCGCGGGCCCTCCTGCGCCCGGCGGCGAAACCTAAGCATGGGGGGCGTGAAGAAAGGGTGTGCCCAGGCCGGTGACGCCGGGCCCGGCCGGGCGCCGCGGCTGGTCGGGCGGGGGTGGCGCGCGGTCGTGCCTGCGCGGTGGAGGGCGCCGGCAGGGCCCGGACATGCAAAGGGCCCGGTCGCGGCGGCAACCGGGCCCTTCAGCGGAGTGGTGGAGCCAATCGGAATCGAACCGACGACCTCTTGAATGCCATTCAAGCGCTCTCCCAACTGAGCTATGGCCCCCCGGAGAGAGCGCGGCGTATAGCCGCCGCCCGCCGGCCCCGCAAGGGCTCCCGCGCCTGCCGGCGGCGATTTCCGCGGCCGCCGCCGGGCATGGCGCGACAGGCGCCCGCCGCCCGCGGCGGGGCGTTTCCGCCCGGCCCCGATCTGCTCTAGGTTGCCGCCCACTTCCCGGGCTTGCAGAGAGGAGACGCGGCCAGCATGTCGAAGGTCTATCCGGATGCGAAGGCGGCGCTCGCCGGGCTGCTGCGGGACGGCATGATGATCCATTCCGGCGGCTTCGGCCTGTGCGGCATCCCAGCCCTGCTGATCGAGGCGATCCGCGATGCCGGCGTGAAGGACCTCACCATCGTCTCGAACAATGCCGGCATCGACGATGCGGGCCTCGGCCTGCTGCTGAAGACGCGGCAGGTGAAGCGGATGGTCAGCAGCTATGTGGGGGAGAACAAGACCTTCGCCGAGCAGTTCCTGGCCGGCGAGCTGGAGATCGAGTTCAACCCGCAGGGCACGCTGGCCGAGCGCATCCGCGCCGGCGGCGCCGGCATCCCGGCCTTCTATACGAAGACCGGCGTCGGCACCGCGGTGGCGGAAGGCAAGCCGACCGCGGTGTTCGACGGCGAGACCTACGTGCAGGAACGCGGGATCGTCGCCGACCTGGCGATCGTGCATGCCTGGAAGGCCGACACCGAAGGCAACCTCGTCTACCGGAAGACGGCGCGGAACTTCAACCCGATCATGGCGACCGCGGCGAAGGTGACGGTGGCGCAGGTGGAGCACCTGGTGCAGCCGGGCGAGATCGACCCGGACCACATCATCACGCCGGGCATCTTCGTGAAGCGCATGATCGTCTGCCCGCCGGGCTACGAGAAGCGGATCGAGCAGCGCACCATCCGCCAGCGCGCGCCGGCCGCCGCCGGCGCGGACTAGGGCATGGTGCCCGCAGGCACCGCGCGGCCGCCCAGGGGCCTGCATGGACGCCGCGACGCGGCGTCCGTGGCGCCCCGACGCGGCCCCGGCTTCCACGACACCGGCCGCAAGGCCCCGCAACACATGAATGGCAGGAGCGATTCCAGTGCCCTGGACCCGTGACCAGATGGCGGCGCGTGCCGCCCGCGAGCTGCAGGACGGATTCTACGTCAATCTCGGCATCGGCATCCCGACCCTGGTGGCGAACCACGTCCCGGCGGGGATGAGCGTGCAGCTGCAGAGCGAGAACGGCATGCTCGGGCTCGGCCCCTTCCCCTATGAGGGCGAGGAGGATCCGGACCTGATCAATGCCGGCAAGCAGACCATCACCGCCCTGCCGACCAGCAGCTATTTCTCCTCGGCCGACAGCTTCGCGATGATCCGCGGCGGGCATATCGACCTGTCCATCCTGGGCGCGCTGCAGGTGGCGGCGAATGGCGACCTGGCGAACTGGATGATCCCCGGGAAGATGGTGAAGGGGATGGGCGGCGCCATGGACCTCGTCGCCGGCGTGAAGAAGGTGGTGGTGCTGATGGAGCATACCGCCGGCGGCAAGCCCAAGCTGCTGCGCGAATGCACCCTGCCGCTGACCGGCGCGCGGGTGGTGGACATGGTCATCACCGAGCTCGGCGTCTTCGAGCTGGCGCGCAAGGGCGAGACCGCCGTGCGGCTGGTGGAGCTGGCGCCGGAGGTGACGCTGGACGAGCTGCGGGCGAAGACCGAGGCCGAGTTCACCCCCGCCTTCCGCAACTGACGCGGCAGGCCTGACGCGCCCGGCCGGCGGCCTCGCGCGCCGGCCTGGATGGCCGGGCGGCACACTGGCCCGCCGGGGATCGCCATCGGCATCGCCGCCGCGGGCATCCGCGTCGCCGCCTCCTCGGCGTCCGCCGGGGCCAGGGTTCCGCCACCCGGCCCCGCTGGTATCGCCGCCGATGCCCTTCCGGCATTGGCGTCGCGTCCGGGCTGCGCCGACCCTTCGCCATCGACGGGAGGAGGGAAGGACAGGATGCCGGTCTTCTGGCGACGCTGGCTGGCGGCGTGGTGCGGCGCCGTCGGCGTCTTCGGCCTGGTGCTGATGGGCGGCGCCATCCCGGCCACGGAGCGCCCCGTCCTGCTGCTGCTGCACGGCCTGGGCGGCGCGCCGGTGGCGGCGGACCCGCCGCTGCGCTTCGCGCTCGGCGTCCTGGGCGCGGTCAGCCTCGGCTGGGCGCTGGGCATGCTGGCCGCCTTCCGGGCGGCGGAGGCGCTGGGCCCGCAGGGTCGCCCGGTCTGGATGGGGCTGACCGCCGGCGTCCTGGCCTGGTTCGCCTGCGACAGCGCGCTTTCGGTCATCACCGGCTTCTGGCCGAATGTCGTGCCCAATCTGCTGCTGCTGGGGACCTATCTGTTGGCGGTGATCCGCGGCGGCGCGCTGCGCCGCTGAGGCCGGGGCGCGGATGTCCCGGCTTCCGCACCCCGGCGTTGCGCGCAGGGTCGGCGTGGCGGCCGCGCGCGGGCAACCCTGCCAGCCGGCAGGGTCAGGCGAAGCGCAGCAGCACCACCAGCGCGACCAGCAACTGCGCCATGTTGAGCACCACGCTCAGCCGATGCGCCCGGTCGAAGCGCGGCTTCGCCGCCGCGTCGCCGGCCTGGGCCGCATCCGACAGCGCGTTGATCCGCGGCATCAGCCCCTGCCGCAGCCAGGCCGTCAGCGCCGCGACCGCGGCCATCGCCAGCGCATCCCACAGCCGTAGCGGCAGCAGCGCCACCGAAGCGGCGGCCGACAGGCCGAGCACCCAGAGGTAGTAGACGGGGAAGACCTGCCGGATGAAGCGGCCGGACCATTCCGGCGGCAGGCGGGTGAAGACCAGCGGCGCGACGGCGGCGGCGAAGAACACCATCCCGCCCAGCAGCAGGGCGGTGGCGAGCAGGGCGGCGGCGGAAAGGATCATGCGCCGCCGACATGGCCCCGCCGCGCCGCGCGGCAATCCCGGGCGGCCGCATTGTCGCCGGCCCCATTGTTGCAGCGCACGAAGGCGCTAGTGTTCCAGGCCGGGAGGGCGCCGCCGGTGGCGGCGCCCTTCGGATCGCGCCGCCAGCATCTGGCTTCCGTGGCCTGCCGGTCGCTCCCGCGCGCCGGCTGCGGGGGGCGCGGGCAGGACACTCGCATCGTGCCGCCGGGGAACAGGACCGCATGCCTTCATCTGCCATCGTGCTCGGCGCCGGGATGGTCGGCGTTTCCGTCGCGCTGCATCTGCGCCGGCGCGGCTACGACGTCACGCTGGTGGACCGCCGCGGCCCGGGGGAGGGCGCGAGCTTCGGCAATGGCGGCCTGATCCAGCGGGAAGCGGTCTTCCCGCATCCCTTCCCCCGCACGGTGGGGGAAATGGCGCGGATCGCCGGCAACCGCTCGGTCGATGCGGTCTACCATCCGCTGGCCATGCCCTTCTTCGCCGCGCCGCTGCTGCGCTACTGGTGGCATTCCGAACCGGCGCGCTACGCCCGCGCGATGCAGGCGCATGCCGCGCTGATCGAGACCTGCCTGGACGAGCACCTGGCCCTGGCCCGCGGCACCCCGGCCGAGGCGCTGCTGCGGCCGATCGGCTGGATGCGGCTGTACAGCGACCCCCGCATGCTGGACGCCGCCCTGGCGCAGGCGGAGCAGGCGCGCCGCCAGCACGGGGTGAATTTCGTGGCGCTCGACGGCCGCGGCCTGGCGGAGGCCGAGCCGCATTTCATGGCGCAGCGCGCTGGCGCCATCCACTGGACCGACCCGCTGTCGGTCAGCGACCCGCATGCGCTGACGCTGGCCTATGCCGGGATGTTCACCGCCGAGGGCGGGCGCTTCGCGATCGGCGACGCGACCAGCCTGCGCCGCGCCGGCGCCGGCTGGGCGGTGCGGACCGCGGAGGGCGAGGTGGAGGCGCGGGAGGTCGTCATCGCGCTGGGCATCGCCGCCGCCGAGGTGACGCGCCGCTTCGGCTATGCGCCGCCGATCTTCGGCAAGCGTGGCTACCACCTGCACTACACGCTGCGCGGCAATGCGGTGCTGCACCGGCCGATCCTCGATACCGAAAGCGCCTTCCTGCTGGCGCCGATGCGCGCCGGCATCCGGCTGACCACCGGCGCCGAATTCGCCCGGCCGGATGCGCCGCCGACGCCGGTGCAGCTGGAACGGGCGGAGCCGATCGCGCGGACGCTGATGCCGCTGGCCGAGAAGGTGGAGGACGCGCCCTGGCTGGGCGTGCGCCCCTGCATGCCGGACATGCTGCCGGTGATCGGCAGGCTGCCCGGGCAGGCCGGCGCTTGGTGCGCCTTCGGCCATGCGCATCAGGGGCTGACGCTGGGCCCCACCACCGGCCGCATGCTGGCGGAGATGATGACGGGCGAGGCGCCCTTCGTCGCGGCCGAGCCCTACCGCGCCGACCGCTTCTGACGCCCGGCCGCCCGGCCGCCCGGATGCCGCGGCGGGACGGCAGACCGCGCGGCCGCCCCAGGATCATGGGCCCGAATACAACTATTAGTATATTCTAAGTATAGAACATCGCTTGTGGATTGCATGACGCGACGGTTATTCTCCCGTTACAACCAGGCCGGGAGACATCCATGTCGAGCGTCACGAGCATCACGCTGGTCCGCAATGGCCAGGCGCGGACCTGGGGCGACTTCGCCGCCGCCCGGACCCTGACCTTCGACGACATCGACCTGGGCGGCGGGACGGAGGCGCCGCTGGCCTTCGCCGCGCCGGATTACGGCGGCTTCGCCTGGGTGCAGGCCGGCATCGCCCAGCCCGGGGCCTATCCCGGCCTCGGCTATGCCGCATCCTCCGGCGGGCAGATCGCCTTCGTCGGCGAGAAGAACGGCGCCAGCATCGCCGGCTATGCGGGCGACAGCGGCGCCGGCCTCCTCGTCACGCGCGGGGAGCGCTTCGACCTGCTCGGCGTCGCGCTCTCCTCCGCCGGGGCGGACGGGCTGCCGGTGACCTTCACCGGCACGCGCTGGGACGGCAGCACGGTGACGCTGACCGTCGCCGTCCCCAAGGTGGACGCCCCGGGGGAGGTGCCGCTGAGCGTCGGCTTCGGGGCGGAATGGCAGGACCTCCGCAGCCTCGGCATCGACGGACCGGGCTATTTCGGGCTGGACGACCTGGCGACCCGCTCGGCCGATGTCGCCTCGGCCTTCAGCCGCAGCCTCACGGTCCTGAGCTTCGACGACATCGACCTGGGCGGCGGGACGGAGGCGCCGCTGGCCTTCGCCGCGCCGGATTACGGCGGCTTCGCCTGGGTGCAGGCCGGCATCGCCCAGCCCGGGGCCTATCCCGGCCTCGGCTATGCCGCATCCTCCGGCGGGCAGATCGCCTTCGTCGGCGAGAAGAACGGCGCCAGCATCCCGGGCTATGAGGGCGCCAGCGGCTCCGGCATCGTCATCACCCGGGGCGAGGCCTTCGACCTGCACGGCGTCAGCCTCTCCGCAGTGACGGAGGGGCTGGCGGTGACCTTCACCGGCACGCGGGCGGATGGCGGCACGGTGACGCTGAGCGTCGCCGCCCCGAAGGTGGACCAGCCCGGGGAGACGGCGCTGGCCGTCGCCTTCGACGCCGCCTGGGCGGACCTCGTCGCGCTGTCGGTGGACGGGCCGGGCTATTTCGGCCTGGACGACCTGGCCTTCTCCACCGGCGACCGGCTGGTGCTGTCGGCCGCCGCGGCGGCGACGCTGACGCGGCAGGTGGTGGGCGGCGACACGCTGGTGACCTGGGACGGCGGGTCCGCCCTGCTGCAGGGCTATGCCGCGGTGACGCCGGGCGACATCGCCTTCGCCTGACCCGGGCGGATCGCCGGCCCGCCCGCACCCGGCCCCCGGGGGCAGGCGGCGCCGGGCGGCGGGTTTTCTGCTGCAACCATGCCGTGAACCCGTTACGCTCACCGCAAGCGCCAGCAAAGGCGTGGATGCGGGAGGCAAAACGGATGATCGGACGACGCGCAGCCGGCGGCATCGCCGCCGGCACGGCCATGGCGCTGGCCACCCCCAACCTGGCCGCGGCGACCCCGCGGATCCGCTGGCGAAGCCCGGGCAGCTTCCCGAAATCGGTGGACACACTCTGGGCGGCGCATGAACGCTTCTGCCAGAAGGTGTCGGAACTGACGGACGGCGCCTTCCAGCTCGTCCCCTCCGGCCCCGGGGAGATCGTGCCGGCGCTGCAGGTGATGGACGCGGTCGGCCAGGGCTCGGTCGAATGCGGCTTCACCGGCGCCGGCTTCTACTTCGGCAAGGACCCGACCCTGGCGATCGGCGCCGCGGTGCCCTTCGGCCCCTCCTCCCGCCACACCTGGTCCTGGCTGCAGGCCGGCGGCGGGCGGGAGATCATGCGCGACGTCTATCGCGACCAGGGGGTGCATGCGATCCCCATGGCCTGCACCGGCGCCCAGATGGGCGGCTGGTTCCGCAAGGAGATCCGCACGCCGGAGGACATGAAGGGCCTGAAATTCCGCATCGCCGGCCTGGGCGGCGCGGTGGTGACGCGGCTGGGCGCCGTCGCGCAGCAGCTGGCGCCCGGCGACATCTACCCGTCGCTGGAACGCGGGGTGATCGACGGCGCCGAATACATCGGCCCCTATGACGACGAGAAGCTCGGCTTCCACCGCATCGCCAAATACTACTACTACCCCGGCTGGCAGGAATACGCGCCGTCCGTGGACATGATGGTCAACGCCAAGCTGTGGGACGCGCTGCCGGCGCATTACCGCGCGGCGATGGAGGCGGCGGGGACCGAGACCTGGCACTGGGTGATGGCGCGCTACGACGTGCTGAACCCGCCGGCGCTGCGGCGGCTGATCGGGTCCGGCACGCTGCTGCGGGCCTATCCGCGGGACGTGCTGGCCGCCACCTACCGCGCGACGCAGGAGGTGTATGCCGAGCTTGGCGAGAAGGACGGCCGCTTCCGCCGCGTCTGGGAACACTGGGACAGGCACCGGCTGGAGCAGGTGCAGTGGTTCCGCGTGGCCGAGGACAGCCTGGCGAACTTCATCGCGGTGTCGACGGCCCGCTGAATTGCGAAGGGGGCGGGTGTCGCCGCCCGCCCCCTTCCCTGCGCGCCGGTCCGGCCGGGCTCAGTAGCGGTACTGTTCCGCCTTGAACGGGCCGGTCTGGTCCACGCCGATATAGCTGGCCTGCTGCGCCGAAAGCCGGGTCAGCTTGGCGCCGACCTTCTCGAGGTGCAGGGCCGCCACCTTCTCGTCCAGGTGCTTCGGCAGGACGTAGACCTTCTTCTCGTACTTGCCCGGGTTCGCCCAGAGCTCGATCTGCGCCAGGGTCTGGTTGGTGAAGCTGGCGGACATCACGAAGCTCGGGTGGCCGGTGGCGTTGCCGAGGTTCACCAGGCGGCCTTCCGACAGCAGGATGATGCGCTTGCCGTCGGGGAACTCCACCTCGTCCACCTGCGGCTTCACGTTGTCCCACTTGTAGTTCCGCAGCGCGGCGACCTGGATCTCGCTGTCGAAATGGCCGATGTTGCAGACGATGGCGCGGTGCTTCATCGCCCGCATGTGGTCGGCGGTGATGACGTCCACATTGCCGGTGGCGGTGACGAAGATGTCGGCGCGCGGCGCGGCATCCTCCATCGTCACGACCTCATAGCCTTCCATCGCCGCCTGCAGGGCGCAGATCGGGTCGACCTCGCTCACCATCACCCGGCAGCCGGCATTGCGCAGGCTGGCGGCGCTGCCCTTGCCCACGTCGCCGAAGCCCGCGACCATGGCGACCTTGCCGGCCATCATCACGTCGGTGCCGCGGCGGATGGCGTCCACCAGCGATTCCCGGCAGCCATAGAGGTTGTCGAATTTCGACTTGGTGACGCTGTCGTTGACGTTGATGGCGGGGAAGAGCAGCCGGCCTTCCTTCGCCATGACGTACAGGCGGTGCACGCCCGTCGTCGTCTCCTCGGACACGCCGACGATGCTCTTGGCCAGCTGGGCGAACCAGCCCGGCTTGGTCTTCAGGCAGGTCTTGATCAGGGCGAAGAAGACTTCCTCTTCCTCGTTCGTCGGCTTGTCGAGGAAGCCGGTGTCGCCCTGTTCGGCGCGCAGGCCGTAATGCACCAGCAGCGTCATGTCGCCGCCATCGTCCAGCAGGACGTTCGGCGTGCCGCCATCGCCCCATTCCAGGGTGCGCTTCACGTAGTCCCAGTATTCCGGCAGCGTCTCGCCCTTCACGGCGAAGACCGGCGTGCCGGATGCGGCGATGGCGGCCGCGGCGTGGTCCTGCGTCGAGAAGATGTTGCAGGAGGACCAGCGGACATCGGCGCCCAGATGCTTCAGCGTCTCGATCAGCACCGCGGTCTGGATGGTCATGTGCAGGCAGCCGGCGATGCGGGCGCCCTTCAGCGGCTGGGCCGCGTCGTATTCCTTCCGCACCGCCATCAGGCCGGGCATCTCGTCCTCGGCCATGGCGATCTCCTTCCGGCCCCAATCGGCCAGGGAGAGGTCCTTCACCATGTAGTCGGCGGCAACGGCCATCGCGCGGCATCCCTATTCCTGTCGGCGCGCCCGTAGCACGGGCCGGCGCGGCTTGGCCAGGGGCATCCGCGAGACATAAGCATGTCTTTATATCCGCTGGCTTGGCGCCTGTCTTGCGGATCCTCCATCCCCGCTCCATGGTCCGTCCAAGTTCAGTGGGGAGGAACGAACCGCATGAAAACCCGTCTCATCGCCGCCGGCCTGGGTGCCGGCATGGCGCTGTCCCTGGGGGTGCTCCCCGGCCTTGCGCAGGCGCAGCAGGCCCCGGCCCCGGCCTGGGCGCAGGGAAGGCCGGACAGCATGGCCACCTCCAGCCTGGCGCCGCATGCGCCGCGGCTGACCGTGACCCCGCCGGACCAGCTGCCGCTGCCGGCGCTGAAGGTGCCGGCCGGCTTCAAAGTGGAGCTCTGGGCGCATGGCGCGCCGGGAGCCCGCATGATGGCGGAAGGCCCGAACGGCACCGTCTTCGTCGGCACCCGCGCCATCGGCCGCGTCTATGCCATCAGCGACCAGGGCGGCCAGCGCCAGGTCCGCACCGTCGCCGGCCAGCTCAACAACCCGAACGGCATCGCGGTGCGCGACGGCGCGCTCTATGTCGTCGCCATCAACCGCGTGCTGCGCTGGGACGGCATCGAAGGGAAGCTCGACAATCCCGGCGCCCCGACCGACCTGACCGCCGCCTTCGGCCTGCCGACCGAGGAGCACCATGGCTGGAAATTCGCCGCCTTCGGGCCGGATGGCCGGCTGTACCTGAACATCGGCGTGCCCTGCAACATCTGCGAGTACAACCGCGACACGCATGCCCTCATCGTCTCCTTCAACCCGGACGGCTCCGGCCGGCGGATCGAGGGCAAGGGCATCCGCAACAGCGTCGGCTTCGACTGGAACCCGGCCACGCGCGAACTGTGGGCGACCAACAACGGCCGCGACTGGGCCGGCAACGACATGCCGAACGACACGCTGCACCGCATCCGCCGCAGCGGGGAGGATCACGGCTTCCCCTATTGCGCGTCCAACTGGCGCGACCCGGCGATCGCCAGCGGCCCGGCCACCTGCAGCGAATTCGCCGCGCCGGCGGCGCTGCTCGGCCCGCATGTCGCGGCGCTGGGCATGCGCTTCTACACCGGCACCGCCTTCCCGGCGGAATACCGCAACCAGATCTTCATCGCCCGCCGCGGGTCCTGGAACCGGGACAGGCTCTCGGGCTACGACGTGGCGGTGGCGAAGCTGGACGCGCAGGGCAACGTGACGGGCGTGGAGCCCTTCCTGACCGGTCTGCGGGACGAGGCGAACAACCGCTTCCTCGGCCGGCCGGTGGATGTGCTGGTGCGGCGCGACGGGTCGCTGCTGGTCTCGGACGAGCAGAACGGCGCCATCTACCGCATCACCCACGGGAACTGATGCGGCGCGCAAGGGTGCTGGCGGCGGCCGTCCTGGCCGCCGCCGCCTTCGTCCCCATGGCCTGGGCCGCCGGCGATGCGGCGCGCGGCGCCGCCGTGGCCGAGGCGCGGTCCTGCGGCGGCTGCCACGGGGCGCAGGGCGTGTCGGCCCAGCCGGGCATCCCCTCCCTCGCCGCGCAGCAGGCCGAGTTCGTCACCCTGCAGATGATCCTGTTCCGCGAGGGCATCCGCGATGCCGCGCCGATGAACCAGCTGTCCCAGGGGCTGAGCGACCAGCAGGTGGAGGACCTGGCGGCCTACTATGCCAGCCTGCCGCCGGGCGTGCCGGGGGACCGGGCGGCGCCGCGGGAGGCCCTGGCGCAGGAGGGCGCCCGGCTTTCGGAAAGGCTGCGCTGCGGCATCTGCCACCGCGCGGACTACCACGGCCAGAACCAGGTCCCGCGCATCGCCGGCCAGCGGGAGGAATTCCTGGCGCATGCGCTGCAGGGCTACCGCGACGGCACGCGGCGCGGGACCGACACCAACATGAACGCGGTGATGTACGGCGTGACCGATGCGGAGATCGGCGCCCTGGCGCACTACCTGGCACAGCGCCAGTGATGCCGGCCTGCGGACGCCGGGGCGTCCGCAGGTTTCGCGCGGCGACGGCGCTGGAAAGGGCGACCGGGCCGGTCGCCACCCATACCGGCCGGCAGGGCGCGGGCGCGGCCGGACCGGCTCAATTCCACTGAGTCCGATCCGGCCCCATCCGGCGGAAACCGGCCCCGAAGGCCACGATCCGCGCTGCCGCCCCTGAGGAATTGAGGAATTGAGCCGTTTTATGCGCCAGGGCCCGGCGCCGCGCGCCCCGGCCGCTTCCTTGGCCCGCACCCGCATGCGGGTGGATCGGGACGGCGGGGCGGAGGCCGCGCCGCGCCGGCCGGCGCCCGCCCGCCTGCGGCGCTTGCCGGTGCCGGTCCGCCGCCCTGGCAGGCATGGGTGGGGTGTTTCGGATTATTTTCCTAGCAAACCGGCGCGGTCGGCGCAAGTCCCGCGCCGCGCGGCGGGTCGGCCGCGCCGCCCCGGGGGTGGGGGGGCGCCCGGGC
>NZ_SMOA01000179.1 GCF_004353985.1 Paracraurococcus ruber | reverse complement strand
ACCGGCGCCGGCCGCCCCTGCCCGCCGGGGTCGCCGGCCGCGGCCCGGCGATGACCGTCCGGACGCCGCCACGCGGCCGGGCCACCCTGCCGCCCGAATGCGGCGGCGACGTCCAGGGGCACGCATGAAGGGCCACGCATGACCCGCTTTCCCCCGCCGGAGGGCGCCGACCGCCGCGCCGCGCCGCCCGACCCCGAGGCCGCGCTGCGCCGCACGCTGCGGCGGCACCGCGCCTTCGCCACCCTGCTGCTGGTGCTGATGGTCGGGATCATGGTCGGCGCCTACTGGCTGCCGCCGGGCTACTGGACCGACCTGCTGCAGGCCGCCGCGAAGGCGGGCGTGGTCGGCGGCATCGCCGACTGGTTCGCGGTCACGGCGCTGTTCCGCCGCCCGCTCGGCCTGCCCATCCCGCACACGGCCATCATCCCGCGGCAGAAGGAAAGGCTGGGCCAGGGCCTCGGCCGCTTCGTCGCCAACCACGTCTTCACCGAGGCCGAGGTGGAGCGGGTGCTGGGCCGGCTGGACCTCGCCGGCATCCTGCGCAGCTTCATGGCCGACCCCGCCACCGCCCGCCAGGCGGCGGAGGCGCTGTCCGCCACCCTGCCGAAGCTGCTGGCAAGCCTGGAGGATGGCCGCGCCCGCCGCCTGCTGGCCCGGCTGCTGCCGCGGCTGGCCGGCGGGCCGGGCGGCACCCGCATCGCGGCCCGCGCCCTGCGCAGCCTCGTCGAGGGCGGCCGCCACCAGGAGGTCTTCGACCTGGCGATCCGCGAGCTGCGCCGCCTGCTGGTGGAGAAGGAGGACCAGCTCCGTGGCGCCATCGAATCCCGGGTGCGGGAGGAAGGCGGAAGGCTGGTCGGCTGGGCGCTGGGGGCCGCCGTGGCCGGGCGGGTGCTGGCCTCGGTCAATGCCGAGCTGGCGCGGATGGAGGCCGACGACAGCGACCTGCGCCAGGCCTTCGAGACCTGGGTCCGCGCCGAGCTGGACCGGCTGGAGACCGACCCGGAGCGCGCTGCGGCGCTCGGCCGCACCCTGCGCCAGGCGATGACCCACCCGACGGTGACCGCCTGGCTCGGCGATGTCTGGACCCGGCTGCGGGCGGCGCTGGAGGCGGATGCCGGCAACCCGCAGGGCCGGACGGTGGCGCTGCTGGAGAGCGCCTTCGCCAATGCCGGCAGCCTGCTGGCCGAGGACCGGGCGGCGCGGGAGCGGCTGAACCGGGCGGTGCAGCGCATCCTGGTCACCATGCTGCCGGCGGCGCGCATCCAGCTCTCGGCCTTCATCGCCCAGGTGGTGGCCGGCTGGAACACCGACCAGGTGACCGAGAAGATCGAGCTGCGGGTGGGCCGCGACCTGCAGTATGTGCGCATGAACGGCACGCTGGTCGGCTTCTTGGTCGGCGGGGCGCTGTTCGCGGCGCTGACGGCGATCTTCGGGAAGATCGCCTTCTGAATCGATTTGTGTATCCCTACGAACCTCGATACACACAGAGCATGCGGACCAACATCGACATCGACGACGCCTTGATGGCCGAGGCCATGGCCCGCGGCGGCTACCCGACGAAGCGGGCCGCCGTGGAAGAAGGGTTGCGCATGATCGTCCGCCTGGCCCGGCAGCGGGAGGCCGCCGAAGGCTTGTGGGGCAGCGACCCGGACTGGCGGGACCCCGCCGCGGACCTGCCCGCAGACCTGCTTTCGGGCCTGCATGGGGCGCAGGCGCCGCTCCGCTGATCGCCGTCGACAGCAGCGTCCTGGTCGACGTGCTGCGCGGCGCGGCGACGCCCGAGGCGCGAGCCTTCCGGCGGCTGGCGGGGCGGGAGCCGATCGCCATCGGCGACATCGTGCTGCTGGAGGTGCTGCGCGGCGCGTCCTCGGAGGAGCGGGCGCGGGCGATCGAGGCGCGGCTGCGCGCCTTCGACCTGGTGACCATGCGCGACGACGCGCTGGCGGTGCAGGCGGCGGCCCATTATCGCCGGCTGCGGGCGCTGGGGGTGACCATCCGCGGCATGGCCGACCTCGTCATCGCCGCCTGGTGCATCGCCCGCGCCGTGCCGCTGCTGCAGCGCGGCCGCGACTTCGCCCCGCTGGCCACCCATTGCGGGCTGCGGCTCGTCAGCCCGGGGGGCTGAGGCAGGCCAGCAGCGGGCCGAGATCCGGCAGCGTCTCCAGCCGGTCCACCAGGCCGATCAGCGCCTCGGCGCCGGCGGGGTCGAGCGGTTCGGCGGCATAGGCCCAGCAGGACCGGAACTTCGCCAGGTGCTGCTCCCGCGTCAGCGGGTTGGCCGGGCTGGCCAGCATGGTCTCGACGCGGTGGGTCAGCACGCGGCCGTCGCGCAGCCGCACCTCCATCGCCTGCGGCAGCAGGGCGTTGGGGTTCGGGTCCTCGACGCGCGTGACCGTCACGCGCCGGGCGAGGTCGTAGGTGACGGGGTCCGCCAGCGCCGCGCCGCGGAACTGCGACAGCTCGATCCGCCCGTGCTGCAGCAGCTTGGCCAGCACGAAGGGCAGGCAGAGCCGCGCATAGGCGGCGCCCGGCGCCGGCAGGGCCGGCCGGTTGACCAGCTGGTTGATCAGCGGCGGCGCGGCGACGGAGATGCTCTCGACCTGCTCGGCCGTGAAGCCGTGCGCGGCCCGCAGCGCCAGCAGCGCATCCACGCCGCCATGGGTGGCGCGGCCGCTGGGAAAGGGCTTGTGGCTCAGCTCCGTCACGCGCCACACGCGGCCCAGCGCGTCCAGCACCTCGGCGCAGTCCCAGGCGCCCTCGAACAGCGGCAGGTAGCCGAAGCGGCCCTCGAAGGGCGCGTCGAGCCCGGCGAAGCCGGCCTCGGCCAGGTCGCAGCTCTGGATCGCGGCGCGGGCGTTGAAGCCGATCTGCATGGGCAGCAGCGGGCTGCCCTCGGCATGGGCCTGCATGGTGCCGCTGGCCTGGCCGAGCTGCATCCCGAAGGCGGCCATCGTCCGCGCCGCATCATAGCCCCGCAGCCGGGCCAGGCCGGCGACGGCGCCGAAGCCGCCGCTGGTCGCCGGGCGGAAGAAGCGCCAGCCCTGCCGCGCCGCGAGGCCGAGGCTGGCGGCGACATCCACCCCCGCGACCACGGCGGTGATGAGGTCGGCGCCAGAGACCGGCCGTGCCTCGGCCTCGGCGAGCAGCGCCGGCAGCAGCGTCGCCATGGCATGCAGCACCGCTCCCTCATGCAGGCTGTCGTATTCCTGGCAATGGACCTGGAAGGCATTGACCAGCGCGGCGGCGCCGGGGGCGAGGCGGGTGCCGGTGCCCCAGACCCGCGCCCCCTCCCCATCCCCCCAGCGGCGCGCGGTGGCCCGCAGCGGCGCCGCCTCCGGCACGCTGGACCCGGCGATGCCGACGCCGAGCGTGTCGAGGATGAAGGTCCTGGCCTGCTCCACCGCCGCGGGCGGGATGGCGGCGAAGCGCAGCCCGGCGGCATGGGCGGCGAGGCGGTGGGCGGCGTCGGGCGGGCTCATGCGCCGCATGATGCCGGCCTGCCGCCAGGGGTGCTACAGCGCCCTGCGTCCGGGATCGCACGCCGCCCCGGCCTGGCCCCGTGGCGTGCCGGCGGGACCGCGCAGCGCGCCTTGGACGCCGGACCGCGATCCCTTCGACCGCGCGGCCGGATGAGGGAAGGAGAGCCGGGATGCAGGCAGTGGTGGTCGCGGTGGCGCGCAACGGCGCGCACGCCTTCAGCAAGCCGGTGACGGGCTCGATCCGCCTGCTGGCGGGCCTCGGCGTCGAGGGCGACGCGCATCTGGGCGAGAGGGTGAAGCATCGGTCGCGCGTGGCGCGCGACCCGACGCAGCCGAACCTGCGGCAGGTGCATCTACTGCACGCGGAATTGCTGGCGGAGCTGGCCGAGCGCGGCTTCGCCGTGCAGCCGGGCGCGATCGGGGAGAATGTGCTGACCCGCGGCCTGGACCTGCTGGGCCTGCCGGCCGGGACGCGGCTGCGCATCGGCGCGGCGGAGATCCGGGTGACCGGGCTGCGGAATCCCTGCGTGCAGCTGGACCGCTTCCAGAAGGGCCTGATGGCGGCCTGCCTGGACCGCGCGCCGGATGGGTCGCTGGTGCGGAAGGCCGGCGTGATGGGCGTGGTGCTGGCGGGTGGCGAGGTGCGGCCCGGCGACGCGATCGAGGTACTGCTGCCGGATGGCGAACATCATCCGTTGCAGCCCGTGTAGCCGAAGCCGCGCCCGCGCGTTCGACGCCGCCGAAGCCGCCGATCGGCCCCGGCCAGGCATTCGTCCGGGCGCGCCTGATGCCGTCGCGCGCGCCGACGCGCCTGCGGCATGGGCGCGGCGGCGCGTCACCCGACCTGCGGCAACCGCGATCCGGGCGCCATGGCGTCGGGCGGCTCCGCTTCCGCCAGCCGCGCCGCCCTGCCAGCGGTGCCGCGGCGCGGGCCGGGAGACCTCGAAGGCCCCGGCCCGGCCCTGGCTCATCCGGCACCGCCGGGGTAGCCCGGCCTTGCCATCGTTGCGTGCCCTCCCGCGCCTCCCGCAGCCGCCGGATCGGCCCGCACCGCCTCCGGCGGGCGCCTGACTGGGTGGCCCACCAGCGCCCGCAGCCGGGGCGCGCGCACCCGCCCCATCCAGGATCCGCCGGGTCCGGTTGCCGAAGGCCCGGGCGCCAATGCGGCAGGCCGCGTCCGGCAGCGTCCGCAGCCGGCCGATCCGGCATGGCGGATCCGCCGGCCGCGCCGGGCGGCCGGTTACGCCCTGCCGCGGCTGCGCGGCGAACAGCCACCGCCCCGCCGCGTTGCGGCTGGCATGACGCAGCAACGCTGGCCGCAACGGCTCTGGGTGGTGCGGCATGGCGAGAGCGCCGGCAACCTGGCCCGGCGCGCCGCCATGTCCGCGGGGCGCACGCATATCGAGACCAGCGGGCGGGATGCGGATGTCCCGCTCTCGGCGCTGGGGGAGCGGCAGTCGCGCGCCCTCGGCCGCTGGTTCGCCGAGATGCCGGAGTCCGAGCGGCCCGATGTCGTGCTCACCTCGCCCTATCGGCGGGCGCGGCAGACCGCGGCCCTGATGCATGCCGCGGGCGGCCTCGTCGCCGCGCCGGCCGATTTCCAGCAGGACGAGCGGCTGCGGGAGAAGGAGTTCGGCGTGCTGGACCGCCTGACGACCCGCGGCATCGCGCGGCACCATCCGGAACAGGCGGAATTCCGCCGCGTGCTGGGGAAGTTCTACCACCGGCCGCCGGGCGGCGAATCCTGGTGCGACGTCATCCTGCGCCTGCGCAGCGCCATGGACGGCATCGCCTTGCGGCATGGTGGCGCGCGGGTGCTGATCGTCGCGCACCAGGTCGTCGTGCTCTGCCTCCGCTACCTGATCGAGGGCCTCGACGAGGAGGCGGTCCTGGCCATCGATGCCGAGGGCGACGTGGCGAATTGCGGCCTCAGCGAATACGGCTTCGACCCGGCGCGCGGGCGGGACGGCGGGCCGGTGCTGCTGCGCTGGAACTTCGTCGCGCCGCTGCATGAGCAGGGCGCGCCGGTGACGGCCGAGCCCGACGCGCCGGCGGGCGCCCGATGAGCGCGCCGGTCGAGGTGACGGAGGCTGTCCTGCGCGCCAGGCCGCTGCCCCGGCACGAGGAGGGCGAGGACAAGGATTCGCGCGGCCGCGCCCTGGTCATCGCCGGCAGCCGGGAAGTGCCGGGCGGCGCGCTGCTGGCCGCGCTGGGCACGCTGCGGGCCGGCGCCGGCAAGGTGCGCATCGCCACCTGCCGCAGCGTCGCGGTCCCGCTGGCGCTGGCGATGCCGGAGGCACGGGTGATCGGCCTGGCGGAGACGGCGGCGGGCGGCATCGCCCCCGCCGAGGCCGCGGGGCTGGCGGCGCGCGCCGAGGAGGCGGATGCGGTGCTGGTCGGGCCGGGCATGACCGATGCCGACGCCGCCGAGGCGCTGGCAGGCGCGCTGTTGGCCCGGGCCGCGGGGGCCGGGGTGCCTTTCGTGCTGGATGCCGTGGCGCTGCGGGCGTTGCGCCCCGGCGCCACGCCGCCCGGCCTGCGGGGCCGCCTGGTGATCACCCCGCATGCCGGGGAGATGGCGACGCTGCTCGGCATCCCGCGCGACGCGGTGCTGGCCGACCGGCTGGGCGCCGCGCGCCGCGCCGCCGCCGCGCTGCGGGCGGTGGTGGTGATGAAGGGCGGCGGCAGCTTCGTCGCCACGCCGGAGGGCGAGAGCTTCCACATCGCCCGGGGCAATGTCGGCCTCGCCACCAGCGGTTCCGGCGACACCCTGGCCGGCATCCTCGCCGGCCTGCTGGCGCGCGGCGCGGCGCCGCTCGACGCGGCGCTCTGGGCCGTGTTCCTGCACGGCGTGGCCGGGGAGCGCCTGGCGATGCGCCAGGGGCCGGTCGGCTTCCTGGCGCGCGACCTGCCGGCCGAGGTGCCCGGGCTGCTGGCGCGGATCGCGGCCGGGGAGGATGACCGCGGGGCGTGACCGCAGGCCGCCCCGGCCCTCGCCCGGCCCCGGCCGGCGCCGGGGTGGTCAATGCGTCGGCGGGGCGGGCACCGGGCCGGCATCGTCCGGGTCGGTCCAGGCGCCGGCCGGCGCTTCCACCTCGGGCGTCGGGTTCTCCGCCAGGATCTGCGCCGTCACCTCGTCGAAGGCATCGATCCGCGCCTCCTCCTCCGCCGCCTCCCCCAGGCCGAGCGCGGCGATGGTGCCGGCGACCACCCGCGCCGCCAGGGCGGCGCTCCGCTCGTCGCGGCATTCCACCACCGGCGCGATCGACTCGCCCTCCCCGCGGATGATCTCCACCAGCAGGAATTGCGGATTCTCGCGGCTGCCGGATTCCCAGATTCCTTCCTCCGTCCGGTGCATGGGCGTGATGGCGATGGAAAGCCCCGTGCTGCTGTCCGACATGCGCGGTCTCCTCGATCTGTGTGACGGCATCCAACCGGCGAACCCGGGCCCGCCGCAACCCTGGGCGGCGCGCGCCCGGAAGTGTGCCGATGGGCATGCTTTCCCGAACGTCTGGCCCGGACGCCCGGCGCCCGACGCCCAGGATGCGGCGAACATCCGGGCGTGCGCGGGGCTGCGGAACGGCGTCAACGCCGGGCGGCGCGATCCCGCTCCGCACCCCATGGCCCTAAGCACCCCATGGCCCTTAGCGGATCGCGGGGCGGCCGGCGCGCCCATCGCGTGACGCCGGGCTGCGACCGAACGGCTGCGGCGGTCCGGCGTTCGCCCGTGAACGCCACGTTGCACGCCGCCGTCCCTTCCTCCATCGGCGGCATGCATCGGCGGCCGCGGTGCCGCGCCCGGCCGCGATGGCGGCCCCGCACCCCCGCGCGACAGGCCGGCCGCGGCTGCGGCGCGGCATCCGGAGGCGGCCGCGGCCGTTCTGGGGCGGACCCGTTCCGGAGGATCGCCGATGCCCGCCCCGTCCGAGCAGCGCCTGTTCGATGCGCTCGCCACCCTGTCCCGCGCCTGCGCCGAGGGCGGCCTGCCCGAGGCGGGCGGGCCGCCGCCGGAGGATGCCGGCGTGACAGCCATGACCGGCATGGATGCTGAAACGCGGGAGGTGCTGGGCGAGGCCTCGCTGGCCGTCGCCTTCGGCGCCTTCGCCGACCAGGGCGGGGATGGCGGGCCGCTGCACATGTTGATCGGCGCCATGGCCCTGCTGGCGCTGCGCCAGGGCGAGGAGCCGGACCCGCCGGCCGAAATCATGGCCATCGTCGCCGACGACGCCCGGGTGGAGGCGGAGATCGACCGCGCCGGCGAGGCAGTGGACGCCGAATGCGGCCCCGACGCGCCGGCCGGCGCGGTGACGGCGGTGCTGGAGGCGCAGCTGCTCGGCGCCGCCATCCAGCTTGCCGGCTGCACCGTGCCGGAGGCCGGCGACCGCGGCGCCGCGGACCAGGCGGCGGTGCGGCTGCGCGCCGCCCGCATCCTGGCCCGGCTGGCGGCCGGGCTGATGGCGATGAACCTGGCGCATCCGCGCCCGGCCTGACGCGGCCCGGGCGGGACCGACGGCGCGGACCGCCGGTCCGCCGCAGGATGGTCCGCCGCGGCCGCCCGGCGCTGGCACGCCGGGCAGCCGTCGGCGGCGCCTCCCGCGCGCCGGCTCAGGCGATGACGCGGCCCTCGGCGATGCCGAATTCCAGGTAGTGCAGCAGCGGGTTCACCCCCGCCACCGCCACGTCCTGGTTCGCCGCCAGGTAGCTGCTGGTGTCGAATTCCGCGCTCGGGTCGCGCCCCTCGCTCCAGCCGAACAGCAGGTA
Source organism: Paracraurococcus ruber (assembly GCF_004353985.1). Classification (GTDB taxonomy): domain Bacteria; phylum Pseudomonadota; class Alphaproteobacteria; order Acetobacterales; family Acetobacteraceae; genus Paracraurococcus; species Paracraurococcus ruber. The sequence goes on along the minus strand of NZ_SMOA01000179.1, from coordinate 3,537 downwards.
GTGCACCAGCGGGTCGATGCCGGCGGCGGCGATGTCCGGGTTGTTCTGCAGGTAGAAGCTGGTGTCGAAGAAGGGGTCGGGGTCACGGCCTTCCTTGAAGCCGAAGGTCTCGTAGTGCTGCAGCGGGTTCACGCCGGCCGCCGCCACGTCCGGGTTGCCGGCCAAGTAGAAGCTGGTGCTGAACAGCGCCGAGGGATCGCGGCCTTCCTTGAAGCCGAAGCTGTCATAGTGCTGCTGCGCATTGACCCCGGCGGCGGCGACATCCGGGTTCTGCCGCAGGTAGTAGGCGGCATCGAACAGCGCCTCGGTGCCGCTGCCCGGGGTGCGGACCGCCAGCGCGCCCACTTCCCGCACATAGAGCGAGATCTCGTGCTGGTCCGGGTCGGCGGTGACCAGGCCGGCCACGCTGCTGATCGGGCCGGTGCCGCCGGCCTTGCCGGGCAGGTTCACGTCGGTGCCGGCATTCTCGTAATTCGTCGTCAGCAGCGGCACCGCGGCGCGGGCATCGTCGCTGGTCAGGCCGGGGAAGACATTCGCCGCCTGGTCGGCCACGCCCCGCGCAACCAGGTCGCTGCTGCCGAGCACATTGCCCACCGCCTGGCGGTTCTCCCCCAGCCAGACCGCCGGGTCGTCCACCACCACGTAGTTGGTGATGCGGGCATCCGGCGTATCCGTCACCAGCGCGCCCGGCGACCCGAAGGTGTCGGCGAACAGCGGCACGGGCAGCGTGCCGGCCGGATGCGCCGCCATGTAGAGCTGCGTCAGCGATCCGCCCAGGCTGTGCCCGGTGATCGCCAGCTGCTGCACCTGGCCGCCGGCGGCGAAGCTGTCCACCGCCGCCACCAGCTCGGCGAATTTGGCGTATTCGGTCGCCGGGTCGCGCAGGACGGCATTCGAATCCACGCGGTCATCGGCGCCGCGGAAGGCGACGACCAGGGTCTGCAGCCCGCCGAGCGTGCCGACGCCGACCAGCGCCGCGGCATTGTCGAAGCGGTAGACGCCGTTCTGGAAGCTCTCGCCCGGGGCATCGATGACGACGCCCAGCTGCTGCGCCGTCAGCGGCGTGAAGCCGGCCGGCAGCGTCCCCGGCGCGTCGAGGAAGGCGGCCTCCGAGAACTGGGCCAGGACGTAATCCCGTATGCTGGTCATGCCGTGCTCCTGCAGCGCGCCGGCGATATGGGGTGCCGGCGCATTCCGCCCGTCAACGTATCGGCCGGCCGCGGGATGCCGATGACGCCGGTGAAAGTTGCAGGATCGCGCAGAGTCCCATAGCGGACTCGGGCGGCGTTGCCGCGCGCCGCGCCGGCAGCGCCGGGCGGATGCCGCCGGCCACGCAGGCGGCATCGGATGCGCGCGCGCCTCGCACACGCGCCAGCGTGATGGCATGCCCCAAGGCGGCCAGCGGCGGGTCGGCGCGGGCAGGCCGGAGCCGCGCCGCCTGCCGCGCGCCGAGCCACCGATGCTCATCCGCCGGCAACAGGCCGGGATCCCTGAAACGCGCGGAAGTCGCCGCCACTTTCGGGGTCCCGACACGGTATGGGCGCCGCCATCGGCGAAGCCGGCACCGATGCGATCCACCCCCGGCAGCGCCGCGGGCGGCCCCTACCTCGCCGCGGAAGACGACACCGTGACCAGCCCCGCCGCCGGCCAGCGCCCCGCCAATCAGCCGGCGAGCAGGCCCTCCGGTTCGGCTGCGATCATGGTTACCGCAGATGATGCGCGCGGCTGCGCCGCATGGCCGCCCCACCGCGATGCGTCCGGACGGCAGCGCCATCCGGAGGCGCCGATGGCCGCGCGACCGCGGGCCGGCCATGCGGCCGCTGCAGTGCGGCGGCGTCGGAACGGGGCGCCGGCCGGATGGCCGGCGCTCCCCTCGGTCAGGCCGGCCGCGTCAGGCGGGGCCGCCGCGCGGCGCGGTCTGCGGCTCCGGCATCACCTTGGGCCGCTGCTGCTCGCCGGTGGGCAGGGCGCTGCGCGCCTCGCCGGCCAGGTCATGCGCAGCCTCGCGCAGGGCACCGCGGGTCTCGCGCGCCGCATCCGCGAGAGTCTCGCCCAGTCGCCCGGCGCCTTCCCCGGCGCCGCTTGTCGCCTGGCTCATGGCGGCCTGCGCCCGCTCCAGGTGCTCGCCGGCCTTGTCCTTCAGCCGCGCATAGCCCTCGCCGGTCGCCGACTGGACCCGATCGGCGACCTCGTCGCGGGCCTCGCCCATCAGCCGGTCCTCGGCCTCGGTGCCCGGCAGCAGCGCTCCCACCGCGGCGCCCAGCGCCAGGCCGAGCGCACCCAGCACCAGCGGCTGCTCGCGCAGCAGCCAGGCCGCGCCCTCGCGCGCCTGCGTGCCGAGCTCGCCGGCCTGCGACCGCAGCTCCTGCCCGGTATCGGCGACGCCCTGCGCCACGGACTGGCTGGCGCCGCGCAGGCTGTCGGCGACCGAGCCGGCCGCATCCCGCACGCTGCCGGCGGCCGAGGACGCGGCATCGGCTGCGCCGCGATAGGCCTGGCCCGCGCGGTCGATCGCCTGGTCGGCCGCGCCCGCGACACTGCCGCGCCCGGCGCCATCCGCCTCCACGCCGCCATGGACGCGGATGCGGGCATTGCCGGCCCCGACCAGGCGGGTGCCGCCCGCAAAGGATGCGTGGCCGGCGGTCCCGCCCGCGCCCCCACCCTTGCCGTTCAGCATCAGCCAGCCGATGCCGGCGCCGATCAGCAGCAGCGGCAGCGGGTTGTCGCGCACCTGGCCGCCCAGGTTGCGCAGCATGTCGTTGCCGCCGGAGCTGCGGACATAGTCCACCGCCTGCTCGAAGAGCTGGGCGGGCGAGGCGCGCTCGCGCAGCTCCTCCAGCGTGTTCGTCAGGCCGGCGCGGGTGCGCTCCACCTCGCGCTCGATCTCGGCGGCGGAGCGGTTGCCCGGATCGGTGCTGCTGCTCATCGGACCTGTTCCTTCGCCACCTGCGCATCGCGCGAGAGCTGCGTGGTCGTGCGGCTGGGCACGAGGTTGGAGGATTTGAGCTGCGCGAGCCCGCTGCGGACCAGCCCGTAGCCGAGCAGCGCCGCCAGCAGGCCGACGATCAGCTCGGCAAGGCCCTGGGCGATGCCGAAGGCGACGAGCAGCGAGACGAGGGCGAAGAGCAGCACGATCAGCGCGCCCAGCAGCAGCCCGCCGCCGGCGGCGATGGGCGTGACGGCGCCGCTGGCATCGCCGAGCTTCTCGCCGATCTCGGCGCGGGCCAGCCGCACCTCCTGCCGGACGAGGGTGGAGAGCTGGTTGATCAGGCTGCCGAACAGCTCGGGCAGGCTGCGGTCGCCGTCGCGCGGGATGTCGGATGGCATGTGCGCGCTCCCTCAGCCGGCCTCGGTGACGGGACGGGTCTGCCCTGCCTGCTGCGTGCTGCGCGCCGCGGCGCCGCCGAGCGAGGCGGCGGCGACCGTCGCCGGCTTCGGCGCCTCGTCCGGCCCGCGCTGCACCCAGCCGGGCGCACCGGCGGCGGTGTTCTGCGGCACCGCCTGGCCGCCGCCGATGGCCTGCGTGCCGGACCGGTC
>NZ_SMOA01000178.1 GCF_004353985.1 Paracraurococcus ruber | reverse complement strand
GCTCGGCAGCAGCGCGAGCGCGCCGACCACCGCCGCGGCCGCCAGCGCCCGGCCCAGCCGGCCGCGGCCGGCGCTGCGCTGCGCCTGGCCCAGCGCCCACCCGGAAAAGCCCAGCAGCACGGCGCCGGCCAGCAGCAGCGCCAGCCCGTCCGGCCCGGCCTGCTGCGCCAGCACCCAGGCCAGCCAGGCGGCCGCGCCATACATCGGGAAGGCGAGGCCCTGCCGCAGCCGCTCCATCCAGGGGCCGGGCCGCGGCAGCAGGCCGGCCAGGCCGGGCGCGAGGCCGAGCAGCGCATAGGGCGCGGCCAGGCCCAGCCCCAGCGCGGCGAAGATCGCCAGGGTCTGCGGCGCCGGCAGGGCCAGGGCCGTGCCCACCGCCGCCGCCATGAAGGGCGCGGTGCAGGGCGTCGCCACCAGCACGGCCAGCGCGCCGGTCAGGGCGCTGCCGGCATGGCCGCCGCCGCCCGTCCCCGCCACCGCCGGGCCGCGGATGGCATAGACGCCCGACAGGTTCAGCCCGACCGCGAGCATCAGCCAGGCCAGCGCCGCGACGAAGGCCGGGGCGGTGAACTGGAAGCCCCAGCCGGCGGCGGCGCCGGCCGCCCGCAGCGCCATCAGCAGGCCGGCCAGCGCCAGGAAGGCCGCCAGGACGCCGGCCGTGTAGCTGGCGGCATGCGCCCGCACCGTCGCCCGGGCGGCGCCCGACAGCCGCGCCAGCGCCATGGCCTTCATCGCCAGGATGGGGAAGACGCAGGGCATCAGGTTCAGGATCAGCCCGCCGAGGAAGGCGAAGCCCAGCGCCTGCCACAGCGGCAGCGCGTCGCCGGCGCCTTCCACCGGGCCGCCGACCGGCGCCGCCACCGCATAGGCGGCACGCACCCCGGCGGCATCGGTGAGGGCGAGCACGCCATCGAGCGTCGCCGGGGCCGCCGCCCCCTCCGGCCGGGTCAGGGCCAGGGTCAGCCGGCCTTCGGCCAGCGAGAGGCGCTGCGGCGCGGCATTGTCCAGCAGCCCGCCTTCCGCAGGGAAGAAGGTGGCGTCGCGCACCGTGGCGGCGGACAGGCCCTCCCCCGCCAGGGTGAGGCTGCCGGCGCCACCGGCCAGCGCCGCCCGTGCCGCCCAGGGGGCGGGGCGGGGCGCCGCCGCCTCCGCCGCGGTGAAGAGCGGGGCGAGGGCGCCGTCGAGGCGGCCCGCGGCCTCCACCGGCAGGTCCAGGCGGAACCGCCCCTCCTCCGGGATGCAGACCTCGGCGCAGACCAGCCAGGTCGCCTCCGCCTCGATCGCCAGGGTGTCGCCCGGCGCCAGGCCGGCCGGCGGCACCAGGCGGAAGGGCAGCAGCACCTCCCCCTCATACCCGAAGGAGACCAGCGGCCCGGTCGGGATGCGCTTCGGCGCCGGCCAGCGGATGGGGTCCGCCGCCGCGCCCGCCGGCGCCAGCACCGCCACCTCGGGCGGGGCGCCGGCATCGCCGGGATTGCGCCAGTAGCTGTGCCAGCCGGGCGCGAGGCGCAGCCGCAGGCCGAGCTCCACCGCGTCCCCGGGGGCGACGGCGCGGGCGGCGGCGACCAGCGTGGCGGTCGCCCGCGGCGACCGCACCGCGGCGCTTTCCGCCGCCTGCGTGGCGTTGTCCCAGGCCGCCCCCCAGGCGGAGGCGAGGAGCAGCAGCGCGGCGAGCAGCAGGCGGGGCATGGCGGCAGGAATAGACCCGTTCGGCCCGGCGCCCAAGGACCGGATCTGGAACATGTCCATCGTTACGCATGCATATATCTAAATTTGCGACGATTTTCGAATTGCGTTAAGGGTCTAGAAACGCGTGACGAACCTTCGGCGGGCGGCGTGGTGAGAGCCTTCTGTCGTGCCGGCGCCGTCGCAACAGGGGAAATCCGATGCGAGGCAATCTTTTCCGTACCCTGCTGTCGGCCGCCGCCGCCCCCGGCCCGGCCCGGCGGCGCTGACCGGCCGTCGAGAGCAGGGGCCGCACGCCATGGCGCTGTTCACCGTTCTCGTCGGCGGCCGGCCCGTCCTCGTCTTCGCGGAGGAGGACCAGGAGGCGGCGACGGAACTCGCCACCTCCCTGATCGGCCCGGACCTGCAGGAATTCGAATCCGGCGGCCAGCCGGTCTGGGACGGGCAGGCGCCGCTCTCCGTCCGCGCCGCCGATGCGGCGGAAGCCGCCCGCTGGCGCGAGGGCCTGAAGGATGCGCAGGAGGACGGCACGGCGGGCGAGGACCCGGACGATTTCGCCGTCTTCCTCCTCGACCTCGACGAGGAGGAATAGGGGAGCAGAGGCGGGCGCGGCGCGCGGGCCCGTCGCCGGCCCGTCCCGCCGCGCCCACCGGGCCAGCCCGTCGCGGCGGCGTCCCCATCCGATCCTCGGCCTGATCCCGCCATCCGGGCATGGGGGGCATGCGCCGCCAGGCCCGCCGCCACCGCCCGGCCCGGGCTGGCCGACGCCGCCCCGCCCCTCCGCCCCTCCGCCACGCCGCGATGATGCGGCCGGCAGGACCCCGCGGCGCGGCGGCCCCTGCGGCCGCCCCGCCGTCCCCGCCGGAGCCGCGGCATCGCCCCGCGGCCTGTGACATTTCGCCGCGTCGCCCCTATGCCAGGCGCCATGCCGCCCGTCCCACCGGTGCCCGACCTGCCGATCGTCGAGGCGCTGCCGGCGCTGACCGCCGCCCTGCGCGCCGGGCCGAATGCCGTGCTGATCGCCCCGCCCGGCGCCGGCAAGACCACGCTGGCCCCGCTGGTGCTGATGCAGGAGCCCTGGGCCGAAGGCCGCAAGCTGCTGGTGCTGGAGCCGCGCCGGGTGGCCGCCCGCGCCGCCGCCCGCCGCATGGCGGATCTGCTGGGGGAAGGGGCCCCGGGCGGGACCATCGGCCTCGCCACGCGGCTGGACCGCGCCGTGTCCGACCGCACGCGGGTGGAGGTGGTGACGGAAGGCCTGCTGGTGCGCCGGCTGCAGTCCGACCCGGGGCTGGAGGGCGTGGCCGGCGTGCTGTTCGACGAGGCGCATGAGCGCAACCTCGACACCGACCTGGCGCTGGCGCTCTGCCTCGACCTGCAGCGGGCGCTGCGGCCGGAATTGCGGCTGCTGGCGATGTCCGCGACGCTGGATGGCGGCGCCTTCGCCGGGCTGCTGGGGGGCGAGGCGGCGGCGCCGACCATCGAGAGCATGGGCCGCGCCTTCCCGGTCGCGGTGGAGCACCGGCCGCGCGACATCCAGGACCCGCGCGACCTGCCGGAGGCGATGGCCGGCGCCATCCGCGCCGCGCTGCGGGCGCATGCGGGCGACGTGCTGGCCTTCCTGCCCGGCTGGGGCGAGATCCGCCGCACCGCCGAGCGCCTGTCGGGGATCGAGGCCGATATCCGGCTGCTGCATGGCGAGATGCCGCCGGCCGAGCAGGACCTGGCGCTCAATCCCGGGCCGCGCCGCAAGGTGGTGCTGGCGACCAGCATCGCCGAGACCTCGCTCACCGTGCCCGGCGTGCGGATCGTGGTGGATGGCGGCTTCCGCCGGGCGCCGCGGCTGGATCCCGCGACCGGCCTCTCCCGCCTCGTCACCGTGCGCATCAGCAAGGCGGCCGCCGAGCAGCGGGCCGGCCGCGCCGGCCGCACCGCCCCGGGCGTCGCCATCCGATTGTGGTCGGAGGCGCTGCATCGCGGCCTGGCGCCGCAGGACCGGCCGGCGATCCTGGAGGAGGAGCTTTCGGGCCTCGCCCTGGACCTGTCCGCCTGGGGGGCGGAGCCTGGCGCGCTGGCCTGGCTGGACCCGCCGCCGGCCGGCGCCATGGCGGCGGCGCGGGCGCTGCTGCGGGACCTGGATGCGCTGGACCGCGACGGGCGGGTGACGCCGACCGGGCGGCGCATGGCCCGCCTCGGCACCCATCCCCGGCTGGCGCGGATGCTGGCGGCGGCGGAGACGGAGGGGGAGAAGGCCATGGCCGCCGACCTCGCCGCGCTGCTGGAGGAGCGCGACCCGATCCGGGGCCGCGAGGCGCCCAGTGACATCGGATTGCGGCTGGACCTGCTGCATGGCGGCGACCACCCGAATGCCGACCGCCCCGCCATCCAGCGCATCCGCCGCGCCGCGGCGCTGCACCGGCGGCGGCTGGGCGTGCATGGCGGCACCTATCCCGAAGGCGACCCCGGCGCGCTGCTGGCCGCCGGCTTCCCCGACCGCATCGCCGCCATGCGCGGCGTCATGGCCGGCGCCTTCCGGCTGGCGAGCGGCCAGGGCGCCAGGCTGGCGGCGACCGACCCGCTGTCCAAGTCGCCGCTGCTGGCGGTGGCCGACCTCGAATTGCAGGGGACGGAGGCGCGCATCCGCATGGCCGCGCCGCTGGACCGCGCGGCGCTGGAGGCGCGCTTCCCCGACCGCTTCGTGCGCGAGGAAGGCGCTGGCTTCGATGCGCGGAGCGGCGCGGTGCAGGCCCGCCGCCGCCTGCGCTTCGGCCCGCTGGTGCTGGAGGACGCGCCGATCCCGCATGCCGACCCGGCCGCCATCGCCGCCGCGCTGGCCGCGGCGGTGGCGGAGCGCGGGCTGCGCGACCTGCCCTGGACCGATGCGGCGCGGCAGGCGCAGGCCCGGGTGGGCTGGATGCGGAAGACAGACGGCGCGGAGTGGCCCGACCTGTCGGAGGCCGCCCTGATCGCCACGGTGCAGGACTGGCTGGCGCCGCACCTGCACGGGATGACGAGGCTGGCGGAGCTTTCGGGTCTGAACCTGCCCGACCTGCTGCTGCAATCCCTGGCCTGGGACCGCCGCCAGCGGCTGGACGCCGCCCTGCCAGCCCGCATCCCGCTGCCGGCCGGCCGCAGCGCCGCGGTGGACTATGCGCGGGAGGTGCCGACGCTGGAGGCGCGCGCGCAGCACCTGTATGGCCTGGCCTCCCTGCCCCGCCTGGCGGATGGGCGCGTGCCGCTGCAGGTCGCGCTGCTGTCGCCGGCCGGCCGGCCCATCGCCGTCACCGGCGACCTCGCGGGCTTCTGGAAGGGCGGCTGGCTGGATGCGCGCAAGGACATGCGCGGGCGCTACCCGAGGCACAACTGGCCGGAGGACCCGGCGACCGCGCAGCCGGATCCGCCAAGGCGGTAGGCGCCGGCGCGGGAGGGCCGCTTGCCCCTCCCGGACCCTCCCCGCCGGGGCCTCAGGCGAGGCCCCGGGCCCCGGCACAGGTTTCATCGCTGCCCGAAGGGCCCCATCGAGGGCCGCTCGGGCAGCGATGACTGAGGACGGTCCAGGGGGCGCCTGACCCCTGGCAGGGGGAGTTCGAGGGGGACGGCGGACCCCCTCGTGACGCGCCCGTCAGACGCCCATCAGCCTTCGCCGCAGCCGGCCGGAGATGGCGTCGATCACCGCGACCATCACCAGGATCAGCGCGACTATGAAGGACACCACCGGCCATTCCAGCGTGCGGATCATCTCCGCCAGGATCAGCCCGATGCCGCCGGCGCCGACGATGCCGATGATGGTGGAGGAGCGGACATTGCTCTCGAACCAGTAGAGGCCCTGGCCGGCCATCACCGGCAGCACTTCCGGCAGGATGCCGAAGCCGATGCGGGCGGGGCGGCTGCCGCCCGAGGCGATGACGCCTTCCTCCGCCTTCCGGTCCGCCGCCTCGATCGCTTCCGAGTACAGCTTGCCGAAGATGCCGATATCGGCGGTGATGATGGCGAGCACGCCGGCGAAGGGGCCGAGCCCGACGACGCTCACCCAGATCAGCGCCCAGATCAGCTCGTCGACGCCGCGGATGCCGTCCAGCACCCGGCGCGAGAGGAAGCGCACCACCGCGTTCACCGTGGTGTTGCGCGCCGCCAGCAGGCCGAGCGGGAAGGCGAGGATCGCGGCGACGAGGGTGCCGAGGAAGGCGATGGCCAGCGTCTCCGCCAGGCCGTGCAGGACGGTGCGGACCTGCGCCCAGGAGTCCGGCTGCGGCGGCAGCATCAGCGTCAGGAAATGCAGCAGCTGGCCGAAGCCCGAGAGCAGCCGCGCCGGCTCGATCTCCAGCCGCCAGATGCCGAGGCCGAGCAGCGCCGTGCCGAGCAGCAGCGCCAGGACGACGCCGACGCGCCCCGGCGTCACCGCCCGGAACACGCCGGGATGCGCGAGGCGCAGCGCCGGCAGCCGGGCCAGCGCATCGGCGCGCAGCGCCTGCGGCCGCGGCGCGGTCATGGCGTTGCCCCGGTGATCAGGCGGCGGCGGACCTCGCCGGTCAGCGTGTCGATCAGCACGACGGTCAGGATGATGAGCACGAGCAGCGCCGAGACGTCGTTGTAGTAGAATTTGCGGATCGCCTCGATCAGGTCCTGGCCGATGCCGCCGGCGCCGACGAAGCCCAGCACGGCGGCGCCGCGCACATTGATCTCGAAGCGCAGCAGCGCGTAGGACAGGAAGCCGGGCAGCACCTGCGGCACCACCGCGAAGCGCGCCATCTGCGGCCAGCCGGCGCCCGCCGCCTCCAGCCCCTCAACCTGCTTCATGTCGATGTTCTCCACCACCTCGGAGAACTGCTTGCCCAGCGCGCCGAAGGTGTGGATGGCGAGCGCCAGCACGCCCGGCAGCGGGCCGAGGCCGAAGGCGATGACGAAGATCAGCGCGAAGACGATCTCCGGCACGGTGCGGCAGAATTCCAGGCAGCGCCGCACGCCCCAGCGCAGCGGCCGGCTGCGCACGATGTTGTCGGCCGACAGCAGGCCGAACAGGAAGCCGCCGGTCGCCCCCAGCAGGGTGCCGACATAGGCGATCAGCACCGTGTCGCCGAGCTTGGACAGCCAGTCCGGCAGGCCCCAGAACCATTCCGCCGGATCCAGCCAGACCCGCTGGCCGGCCAGGGCGCCGGCTTCCAGCGTCAGCAGCCGGTCGAAATAGCCGAGGAAGTTGCCGCCCTTCTCCCACAGCAGCAGCGGATCCGCGTCCACCACCCAGCCGCTGAGCAGCAGCAGGCCGAGCACGACGAGGCCGGTGACCAGCATCCGCCGCTTCTCGGCCGCGCGCACCCGGCCATAGGCCGCGGCGAGCGGCGCGAGCTGGTCCGAGGGCAGCCGGATCAGCTGCGCGCCGCCCGCCCGCATCGCTCAGCTCCGCTGGCGGCGCAGGCCGTCCACGAAGCGGTTCAGCTCGATGATCGGCTGGTAGGCGGCGTTGTCGGTCGGCTCCCAGGGGCGCTGCTTGCCGTCGGTCAGCCGCTCGAACAGCGCCGGGTCGCGCTGCGGCAGGTCCAGCACCGCGGCGCGGATCGCCGATTTCAGCTCGGCCGGCAGGGTCGCCAGATAGGCCATGGGGGAGTTCACGATCTGGTCGGACCGGAAGATGATGCGGAAATCTTCCGCCTTCACCATGTTCTTCCGCGCCATGCGCAGCAGGTTGCTCTCCTGCTCGTCGTTCCACCAGTTGGCGGCGACGTCCACCGTGCCCTGCTGCAGCGCGATCACCGCATTCTCGTGGCTGCCGGTATAGACCACGCGGCCGAAGAACTGCTCGGGGTTGATCCCCATCCGGTTCATCGCGAAACGCGGCACGTTGTTGCCGGAGGTGGAGTTGGGATCGACCAGGCCGAGATTCTTTCCGCGCAGGTCCTCGATCTTCTGGAAGGGGCTGTCCTTGCGGACGTAGAAGACCGAGTAGTAGCCCTTGCTGCCGTCCTGGTTCACCTCGATCGCGAAGGCCTCGATCTGCGCGCCGGTCATCAGGGCGCGGGCGAAGGCGGAAGGCCCGTAGGCGGCGATGTGGATGTTGCCGGCGCGCTGGCCTTCCACCACCGCGGCGTAGTCGTTGGCGACGCGCAGCGTCACCTTCGTGCCCAGCACGCGGGCCAGGTGTTCGGTGAAGGGCGTGTAGCGGTTGATGACGCCCTGCGCGTTCTCCGCCGGGATGACGGCGAAGACCAGCTCGGGGAACTGCCCGCGCCAGGACTGGGCGGGCGCGGGCGTGGCGGCGAGCGCGGCGGCGGCGCCCAGCAGGTGGCGGCGGCGGAACATGGTGCGGGTCTCCGTCAGGGGTGGGGTCAGGCGATGACCGGCACGCGCGGGGCGGCGGTGCCGACCGCCTCGGCCGCTTCCAGCCCATAGAGCTGGCGGGCGGCGGCGTCCGTCAGCGCCTCGGGCGGCCCGTCGAAGACCAGCCCCCCGGCGGCGAGCCCGACCAGCCGCCCGCAATAGGCGCGGGCGAGGTCGAGCGAATGGATGTTCACCAGCACGGTGATGCCGTAGCGCCGGTTGATGTCCTGCAGCGCATCCATCACCAGGCGGGCATTGCGCGGGTCGAGCGAGGCGACCGGCTCATCCGCCAGGATGATGCTGGGTTCCTGCACCAGGGCGCGGGCGATCGCCACGCGCTGCTGCTGCCCGCCCGACAGGCTGCCGGCCGACTGCGCCGCCAGCCGGGCCATGTCGAACTGGTCGAGCGCCGAGAGGGCCACGGCCCGGTCGGCCTCCGGCCACAGCCGCAGCAGGGCGCGCCAGCCGGGCAGGTGGTTCAGCCGCCCGACCAGGACATTGGTCAGCACGTCGAGCCGGGGGACGAGGTTGAATTGCTGGAAGATCATGGCGCAGTCGGTGCGCCAGCGCCGCAGCTCCGCCCCGCGCAGGGCGGTGACGTCGCGGCCATGCTGCAGCACCCGGCCTTCGGTCGGGTCGGTCAGCCGGTTGATCATCCGCAGCAGCGTGGACTTGCCGGCGCCCGACCGGCCGATGACGCCGACCATCTGGCCGGCCGGCACGGACAGCGTCACGGCATCCACCGCGGTCACGGCCCCGAAGCGCCGCGTCAGGCCCTGCAGCTCGAGCATCGGCATCCCCCGTTCTGGCGCGGGCTATACGGGCGGCCGGTGACGGGCCGATGATGCTTCGATGACAAGCATGTTGCGGCTGCCGGGGCTTGATCCCCCGCCGGGGCACGGCCAGCCTGCCCGAAACGCTTCCGGGAGACCGCCATGTTCCGCCGCCGCGCCCTGCTGGGGGTGCCGCCCCTGCTGCTGCCCGCCCTGGCCGCCGCCCAGGCGCCGGAGGGCTTCCCGGCCCGCGCCATCACCGTCGTCTCGGGCTATGCCCCGGGCGGGGTGACCGACATCACCAGCCGGGCGGTGGCGGACCGCATGGGCCGCGAACTGGGCGTGCCCATGGTGGTGGAGAACCGGGCGGGGGCCGCCACCTCGGTCGCCTCCACCGCGGTCGCCCAGGCGAGGCCGGATGGCTACAGCGTGCTGATGGGCACCTCCACCCTGGCGATCAACCCGGCGCTGCAGCCCAACCTGACCCCGCGGGAGCCGCTGAAGGAACTGGCGCCGGTCGGCATGGTGTTCCGCACCGCCTTCGTGCTGCATGTCCATCCCGCCCTGCCGGTGCAGGACACCGCCGGGCTGATCGCCTGGTGCCGGGCCAATCCGGGGAAGCTCAATTTCGGCAGCAGCGGCACCGGGGCGGTGAACCACCTGGCGCAGGCGCTGTTCGCCCAGCGGGCGGGGATCGAGGTGACGCACATCCCCTATCGCGGCGGCGCGCCGGCGCTGCTGGACCTGCGGGCGGGGCGCATCCAGGCGATGTTCCAGGCGGTGCTGGAAGCGCTGCCGAGCCTGCAGGACAAGGGCACGCGCGGCCTCGCCATCTCCTCGGCCGAGCGCAGCGCGCTGCTGCCGGACCTGCCGCCGGTGGCGGCCGCCCTGCCGGGCTTCGACGTGGTGTTCTGGCAGGGACTGTTCGCGCCGTCCGGCACGCCGGCGCCGGTGCTGGCGCGGCTGGAGGCGGCGCTGGCCGCCGCCACCCGGGACCCGGCGCTGCAGGCCCGCATGGCCGAAAGCGGCGTGGTCATCGCCCCTGGCGACGCCGCCGCGCTGCGGCGGCTGCTGGAGGAGGAGACGGCCATGTGGGGCGGGCTGATCCGCGCCGCCGATATCCGCCCGGACTGACGCCGCGGCCCGGGGAGACGCGAAGGCGCCGGACGGCGCCCGGCGCCACGGGGTCCCGCCGGCGTCGCCGCGCGACGTCGCCGCGCACCCGCGGCGCGGCGGGCCAAGGCCCTCCCCCTGTGCCCTGGCCCCTATCCCCTGGCCCCCTGTCCCCTCGCTTCGCTTGCCTCGGGATCGCCAGCCCCCTGCGGGCATGCGAATGCAACGGCCAGTGCCCGGGGACGCCATGCAGACTCCATCCGCGCCGCGTGCCATCCTGCCGGGCAAGGGAAGGGAAGGAGGCGTCGCATGCCCGAAGGGCTGCCGCAGCGCGACCAGGTCGCGGCGGTGCACAGCACCGACATCCTCGTGCTCGGCGCCGGCTCGGCCGGCTGCATCATCGCCACGCGGCTGTCGGAGGACAGCGGCATGCAGGTGGCGCTGATCGAGGCCGGGCCGGCCGCCTGGCGCGACCCCTGGATCCGCATCCCCGCCGGCTTCGCCCGGCTCTATGCCAGCGGGAAATACGACTGGCGCTTCCATACCGAAGCCGAGCCCGGGCTCGACGGCCGCAGCATCCACTGGCCGCGCGGCAAGGTGGTCGGCGGCTCCGGCGCGGTGAACGGCCTGGTCTTCCTGCGCGGCAGCCCGCGCGACTACGACCGCTGGGCGCAGTCCGGCGCCCGCGGCTGGGGCTATGACGACTGCCTGCCCTTCTTCCGCAAGCTGGAGACCTGGGCCGGCGAGCCTTCGGAGGAGCGGGGGACCGAGGGGCCGATCCACACCTCCGAGGCGCGGCACACCTCCCCCGGCGCGCAGGCCTTCATCGCCGCCGCGCTGGCCATGGGGCACAAGCGGGTGAAGGACTTCAACGGCGCCTGGCACGAAGGCGTCGGGCCCATGCCGCTGAACATCCGGCGCGGCAAGCGCAGCCATTCGGCCGACACCTTCCTCAAGCCCGCCCTGGCGCGGCCGAACCTGCGGGTGATGCCGGACCGGACCATCCAGCGCCTGCTGTTCGACGGCATGCGCTGCACCGGCGCGCTGGTGCGCGGCCCGGCGGGGCTGGAGCGCTGGGAGGCGCGGCGGGAGGTGGTGCTGAGCGCCGGGGCGATCGGCACGCCGCACATCCTGCAGCTTTCGGGCATCGGCGACGGCGCCCATCTGCAGGAGATGGGGATCGGCACGCGGCTGCACGCGCCGGGCGTGGGCGCCAACCTGCAGGACCATTTCCTGCAGCGCCTGCGCTTCCGCGTGAAGCCCTGCGGCACGGTGAACGAGATGATGCGCAGCCCGCTCGGCAAGCTGCGCATGGCGGCGCGCTACGCCTTCGACCGGCGCGGGCCGATGAGCATCGGCGCGGCGGAGGCCAACCTGTTCGCCCGCGTGCTGCCCGGCGCCGAGGAGCCGGACATGCAGTACCTATTCGTGAACTTCACCGTCACGAACTACGACCAGGGCACCGACCCGCATCCCGGCTTCATGTTCAGCGGCAGCCTCTGCCGGCCCGAGAGCCGCGGCACGATCACGCTGCGCAGCCCCGACCCGGACGCGAAGCCGGTGATCCGCGCCAACTACCTGGAAGCCGCCTACGACCAGCACCTGATGGTGGAGGCGGTGAAGTATGGCCGCCGCCTGGCCGCCATGTCGCCCCTGGCGGCCCTGATCGAGGAGGAGCTGACCCCCGGGCCGGCGCAGCGGAGCGACGACGAGATCCTGGCCCATATCCGCCGCGACGGCGGCACCGTGTACCACCCCTGCGGCACTGCCCGGATGGGAGAGGATGCGCTGGCGCCGGTGGACAGCCGGCTGCGGCTGAAGGGCGTGCAGGGGCTGCGCATCGCCGATGCCAGCGTCATGCCGCTGGTCCCGTCCTCCAACATCCAGCCGGCGGCGCTGATGATCGGGGAGCGGGCGGCGGCCTTCCTGCGCGCCGGCTAGGGCGGATCGCGGCGCGGCGGCGCCGCGCACGCCGGACGGCAGGGCGGCCCGCGCAGCCGGTCGCCCGCGCAGGCC
>NZ_SMOA01000177.1 GCF_004353985.1 Paracraurococcus ruber | reverse complement strand
CGGCCGGCCGATCGGCAGCCGGGCCGGGGAGCCGCGCGGCGGCGCCCGCCTGGCCCTGGTGGAGACGCTGCGGGCGGCGGCGCCCTGGCAGCGGCTGCGCGGGCGCAGCGGGGCGCGGATCGAGGTCCGGAAGGACGACCTGCGGATCCGCCGCTTCCGCCAGCGCAGCGAGACGGCGACGATCTTCGCGGTGGATGCCTCCGGCTCCGCGGCGCTGCACCGGCTGGCGGAGGCGAAGGGCGCCGTCGAGCTGCTGCTGGCGGATTGCTATGTCCGCCGCGACCGGGTGGCGCTGCTGGCCTTCCGTGGCACGGGCGCGGAGCTGCTGCTGCCGCCGACCAGTTCCCTGGTGCGGGCCCGGCGTTGCCTGGCCGGGCTGCCGGGCGGCGGCGGCACGCCGGTGGCGGCGGCGCTGGATGCCGCCCTGGCCCTGGCCGAGGCGGTGCGGCGGAAGGGCCAGACCCCGCTGCTGGTGGTGCTGACCGATGGCCGCGCCAATGTGGCGCGGGACGGCGCCGGCGGCCGGGCGCGGGCGGAGGCGGAGGCGCTGGAGGCGGCGCGGGCCCTGCGCGCGGCGAAGGTCGCCGCGGTGCTGGTCGATGTCTCGCCGCGCCCGGCCGAGGCCGGCCGCCGCCTGGCGGCAGAGATGGGGGCCAGGTACCTCGCGCTGCCCTATGCCGACGCCGCGACGCTCTCCCGCGCCGTGCGGGCCGAGGCGGCATGAGGCCCGGACCGGGGCGCGCCGGCGACGGGGCCGGCGAGGGATCGGCCGGGGATGTCCCGGCCCGGCCAGCATGCGGGGGCCGCGGAGGCCGGCGGCATCGGCACGGCCAGGGATGCCGGCGAAACGCGGGAGGCCAGGCGGGACGCGTCGCGGCGCGTCGCCGGCAGGCCCCGATGGCGGGGGCCGCGGCCGGGCCCTGGCGCCGGCGGGGGGTGGAGGGGGGCGGGGTCCTCCTCCCTGCCGGATGAACCCGGCCGACCTCCCGCGCGATTGGCCGAACCGCGCCCAGAGCCGCTTCGTCGCGGCGGGCGGGCTGCGCTGGCACGTCCAGGTGGCGGGCGAGGGGCCCGTCCTGCTCCTCCTCCATGGCACCGGCGCCGCCACCCATTCCTGGCGCGGGCTGCTGCCCCTGCTGGCGCGGGACTTCACCGTCGTCGCCCCCGACCTGCCCGGCCATGGCTTCACCGAGCGGCCGCGCGCCGAGGGGCTTTCCCTGCCCGGCATGGCGCGCGGCGTCGCGGCGCTGCTGCGGGCGCTCGACCTCAAGCCCATGCTGGCGGCCGGGCATTCCGCCGGCGCGGCGGTGACCGCCCGGATGACGCTGGACGGCACGATGGCGCCGCGGGCGCTGGTCGGCCTCAACGCCGCGCTGCTGCCCTTCGAGGGGATCGCCGGGCAGCTCTTCTCCCCCATCGCCCGCATGCTGGCCGGGGTGCCGGCGGTGCCCTGGTTCTTCGCCTGGCGGGCCGGCGACCGCGGGCTGGTGGAGCGGCTGCTGCGCGACACCGGCAGCACGGTCGACCCGCAGGGGGTGGAGTTCTACGGCCGGCTGGTGCGCCGGCCCGGGCATGTGGCGGCGGCGCTGGGGATGATGGCGAACTGGGAGCTGCGGCCGCTGCTGCGCGACCTGGCGCGGCTGGCCGTGCCGCTGGTGCTGGTGGTGGGCGGGCATGACCGCACCGTGCCGCCATCCGATGCGCGGCGGCTGAAGCGGCTGCTGCCGGATGTCCGCATCCTGGACCTGCCGGCGCTCGGGCACCTGGCGCATGAGGAACGGCCGGCGGAGGTCGCCGGCATCATCCGGCGCCTGGCGGAGGAGATGGGCGTGATGGCGGCCGAGACGGCATGATCCTGCCCCCGTCCTTCCCGCAGCGGCTGGAGCTGAACGACGAGGTGCATGCGCGCCCGCCCGAGGCGATGGCGGCGCCCATGCGTATCTCCTACCTGGCGCTGCTGCACGACCCGGTGCGGCGCGATGCGTCCTGGGAGGCGGTGGTGGAGCTGGCGCGGCGCAGCGCGGTGACGCCGCCGCTGCCGGGCGCCAGCCATTTCAGCGCCGAGTTCGGCCCCTACCGGCTGAAATGGGAGAGCCATACCGAGTTCCACCGGGTGATGTTCATCGCCCCCGGCGCCGGCGCGGACCCCTTCGCCGAGCCGGCGATCGCCGCGGTGCCGCCGGACTGGGTGGCGGCGCTGCCCGGGCAGCTGATCGTCGCGGCGCATGTCGCGCTGCTGCCGGGGGAGGAGGGGCCGCCCGACCCGGATGCCATCGCCGACCGGCTGTTCGCCGGCAATGTGCTGGCGGGCGGGCTGCTGGCCGGCGGGACCGCCCAGGCCTACACGGATTTCCGCATCCATACCGGCGGCTTCAGCCGGATGCTGGTGATGGATTCCGGCATGTCGCCGCGGCAGGCCGGCCGCTACGTGCAGCGGCTGCTGGAGATCGACACCTACCGGATGATGGCGCTGCTGGCGCTGCCCATGGCGCGGGAGATCGCGCCCTTCCTGACCCGCAGCGAGCAGGCGCTGGCGGAGATCACCAACTCCCTGGTCCAGGCCGGCGAGGCGGACGAGCCGGAGCTGCTGGAGCGGCTGACCGCGCTGGCCGCCGAGGTCGAGCGGCGGGAGGCGGAGTCGCTCTACCGCTTCAGTGCGGCGGATGCCTATTACGAGCTGGTGCAGCGCCGCATCGCCGAGCTGCGCGAGGTGCGGATCGAGGGCGTGCAGACCCTGCGGGAGTTCACCGAGCGGCGGCTGGCGCCGGCGATGAACACCTGCCGGGCGGTGGCGGCGCGGCATGATGCGCTGTCCCGCCGCGTCGCCCGCGCCACCGGCCTGCTCTCCACCCGCGTCGACCTGACGCGGGAGCGGCAGAACCAGGAGGTGCTGGCCTCCATGAACCGCCGGGCGCAGCAGCAACTGAAGCTGCAGCAGACGGTGGAGGGGCTCTCGATCGCCGCCGTGACCTACTACGTGGTCGGGCTGGTCGGCTATGTGGCGAAGGGCATCAAGGCCGGCGGCGGCAAGGTCGACCCGGACCTGGTGACGGGCGTGGCGATCCCGGTGGTGGCGGTGCTCGTCGCGCTTGGCCTGCGGCAGGTGCGGCGGTTCCTGAAGCGGAAGCTGAAATAGCGCCCGTCGCGGCAGGGCCGGCGCGGCGCGCCACGCCGCCCTGACAGCGGGGCCCGCCATGGCCGGCGGGATCGGACGACCGCGCGCGGGCCGGCTTGCCGCGGCGGCGGCACGGGATGGCGCTTCGCCGGTCCGGCCTGGCCCAGGGCTGCCCGGCTTGGCCATCCGACCCGGCGCGCGGCCGCCGGGACGTGTCCAGGCCGGCGTCATCGTCTCCCGGCTGCGATCCGATCCGTGATAGGGCTGGGCGATCCGCCGCCGCGCCGAAGGCGGCCAGGGGAGGAACCAGCATGGCAGGCGGTTCTGCGGGCTTCGTCGTCGCAGCGCATGAAGGCCCGGTCTGGGACATGCAGCAGGGGCGCCCCACCATCTTCAAGCTCCTCGCCGAGCAGACCGGGGGCAGGATCGCGGTGTTCGAGGAGGTGGTCCCGCCCGGCGGCCGCACGGCGCTGCACATCCACCACACCTCGGACGAGGTCATCCACATCGTGTCCGGCGAGTTCACCGTCCGGCTCGGGGCGGCGTCCCACCGCGTCACAGCGGGGGCCTGGGTGTTCATCCCGCGGGGCTCGGTGCATGGCTGGCGCAACAGCGGCAGCGAGGATGGCCGCGCGCATTTCATCTTCACGCCGGCCGACGGCGCCAGGACATTCGAGGACATGCGGCACGAGGGCCGGTACATCCACGAGATCGACGAGGACAGGCGCCAGATGTATTTCGGGCGCCACGGGATGGAACTGGTCAGCCGGGACTGGACCTGACCTCGGGCACGGGGCCGCTTCCCGCCGGCCACCCTGACAGCCCCGGCGGCAGGTCCCGCCCCCGCCGCAGGGGCCGAGGAGGCGTTGGCGGCCCGCGTCCCTGCCGCGGCCGCGCCGATCGCCGCGCCAAGCCCGGAGCCGCAGGCACGCCCGGGCGGACAGCCTGGCTGCCGGGGCGCCGATGGCGCAGGCTGCCGGCGCGCGGCGCCTGGCTGTGACCCCGATCCGCGGGCCGCGGCGGCGCCCCAGTTTCGCAACCGTGACATGAAGCGGGACCGCGCAAGATCGCCCATTAAGGGATCGGTCATCGGAACCGTCGAAACCTGCGGGTTCCCGGCCAGGACAGCCCCTGCATGACCACCGACGCCCTGATTGCGCCGCCGGCCCGGCAGAGCGCCGCGCGCGGCGCGCAATTGGATGCCGCGACCCTGCTTTTCGCATTGGACCTGATGGCGGCCATGGCCTGGCTGCTGCAGGCGCTGGCGGTCCTGCCGGCGGAGGCGCGGCCCGACCCGGCGCATCTGCTGGCCTATCCGGCGCTCTGGCTGCTGTTCCTCTATGCCCTCGGCTTCTACCGGCGGGATGCCCTGCTGGAGACGCGGCGGATGCTGGGGCGGCTGCCGCTGGCGGCAGCGCTGAGCACGGCGGTGGCGGCCTCGGCCAGCCTGCTGCCGCTGCCGGGGGAACCCGGCCATGTCCCGGTGCTGGTCGGCAATGCGCTGCTGGGCCTGACGCTGGCCGGGGCGCTGGCCCGCATCGCCCTGGCCGGGCTGCGCGGCGCCGGCGTCTGCAAGCGGCGGGTGCTGGTCATCGGCGCCGGGCGGCGCGCCTGGGACCTGGCGCTGCTGCTGCGGCGGGAAGGCCGCGCCGGCGCCTATGACTTCGCCTTCGCGCATCATCCGGCGATGGGGGAGGTGGATCCGCGCCTGACGGCCGATACCGCCGCCCCGGTGCTCCCCGCCTCCTCCGACTTCCTCGCCCTCGCCCGCGGGTTCGGCGCCGACCAGGTGGTGGTGGCGCCGGATGAGCGGCGCGGCCTCGACATGCGGGCGCTGCTGGATTGCCGCATCGCCGGCTACCCGGTGGTGGACTACCTGAGCGTGCTGGAGCGCGAGATCGGCCGCGTGGACCTGAAGCGGCTGGAGCTGGGCTGGCTGCTATTTGCCCAGGGCTTCGATGCCGGCGCGCTGGACCGGGCGGCGAAGCGGGTGGTGGATGTGGTGGTCAGCCTGGCGGTGCTGCTGCTGACCGGGCCCTTCCTGGCCGCGGCGGCGCTGGCGGTGAAGCTGCAGGATGGCGGCCCGGCGCTGTACCGGCAGAACCGGGTGACGCAGGGCGGCCGCGTCTTCAGCATCATGAAGCTGCGGACGATGCGGATCGACGCGGAGAAGAAGGGCGCCACCTGGGCGCAGCAGGGCGACCCGCGGGTGACCGCCACCGGCCGCTTCCTGCGCCGCACCCGGCTGGACGAACTGCCGCAGCTGATCAACGTGCTGCGCGGCGACATGTCCTTCGTCGGCCCGCGGCCGGAGCGGCCGGAATTCACCCGCGAGCTGGCGGCGCAGCTTCCCCTGTACGAGGAGCGGCACCGGGTCCGCGCCGGGCTGACCGGCTGGGCGCAGGTGAACTACCCCTATGGCGCGTCGCTGGACGATGCCCGGTCGAAGCTGAGCTACGACCTGTACTACGTGAAGAATTTCAGCGTGCTGCTCGACCTGCGGATCATCCTGCAGACGCTGCGCGTGGTGCTCTGGCCCGGCAGCGGGGTTCGGTAGGACCCGCGGCGCGGGGCGGCAGGCCGGCCCGCGCCGATCGCGTCATGCGCGCCAGACGCCTCGCATCCTCGCCACTGTCAGAAAGGGCCGGGACGCAGGGTCAAGCTCCGCGCGTCGCGGCGCCGGCTGAAGGCTGGCGCGCCGGCATCGCGGCATCGGGCCCGCGCGCCGTCCCCGCGATCACCACCTCTCGACCCAGGGCCGCAGCACGATCTCGAAGGCCCAGGTCGACCGGTGCTGGCGGTGCAGCTGCAGGTAGATCTCCGCGATGCGGTCCGGATCGGCCATGTTGTCGTCGACGGTCGGTCCTGCCCGGCGGTGGGCGCGGGTGCCGTCGTCCTGGGCCAGGCCGACCGCGGCGTCGATCGGGACATTCGCCACATGGATGCCCTGCGGCATCAGTTCCCGCGCCATGCTCTGGGCGAGCCCGGACTTGGCATGGCATGCCATCGCAAAGGCGCCGCTCGCCGGGAAGCCCTTGAGGGCCGCGCTGGCATTCGTGAAGATGATCGAACCCCGCACGCCATCGTCCTTCGGCTCGCTCTCCAGCATGGCGCGGGCGGCCTGCCGTCCGACCAGGAATGCGCTGAAGGCCGCGTTCCGGATGGTTTCGAAGGCGAGGTCCGGATCGGCGTCGACGATCCGCTTGCCGAAGATGCCGGGAACCCGGCCATCGATGTTGTGGACGACGAGCGTGGGGGTACCGACGTCGCGGACGACGGTGGAGAACAGCTGCTCCACGGCCACGGGGTCGCTGGCGTCGCAGCCGAAGCGGCGCACGCCGTGCGCCCGTTCCAGGTCATGCAGCACCGGCTTGTCCAAGCTCCGGGCGGCGATGGCGACCGCCATGCCGTTCGTTGCGAAGAGCCGCGCACAGCTCGCGCTGATGCCGGGGCCGCCGCCGACGATCAGGGCGACCTCCCGCCGCTCTCGCCTATCGCTCGGCGCCATGTCTCGTGCTCCCTCGTGAGGCGGTGGCAGCGGCCTCGTCGCCCGAGGCCAGCGCGGTCCGGGCCGCGGCCAGGATGCGGTCCGACAGCGCGGGATCGTCGACGGCGCGCGCCAGGGTCAGCGCGCCGACCATGGTCGCCGCGGCCGCAAGGGCGGCGTCCTCCGACGATCGGCCCGCCGGCAGCAGCCCGGCGATCCGCCCGACCATCGCCCGCACGGCGCCCGTGAAGCCGCGCCGAAGCGCCATGGCGTGGCGTGGCATCTCGCTCCCGAGCGCCGCGACCACGCAGCCATCGCCGCGGCGGTCCCGGTGGTCAGCGGTGAGGTAGCGGGCGACATAGTCCTCCAGGGACCTCGCGTCGCCGAGGCGCGCCGCACTCGTCGTCAAGGCGTGTTGCAGGGCCGCCTCCGCCAGCCGCTCCTTGGAGCCGAACTGGCTGTACAGGCTGCCATGGGTGAGGCCGGCGGCCTCGGCCAGGGCATCGACGCCGACGCCGGAGACGCCCTGCTCGCGGAACAGCCGGGCGGCCCCGGCGAGGATGCGCTCGCGGTTCTCGGCGGCCTTCGCCTTGGTGACCTTCATGCCCCTGCCATCGTCAGCATCCGTGCGCAGCTTGACATCATTAATGGCTGGCGCCATGAAAAGTCAATCCTGGCGGCCGCCATCAAAAACCGGCCGTGCGCGGAGGAGACCCGAGATGCGCATGTCCACCATGCCGCGCGCGACCGCGCGGGACAGCAGCGGCAGGGAGGGGGCATGAGGGCCCCCGCGAGTCCGGGTCAGGTCCTGGCGATCGTCTGCGCCGGGATCGTGCTGGCCAACCTCGACCTGTTCATCGTCAACGTGGCGCTGCCGGATATCGCCCGGGATTTCGGCGACGCGAATCTCGGCGACCTGTCCTGGATCCTGAACGGCTACGCGATCGTCTATGCGGCGCTGCTGGTGCTGTGCGGCCGGCTGGCCGAACGCTACCCGCGCAACCTCAGCTTCCTCGCCGGCATCGCCCTGTTCACCATCGCCTCGGCCGCCTGCGCGCTGGCGAACAGCGTCTGGACCCTGGTCGCATTCCGCCTCCTGCAGGCGGCCGGCGCGGCCCTGCTGACGCCCACCTCCCTCGGCCTCATCCTGGCGACCTTCCCGGCGGAGCGCCGCGGCGGCGCGGTCCGCACCTGGGCCGCCATCGGCGGGTTCGCCGCCGCCCTGGGCCCCCTGGTGGGCGGGCTGCTCGTCACGATCAGCTGGCGCTGGATCTTCCTGGTCAACGTCCCGATCGGCGTCCTCGCGCTGGTTGTCGGGGCGATGCGGCTGCCGCGCATCCCCGGCCATGACGTCCCGGTGCCGAGCACCTGGGCGGCCGCGCTGATCACCATCGGCATCAGCGCGCTGGCATTCGGGATCGTGAAGGTGAACGACTGGGGATGGAGCTCGGTCGGGGTGTCGCTGAGCTTCGCGGTGGCGGCGGCGACGCTGGCGCTGTTCGTCGCGCATTGCCGGAGCGCCGACGCGCCCTTCATCGATCCGGCGCTCTTCCGGATCCGGGACTTCACCCGGGCGACGCTGACGATGGCGCCGTTCTCGACCGCCTTCGGCGGCTTCCTGCTCTCGCTCGTGCTCTGGCAGGAAGGCGTCTGGCACTGGCCCGCCGAGAAGATCGGCCTGGCGATCGCGCCCGGCCCCTTCATGGTCCCCGTCACATCCCTGCTGCTGTCCGGCCCGCTGATCCGCCGGTTCGGCCCGACGCGCGTCGTGGCGGCAGGCCTCGCCGTCTTCGCGGCCGGCGTGGTCGTGTGGGCACTCGCCGCCGGGCCGCAGGCGGACCTCGCCTTCGCCATGCTGTGCGTCATCCCCTCGGGCATCGGCGTCGGGCTCACGCTGCCGACGCTCATGGGCCTCGGAACCTCGGCCCTGCCGGTATCGTCCTTTGCCACCGGGTCGGGCGTGATCAACATGGTGCGCCAGATCGGCTTCGCGGTCGGCGTCGCCATCTTCGTGGCGATCGTCGCCGCGCCCGGCGCGGCCGAGGCACCGGTCGCGGCGTTCCGCCTGGCCTGGTGGGTGATGGCCG
Source organism: Paracraurococcus ruber (assembly GCF_004353985.1). Classification (GTDB taxonomy): domain Bacteria; phylum Pseudomonadota; class Alphaproteobacteria; order Acetobacterales; family Acetobacteraceae; genus Paracraurococcus; species Paracraurococcus ruber. The sequence continues at coordinate 3,261 of NZ_SMOA01000177.1, read as the reverse complement.
CGATCACCGTGGTCGGGCTGATCCCGCTTGCGGTCATCTCGCAGAGAGGGGGCACCGTCACGGCGGCAGGGCCGCGTCGGTCGGCCTAGGCCAGGGTCGGATCCACCCGTTTGCCGGCCCGGGGCCGCCAGCCGAAGCGGCCGGCGCGCCCGGGCGACCGCCGCCTTGGGGCGAATGCACTGGTTCGCGCCGGCCGCCAAACATCCGGCGCGTCGCATCGGCCCGCCCCGCCGGGCCGCCGCGGATCAGTCCAGCGACGGGTCCAGCCGGTCGCGCAGCCAGTCGCCGAGCGCCGAGACCGACAGCGTGGTCAGCACGATCACCGCCGCCGGCGAGAGCAGGATCCAGGGCGCGCGCGAGAGGTATTCCCGCCCATACCCCACCATGCTGCCGAGCGAGGTCGCCGGCGGCTGCACGCCGAGGCCGAGGAAGGACAGCCCGCTCTCCAGCAGGATGATCTCCGGGAAGGCGAGCGTCATGGAGACGATGAGGGTGGAGGCGATGTTCGGCAGCACATGCCGCAGCTGCACCCGCCAGGCCGATGCGCCGAGCTGCCGCACCGCCGCCGCATAGCCCTGCGCGCCGGCGCTGATGGCGAGGCCGCGGGCGATGCGCGCATAGCGCTCCCAGGCATGCAGGCCGAGCAGGCAGACGAAGAGCGTGAGGGAGTTGCCGAAGAAGGCCAGCACCGCCAGCGCCAGGATCAGGAAGGGCAGGCTGGCGGAGAAATCCACCAGCGCCAGCACCGCCTGCTCCACCAGCCCGCGGAACTGCGCCGCCAGCAGGCCGAGCGTGGTGCCGACGACGGCGCCGATGAGCGTGGCGCCGAAGGCGATCAGCAGGCTCATCCGGATGGAATGGATCAGCCGGGACAGCACGTCCCGCCCCAGCTCATCCGTGCCCAGCCAATGCGCCGTGGTGCCGCCGAAGCCGATGGGCGGGGACAGGCGGTTGCGCAGGTCGAGCGCGGTATAGGCATAGGGGCTGACCACATTCGCCAGCAGCGCCACGCCGAGCATGAGGCCGAGCCAGCCGACGGCGAAGAGGACGAGCGGCGGCAGGCCCTGGCGCCGCGCCCGCGGCGGCGCCAGCATGATGGGGGAGGGCGGCGCTTCCGGCATCTCAGCGCACCCCCTTCGGCGCGGCGCGCAGCCGCGGGTCCAGCGCGCCGTAGAGCAGGTCCACCAGGACATTCGCCGTGACCATGGTGGCCGCCACCAGCAGCAGGATCGCCTGCACCACCGCCAGGTCGCGGTTGGCCACGGCGACCACCAGCAGCCGCCCGACGCCGGGCCAGGAGAAGACGCTTTCCACCACCACCGCGCCGGCGATCAGGCTGCCGACCATGAAGCCGATGATGGTCACGGTCGGGATGGCGGCATTCGGCAGGGCATGGCGGGAGACCACGGCGCGCCAGGGCACGCCCTTGGCCGAGGCGGTGCGGATATAGGGCTGGCCCAGCACTTCCAGCATGGCGCTGCGGGTGAAGCGCGCCAGCGCCGCCGCGCCGCCGATGCCCAGCGTGACCACCGGCAGGATGGCGTGCCGCCAGCCCTCCTGCCCGCCGGAGGGCAGCCAGCCGAGCTGCACCGCGAAGACCAGCACCAGCAGCAGGCCAAGCACGAAGGACGGCATGGTGAAGCCGGCCACCGCCAGCAGCATCACCGCGCGGTCGATGGCGCTGTTCCGGTGCAGCGCCGCGGTCACGCCCGCCGGGATGCCGAGGCCGAGCTTGATCAGCAGCGCCGGCAGCGTCAGCGCCAGGGTGGCCGGGATGCGTTCCACCACCAGGTCCAGCGCCGGCCTGCCGTCGCGCATCGACCGGCCGAGATCGCCCTCGAGGATCGCCAGGAAGTAGCGCAGGTATTGCACCCAGAGCGGCTGGTCGAGGCCCCAGGAGGCGCGGAAGGCCGCCACGGCCTCGGGCGGCGCTTCCGAGCCCATGATGATCTGCGCCGGGTCGCCCGACAGGCGCAGCACGACGAAGGCGAAGGTGACCACCATGCCGATGGTCAGCAGGGCGCGGAGGAGGCGGGAGGCGAGGAAGCGCAGCATGTCAGGCCGCCTTCGGCAGGGTCGCGTCGCCCTGCGCCAGATGGCAGGCGACCAGGCGGCCATCGCCCGGGCGGGGCTTCAGCGCCGGCGCCTCCCGCGCGCAGAGCGCGACGGCCATGGGACAGCGCGGATGGAAGGCGCAGCCGGCGGGACGGTCGGCCGGGTTGGGCGGGTCGCCCGGCAGCAGGATGCGCGCCTGCCTTCGGCCGGGATGCGGAATGGCCGAGACCAGCGCCCGCGCATAGGGGTGCGCCGGGTCCTGCAGCACCGCGTCCGGCTTCCCTGCCTCGACGATGCGGCCGAGATACATGACCGCGACGCGGTGGCTGACCTGCCGCACCGCCCGCAGGTCGTGGCTGATGAACAGCATCGCCATGCCGTGCCGCGCCTGCAGCTCCGTCAGCAGGTTCATCACCTGCGCCTGGATGGAGACGTCGAGGGCGCTGATCGGCTCGTCGCAGACCAGCAGCGCCGGCGCGGTCGCCAGGGCGCGCGCCAGCACCGCGCGCTGCCGCTGGCCGCCGGAGAGCTCATGCGGGTAGCGCGCCGCCTGGTCGGGCCGCAGCCCGACATCGCGCAGCAATTCCGCGACGCGGTCGCGGCTACCCGGCAGGCCATGGATGGCCAGCGGCTCCGCCACCTGCGCGCCGATGGGCAGGCGGCGGTCCAGCGCGCCCAGCGGGTCCTGGAACACCATCTGCATGCGCGCGCGCAGCGCCCGCCATGCCGGCGTGCCGGGGGGCGGCATCGGCCGTCCCTCCCAGGCCACGCCGCCCCCATCCGACGGTTCGAGGCCGAGCACCAGGCGGCCGGTGGTGGATTTGCCGCAGCCGCTCTCCCCCACCAGGCCCAGGGTGCGGCCGCGGTGCAGCGAGAGCGACACCCCATCCACCGCCCGGACCTCGACCGGCCGGCCGAGCAGCCCGCGGCGCATCCCGTAGCGGCGGAGGAGGCCGCGCGCCTCCAGCAGCGGCGCCTCGCTCATGCCGGCAGGCCCGAGCCCCGGCGGAATTCGGCCCGGGCGTGGTCCAGCGCCCAGCCGCCAGGCCAGCCCGGCGCGCGATCGACCCGGTGTCCGTCGGCGTCCCGGTCCGGCATCGCCCCGGCCGCCACCCGCAGGCAGGCGGCGCGGTGCGCCGGCCCGATCCGCGCGGCGTCCGGCACCGCGGCCTCGCAGGCGGGGCCGCGCCGCGGGCAGCGCGGCGC
>NZ_SMOA01000176.1 GCF_004353985.1 Paracraurococcus ruber | reverse complement strand
GGGGCCGGTGCGGCGCCTGGGCCGGCGCCGGCAGGGCCGGCGGCGCGACCAGGCAGGGGTCGCAATGCGCATGGCCGGCGGAGGCGGGCGCCAGGGGGTCGGGCACATGCCGCACCCCGCCATCCGCCGTGCAGATGGGCATGGTCGCGGCCGGCGCCGGCCGCAGCGCCGCGAGCGGCGCCAGCAGCAGGGCGAGCGCCAGCAGGCCCCGCGCGAACGCCCGCACGGCGCCGGCCTCAGGCCAGCTCGTACTCCACTTCCGGCACATAGACCGCCGCATCCTTGCCGAGGCGCGAGGAATAGAGGGTGAAATGCTCCACCGCCACCGGTGGCAGGCGGAACAGGTTATGCGCCTGCACGAAGCCGACGAGCTTCTCCGGGGCCGCCTTGTCCGTGCGGGCGAGCGTCACATGCGGGGCGAAGCGCCGCCGCTCCGGCTCCAGCCCGATCCGCTGCAGCGCCGTCTCCACCTTGGCCTGCAGGAAGGACAGGCCGTCGGTCTTCTCGACACCGACCCAGAGCGCGTTGATCCGCCCGCCCTTCTCGAAGGTGCCGACCCCGCGCAGGCAGAGCCCGAAGCCCGGCGCCCGGATGGCCGCCAGCGCCTCGTCCACCTCCTCGGCCCGCCAGCTCTCCACCTCCCCGATGAAGCGGAGCGTCAGGTGGTAGTTCTCCGGCGGGACCCACCGGGCGCCGGGAATGCCGCCGGCGAGCAGGGCGAGCTGGGCCTTGATGGCGGCCGGCAGGGCGAGGGCGACGAAGAGTCGGATCATGGGCCCATGTCTCCTGTCAGTCGTCACGTGATGGCGCTACCCGGCGGGCGCCCGCGGCACCCGTTCGAGCAGGGCCTCGACCGAGGGCAGGATGCGCCGCACCACCTCCTCCACCCCCTTCGCATTGGGGTGGATGCCGTCCGGCTGGTTCAGCGCCGGGTCGGCCGCCACGCCTTCGAGAAAGAAGGGGTAGAAGACCAGGTCGGGCCGCGCCCGGGCGAGGTCCTGGAACATGGCGGCGAATTCCTGGCCATAGGCGGCGCCGAAATTCGGCGGGGCCAGCATGCCGGCGAGCAGCGTCGGGATCCGCCGCGCCGCGAGCCTGTCCAGGATGCCGGTCAGGGCCGCCCGGCTCTGCGCCGGCGGCAGGGCGCGCAGCCCGTCATTGCCGCCCAGCGCGACGAGCGCCGCCTGCGGATTCTCCGCCAGCGCCCAGTCCAGCCGGGCGAGGCCGCCGGCGATGGTGTCGCCCGAAACGCCGGCATTGATCACGCGGACCTGGCGGCCGCGGGCGCCCAGCGCCGCCTGCAGCCGCGGCACGAAGCCCTGGTCCTGTGGCAGGCCATAGCCGGCGGTGAGGCTGTCGCCGAGGGCGAGCAGCCGGACCGGCGCCTGGGCGCGGGCCGGCCGAAACACGCCGAAACCGAAAAGCGGCAGGGCCAAGGCTGGCCCGAGCGCCACGCGGCGGCCATATCCGGCGTTCCCACGGACAATACCGGGCCCCATGGACGCCATAGACAGCCACTCCCGATCCCTGGCCGATGCCGATTCCGCCGAAGCGCTCATCGCGGCCAGGGACCTCCGGTTCAGGGTGGCGGGGGCGGCGGGGGAGGTCAACATCCTCCGCGGCGTCGATCTGGCGATCCGCAAAGGGCAGGCGGTCGGGCTGGTGGGGCCATCCGGGTCGGGCAAGACCTCGCTCCTCATGCTGCTGGCGGGGCTGGAACGGCCGACGGGCGGCACGCTGCGGGTCGCCGGCCACGACCTCTCCCGCATGGACGAGGACGCGCTGGCGCGGTTCCGGCGGGAGACAGTGGGGATCGTCTTCCAGGCCTTCCACCTGGTGCCGACCATGACCGCGCTGGAGAATGTCGCCGTGCCGCTGGAATTCGCCGGCCGGCGCGATGCCTTCGACCGGGCCGCGGCGGCGCTGGAGGCGGTGGGGCTGGGCCACCGGCTCGGCCATTATCCCGGCCAGTTGTCGGGGGGGGAGCAGCAGCGGGTGGCGCTGGCGCGCGCGACGGTGGCGGAGCCGCCGCTGCTGCTGGCGGATGAACCCACCGGCAACCTCGACCGCGCCACCGGCCAGGCGGTGATGGACCTGCTCTTCGGCCTGCAGGCGCGGCTGGGCACCACCCTGCTGCTGATCACCCATGACGAGCATCTGGCGGCGCGCTGCGGCCGGGTGGTGCGGATGGAGGATGGCAGGGTAGTGGAGGGCTGAACGGCCGGGCACCCGGCGGCGTTTCCCATGAAACGGCAAGGGATTCCGCCGATGCGCCTTGGTATTCTCCTCCTGGCCTGCCTCGCCCTGGCGGGCTGCGGGCTGGTCGCCCTGCCCTTCCGGGTGACCGGCGACGTCATCCAGGCGGTGCCCGTGATCGGCAAGCCGATCGGCGCGCCGATCCATGCGGTGGGCGACGTGATCGACTGACGCTCCGGCGCCGGGGCCGTCCGCCCGGCCCCTGGCGCCGCGCTGCCCATGGATGGCGCGCGGCGATGCCGGCGGTGCCGCGCGATGGCGTGCGCCACGCGCCGCATCGGCCGGCGGCGCGGCGCTGCGATGCGGCGTGCCGGCCGGCTTGCCAAGGGGCCGGTCCGGCCGGCCGCCTCGAGCGCGTCGCCTTGCCGCCTCAGCGCTGCGCGCTGTCGGCCCTTCGCCGCTCGATCTCCCGCCACCGGGCGACGTTGCGGTTGTGCTCCTCCAGCGTGCGGGCGAAGGCGTGGCCGCCTTCCCCATTCGCCACGAAATAGAGGTCGTCCGTCTGCGCCGGCCGGGTCACCGCCCGCAGCGCCGCCACGCCCGGCGCGGCGATGGGGGCCGGCGGCAGGCCGCGGATGCGGTAGGTGTTGAAGGGATGGTCGCGGTCGAGATCGGCGCGGGTCAGCGGCCGCTCCAGCGCGCCGCCCTCGGCCGCTGCATAGGCGACCGTGGGGTCGGACTGCAGCGGCATGCCGCGCCGCAGGCGGTTCAGGAAGACCGCGGCGATGCGTGGCCGCTCCTCCGGCAGCGCCGTCTCGCGCTCGACGATGCTGGCCAGCACGAGCGCCTCGCGCGGGGTCGCCAGCGGCAGGCCCTCGGCCCGCTCGGCCCAGATCTCCGCCAACGTCCTGGCCATGGCGGCCTGGGCCCGCCGGAGCAAGGCGGCACGGTCGAATCCCCATTCCCAGGCATATGTTTCCGGCAGGATGCTGCCTTCCTCCGGCACCGGCACCTCGCCGGTCAGCCCCTCCGTCCCGCGCAGCAGGGAGGCGACCTGCCTGGCGGTTAGGCCTTCCGGGATGGTCAGGCGGCGCTGCACCGGCCGCCCCTCCCGCAGGATCGCCAGCACCTGTTCCAGGGATGCGCCGGCGGGGAAGGCGAATTCGGCCGCGCGCAGCGCTCCCTGGCCGCGCGTGGCCAGGGCGGCGGCGGCGAAGGCGCGGCCATCCTCGATGACGCCGGCCTTCAGCAGGGCGGCGGCGATCGCCTCCGTCCCGCCGCGCGGCACAAGCACCTGGGCAGGCACGGCGAGCGGGCCCGGGGCGCGATAGACGCGCTGCGCCTGCCAGGCGCCGACCCCGGCCAGGGCGCCCAGCACCAGCAGGACGAGCAGGAGGCGGCGGATGGCCCTAAGCATGCGGCGCGGCTGGCGGAAGCGGCGATGTCATCGCGGCAGAACGGGCGGGCGGGCCGGGCGACCCGTCCCGGTCACGACACAAGCCGGCGACCGGCGGCGCATGGCAGCCGGCGCCGCCCCTCGCCCGGGGTCAGGGGGCCGCGCCGAAGACGATGCTGGCGTTGGTGCCGCCGAAGCCGAAGCTGTTCGACAGCGCCACGCGGATCGGGCGTTCCTGCGCCACCTTGGCGACGCGGTCGATCGGGCTGTCCTTCGACGCCGTCTCGAGGTTCAGGGTCGGCGGCGCCACCCCGTCGCGGATCGCCAGCACCGAGAAGATGCCTTCCACCGCGCCGGCGGCGCCGAGCAGATGGCCGATCGCCGACTTGGTCGAGGACATGGCGAGGCCGCGCGCGTCGCCGCCCCAGAGCCGTTCCACCGCGCCGAGCTCGAGGTCGTCGCCGAGCGGCGTCGAGGTGCCGTGCGCGTTCACGTACTGCACATCGCCGGGCGTCAGGTTGGCGCTGCGCAGCGCCGCCTTCATGGACCGGTAGGCGCCGTCGCCCGTCTCGGACGGGGCGGTGATGTGGTAGGCGTCGCCGGACATGCCGTAGCCGATCACCTCGGCATAGATCTTGGCGCCGCGCTTCTTCGCGTGCTCCAGCTCCTCGAGCACGAGGACGCCGGCGCCCTCGCCCATCACGAAGCCGTCGCGCCCCTCATCCCAGGGGCGGGAGGCCTGCTGCGGCGTGCCGTTGTAGCCGGTGGAGAGCGCGCGGGAGGCGCAGAAACCGGCCATGCCGATCTCGCTCACCGCCGCCTCGGCCCCGCCGGCCACCATCACGTCGGCATCGCCGAGGGCGATCAGCCGCGCCGCATCGCCCAGCGCATGCACGCCGGTGGCGCAGGCCGTCACCGCCGAATGGTTCGGGCCCTTGAAGCCGAACTTGATCGAGACATGCCCCGAGGCGAGGTTGATCAGCGCCGAGGGGATGAAGAAGGGCGAGAGCCGCTTGGCCTTCCCCTGGAAGACCTGCACCGAGGCTTCGTAGATCGTCGGCAGGCCGCCGATGCCGGACCCGATCATGACGCCGGTGGCGCAGCGGCCCTCCTCGTCGTCCTCGCCGGGCTTCCAGCCGCTGTCCTCGACCGCTTCCGTCGCCGCCACGATGGCGAGCTGGATGAAGCGGTCCATCTTCTTCTGGTCCTTCACCGGGATCCATTCGGACAGGTCGAGCCCGCCCGTCTCCCGCGTGCCGGCCGGCACCTGGCCGGCGATCTTCGCCGGCAGGTCCTTGGTGTCGAAGGACTGGATGGCGGCGATGCCGCTCTCGCCCGCGACCAGGCGCTTCCACACGTTCTCGACGCCGAGGCCGAGCGGGCACGCGATGCCCATGCCGGTGACGACAACCCGCCGCGGGGCGATCCCTTTCGCGAACACGCTCAGCCTCTTCGTCTGGTCTCGGTGCGCCGCGTGGCCGTCAGGCCGCCTTCTGGCTCTCGATATAGGCGATCGCGTCCTTCACGGTCGTGATCTTCTCGGCCGCGTCGTCCGGGATCTCCACGCCGAAGGCCTCCTCGAAGGCCATCACCAGCTCGACGGTGTCGAGGCTGTCGGCGCCCAGGTCGTCGATGAAGGACGCATCCTCGGTCACCTTGGCCTCTTCCACGCCGAGGTGCTCGACCACGATCTTCTTTACCTTCTCGGCGGTCTCGCTCATCGCCTGGTATTCTCCTGATTGCGGCGCGTGTGTTGGCGCGTGGCTGGATCTGGCGCGGGCCGTGCCCACCGGCACGGACCATGCCCGGGCGTCCCAAAGAGCCCGGGGGGGTAACACGGAACCCGGAGCGCGCCTAGGCGGTGTTTGCTGACCTGGCAACCCCCCCTCCGCCGCCTGTGCGGGCGGCCCGGGGGGCCTGCATGCGGCACGCGACGCGCCGTGACCGGGGCGCGCGCCCGTCGGACGCCCGGTGCCGGACACCCGCGCACCGCCGCCGTGACCCGGACGCGGTCCCGCGGATGTGCGCGGCCGTGGGCCGGGTCAGCGCTGCGGCGGGATGACCGACAGGGCGAGCCGGGCGAGGCCGCTCATCGCCTCGATCGCCGCGCCCGGCGTCGCCAGGCAGGCCAGCGCCGCCACGGCGGCGAGATGCGGGCTGCCGCCCTGCAGCAACACGGCACAGGGCGCGGCCAGCGAGGCGCCGCCGAGCAGCCACCAGGGCCCATCCGGCCAGGGCCCCATCAGCGCCGCCGAAGGCTTGGGAAACCGGGCATTGTCCACGCGCGCCATCCGCCGCCTCGCCTGCCTGGAGGGACTCAGCGGCCCAGCCTAGCGGAGGTTGCGTTGACGATGCCCGAACATTCGCGCGGGAAAGGCGGGCCCGGCGGCCCTGCCTCAGATCATCGCCATGCCGCCATTCACATGGATGGTCTGGCCGGTGACCCAGCCGGCCTCGGCGCTGGCCAGGTAGACGACGGCGCCGGCGATGTCCTCCGGCGTGCCCATCCGCGCGCTCGGGATCCGCTCCAGCAGCTTGCCGCGCGCCGCCTCCGGCAGGGCATCGGTCATCGCCGTCTTCACGAAGCCCGGGGCGACGACGTTCACCGTCACGCCGCGCGTCGCCACTTCCTGCGCCAGCGACTTGCTCATCCCGATCAGGCCCGCCTTCGCCGCGGCGTAGTTGGCCTGGCCGGCATTGCCGGTGACGCCGACGATGGAGGCGATGGAGACGATCCGGCCATGCCGCTTCTTCATCATCCCGCGCAGCGCCGCGCGCGCCAGCCGGAAGGGCGCGTTCAGGTCCACCTCCAGCACCGCCGCCCAGTCGGCATCGCCCATGCGCAGCGCCAGCATGTCGCGGGTGAAGCCCGCATTGTTCACCAGGATGTCGCAGGCGCCGAGCGCCGCCTCCACCTGCTCCACCAGCTTCGGCGCCGCGGCGGGGTCGGCGAGGTCGGCCGGCGCGACCAGCACGCGCTGCCCGCCCAACTCCTCCGCCAGCGCGTCCAGCTCCGCCGCGCGCCGGCCGGTGATCGCCACATGCGCCCCTTGCGCATGCAGGGCCTTCGCGATCGCCGCGCCGATGCCGCCGGTGGCGCCGGTGACGAGCGCGACCCTGTCGTCGAGTCGGAACATGCCGTGTCTCCTCAGGCCAAACGCTGCTGCGGGACCTGCCGCGCATGGCCCGGCGGCGGGTCCCCGATCATGCCGTGCAGGGCGTCGCCCCGCGTTTCGTGGACGGGCCGCGCCCGGGGCGCGGGCATGCCGGTCCGGGCGCCGGCCCCGCCGTGCCGCCGGTCGCCGGGCGGGCAGGGATGGCGGAGCGACCGCCAGCCGCCGAAGCACGCGCCGGCCCTGCCGCCGCGTACTGCCATCCCGCCCGGGCGCGCGAGCACCCCGCGCCGCGGGCGATCGCCCTGCGGGCCAGGGCGGGGCACGTCGAGCGCGGTCGGACGATCCCCGGGCAGGTGCCCCGGGATTGGCTCCTTCCCGCCGGAAGGCGCGGCGCGACCCCGCCGCCCCGCGTCATCAAAGGGATTTCAGGAGCGCCTCGACCTCGGCCGGCGTGCCGACCGCCGAGGCCGCCGCGTCGGGCGCGTTGCGCTTCGTCAGGCCGGTCAGCACCTTGCCCGCGCCGATCTCGACGAAGCGGTCGCAGCCCATCGCCGCCATGGCGGCGACGCATTCGCGCCAGCGCACCGTGCCGGTCACCTGCTGCACCAGAAGCGCCCGGATCTCGGCCGGGTCCGTCGCCTTCGCCGCCGTGACATTGGCCACGACGGGCACCACCGGCGCGGCGACCGCGGCCCCCTCCAGCGCCTCGCCCATCGCCTCCGCGGCCGGGGCCATCAGCGGGCAGTGGAAGGGCGCGGAGACCGGCAGCCGCATGGCCCGCTTCACTCCCAGCCCGGGCGCCGCCGCCACCGCGCGGTCCACCGCGGCGGCATGGCCCGAGACCACCACCTGCCCGCCGCCGTTGTCGTTGGCGATCCCGATCACCTCGGCCTTCCCTGTCTCCGGGTCGGTGCGCGCGACCTCGCAGATGGCCTTCGCCTGGTCGAGATCGGCGCCGAGCAGCGCGGCCATGGCGCCGGTGCCCGGCGGCGTCGCCTTCTGCATCGCGTCCCCGCGCAGCCGCAGCAGCCGCGCCGCGGTCGCCAGGTCGAAGGCCCGCGCCGCGGTCAGGGCCGAATACTCGCCGAGCGAATGGCCGGCGACCAGCGCCACCCGCGCCGCCAGGTCGAAGCCGCCTTCCTTCTCCAGCACCCGTAGCACCGCGATGGAATGCGCCATCAGCGCCGGCTGGGCATTGGCGGTCAGCGTCAGCTCCTCCGCCGGCCCCTCGAACATCAGCTTCGAGAGCTTCTGCTTCAGCGCCTCGTCCACCTCCCCGAACACCTCGCGGGCGGCGGGAAAGGCGGCGGCAAGGTCCCGACCCATGCCGGGGGCCTGGCTGCCCTGGCCAGGAAAGACGAAGGCGAGGGCCATGGCGGTTCTTCCTTGTTGGCAGGGCCGTGCGATGGGCGCGCGGGGTACAGGCTTGGTCACCCGACTGTCAACTTGGCGGCCGGCCCGGGCCCGTTCCGGCCTTAACCGCAAAGTCACCGCCGGCGGCCCAGCCTGCGCACCCCCGAAGGATCTGGGACAGCGCCATGCAGGATGCACGCAGCCCGGCCGTCAGGCGGCCGCCACCCGATTTCCGCCGGCCCGGCCACGCCGCCCGGCCCGCCCCCGCCCCGCCGCGGGACTGAGGCCGATGGACCTCGCCATGTCCCTGCCGGAGCGCCTGCTGCTGGAAGGCGTCTTCCAATGCGCCGGGCGCTACGTGGAATTCGGCGCCGGCGGCAGCACCTGCCTCGCCGCGGGGCTGGTGCGGCAGGGCATCATCTCGGTGGATTCCGCGCCGGCCTGGCTCGACCAGGTGCGGGAGGCCTGCGCGGCCCGCGCCCTGCCCGTGCAGCCGGTCCTGGTGCACGCCGATATCGGCGAGACGGGCCCCTGGGGCTACCCGGCCGATGCCTCCCGCCGGGAGGCCTGGCCGGGCTACCACGCCGCGCCCTGGGCGCTGCCCGGGGCGGCGGATGCGGATCTGTGCCTGGTGGATGGCCGCTTCCGGGTCGCCTGCTGCATGCAGGCGCTGCTGCACTGCCGCCCAGACACGCTGGTCGCGATCCATGATTTCGCGCCGCGCCGTCGCTACCACGTGGTGCGGGAGGTGGCGCGGGAGGTCGCTGCGGTGCAGACCCTCTCGCTGTTCGTCCGCCGGCCGGATTTCGATCCCCGCCTGGCCCAGGCGATCCTGGCGGCGCATGCCTTCGAGCCGAGCTGAGACCGCCGGCGAGGCCCGCATGCGCCGCTGCCGTCGGGCCAGGGCGCATCTCGGGCCGTTGCGCCCTGTCTTGCCGAGAATGTCTTGCCGGGGATGTCTCCCGATGCCGTCTGCCCGAGGGTGCCGTGCGCCGGCGCCGGCGCCGGCCCGATGCCGGGGCGCGGCGGGCCGCGGGTCTCGCCCCGGCGCCCCGTCCATGGCACCCGGCCCAAACCCCCCCCCCCCACCCGTCTCGTGCGGCGGGATGCGGACCATTATGCGTCACTTAAGGTCTGGACCCTAAACCGGACTCCCTTCCGGGAGACACCGCCGTGGTCCTGCCGCCCTTCTCCGCGACCCCGTGCCGCCGTCCTGCGGCCGGCCGGCGGGGCACCCGCGTCGCGTGACGCCGCGCTGGCTTTCCTGGGCCCGGCTGCGGGCCGTGGCGCCGGAGGCTTGCACCGTCGCCGCCCTGCTGGCGGCGGTCTGGGGCGGCCTGGCCGCCTTCATCGCCTGGCAGCGGCACGAGGATGCGGTCGACACCCTGGTCGCGGCCCGCCGGCTGGCCCTCGCCTCGCAGGAAAGCATCGCCCGCCGCACCGATGTGATCGACAGCACGCTCCGGCTGCTGCGCAGCGTGCGGGAACGCGGCTATGCCGAAGCGGTGGTGACGGCGCTGGCCCAGGCGGGGGCCGACGGCCCGTTGTTCCAGATCGCCTTCATCGGCCCCGATGGCCGGCTGCTGAGCAGCAACCTCGAACCGGTCACCTCCCGGCTCGACCTTTCGGACCGCGAGCATTTCCGCATCCATGCCGACAATCCCGGCCGCGACGAGCTGTTCGTCAGCCTGCCGCTGATCGGCCGCGCCTCCGGCAAGCCGTCCATCCAGTTCAGCCGGCGGGTCGGCGATGCGGAGGGCGGGTTCGGCGGGGTGATGGTCGCCTCGCTCGACCCCCGGCTGCTGACCGAACTCCATGCCGGCATGGGCGATACCCGCGGCACCCTCTCGCTCTACGGCACGGATGGCCGGCTCCGGGCGCGGTCGCCGGCGGGGGAGGCGGGGCTGCCGCCGGCGCTGGAGCAGCGCCTGGCCGAGGCGGCGCGACGCGGCGATGCCGGGGACCTGCTGCCCCTGCCGGGGGAAACGGCGCCGGCCATCGGCGCCTATGCCCGCGTCCCCGGCCGGCCGCTGAGCGTGGCGGTCACCTTCGACCGTGCGGATGCGATCGCCCGGTCCGCCGCGCGGCGGCGGCTGGAGACCGGCGGCGCGCTGGCCGTCAGCCTGCTGGTGATCCTGGGCGGCATCGCCCTCGGCGCCCGCCGGCTTCGCCTGGCGCGCTCGCACCGCGACGCCGCCAACTCGCGGGAGGCGCTGCGGGCCGCGGTCGAAGGCATCAGCCAGGGCATCGTCAAATTCGACCCGGCGGGGCGGGTGGTGCTGGCGAACCGCCGGGCGGCCGAGATCCTCTGCCTGCCGCCCGCCGCGCTGGCGGCGCGGCCGCGCCTGGTGGACCTGATCGCGGCGCAGCACCGCCGCGGCGAGTTCGGCGAGGAACATCCGGATTTCGACCGGATGCTGACCATCGCGCCCGAGGAATGGACCGACATCTCCCGGCTGCATGTCTATGAGCGGACGCGGGCCGACGGCACGGTCATCGAGGTGCGGACCCACCCGCTGCCCGATGGCGGCGCGGTGCGCACCTATACCGACGTGACCGAGCGCCGCGCCGCCGAGGAGCGGGCGCGGCACTTCGCGCTGCACGACCCGCTGACCGGCCTGCCGAACCGCCTGCTGCTGGCGCAGCGGCTGGACGCGGCGACGCGGCAGGGCCAGCCCTGCGCCGTCCTGTTCCTCGACCTCGACCGCTTCAAGCCGGTGAACGACCTGTTCGGCCACCAGACCGGCGACATGCTGCTGCGCGCCGTCGCCTCGCGGCTGCGGCCGGAGCTGCGGCCGGGCGACATGCTGGCGCGGCTGGGCGGCGACGAGTTCGCCGTCATGCTGCCCGAGGCCGGGGAGGCGGCGGCGACCGCGCTGGCCGACCGCATCGTCGCCCTGGTGTCCGCCCCCTTCGAGATCGAAGGCCTGGTGCACGGCATCGGCGTCAGCCTCGGCATCGCGCTGCATCCGCGGCATGGCCTGTCCGGCACGCAGCTGCTGCGGGCCGCCGATGCCGCGATGTACCGCGCCAAGCGGGCGGGCAAGGGCACCTGGGTGGTGTACGAGGACAGCATGGGTGAGGCTGCGGCGGAGCAGCTCACGCTCGAGCAGGATGTGCGGGACGCGCTGCGGAACCGCGAATTCTTCCTGGCCTACCAGCCGGTCTGCGACGCCGCCTCCACCCGCGTCCTGGGGTTCGAGGCGCTGATCCGCTGGCGGCATGCGCGCCGCGGTGCGGTGCCGCCTTCGGTCTTCATCCCGGCGGCGGAACGCGCCGGGCTGATCGTGGCGATCGGCGACTGGGTGCTGGAGGCCGCCTGCGCGGAGGCGGCGGGCTGGCCGGCGCCGATCCGCGTCGCGGTGAATTTCTCCCCGCCGCAATTCCTGCTGCCCGACCTCTGCGACCGCGTGCGCGCGGTGCTGCGGCGCACCGGGCTCGACGCCTCCCGCCTCGACGTGGAGGTGACCGAGGGGCTGGCGCTGGCCGATGCCGACATCGTCCTGCAGAACATGCGCGGCCTGCGCGAGATGGGCGTGCGCATCTCGCTGGATGATTTCGGCACCGGGAATTCCAGCCTCAGCTATCTCTGCCGCTTCCCCTTCGACAAGCTGAAGATCGACCGCAGCTTCGTCCTGAACCTGGGCGACGACGACGGGTCGCGCGCCATCGTCTCCTCCGTCCTCAGCCTCGGCCGCAGCCTGCGCATGACGGTGGTGGCGGAAGGGGTGGAGACGTCGCTGCAGCTGCAGGCGCTGCAATGCGACCAGATCCAGGGCTATCTGCTGGGCCGGCCGCTGACGCCCGACCAGGCGCGCGCGCTGCTGGCGCAGCAGGCCACCCTGGCCGCCGCCGCCTGAGGCGGCCGCGCGCCGCGGTCGCCGCCCGGCCCGCCATGGCCCGG
>NZ_SMOA01000175.1 GCF_004353985.1 Paracraurococcus ruber | reverse complement strand
CGGGGCCGCGCCGCGCGACCGCGGTTCGCCGTCAGGGCCGGAGGTGGCGCAGCGCCAGGCGGCGCTGCGCCCATCCTGCCGCGCGCTCCGCTCGGCGGCATCGCGTGTCGGGCGGCGTCGCGCTCCCGTCGCGATCCGCCCGGGCCGCGGCGTCCAGCGAAGCGGCTGGCCAGTCGCTTGCCACCCGGAAGACGGCCCCTGATGCCGGCCGGTGCCCGCCGCGGGCCCGATCCGGCCGCCCGGGCCCGCCGCCGGCAATGCGCCTCCGCATCGCCCAACCCCCGGGCTTCGGCCGGGCCGGCCTTCTCTCCCGGCCGGGGATTGCTACCCTCGGCGGGAGGAGGACTGCGTCCATGCGCCATGCGATTCCCGGGCTGCTCGCGGCCGGGCTGCTCTGTGCCCCGCCGGCCGGCGCGGAGGTCACCCGCTTCGACCTGCTGGGCCCGCCCGCGCCCGCCTTCGGCGGCCAGGAATTCGGCCCCGCCGGGCGCTACGAGCGGATCGCCGCCCGCGCCACCATCGCCCTCGACCCCGCCGACCCGCACAATGCCGGCATCGCCGACCTGGCGCTGGCGCCGCGCAATACCCAGGGCAAGGTCGAGGCGGTGGCGGAGGTCGTCCTCCTCCGCCCCGCCGATGCCCGCCAGGGCAACGGCACCCTGCTGCTGGAAGTGCCGAATCGCGGCCGGGAGATCATCGGCCAGCTGCTGAACGACACCCCCGGCGCCAATGTCCTGGCGGCCGGCACCAACCCGGGCAACGGGCATCTGCTGCGCCTGGGCTACACCCTGGCCTGGGTCGGCTGGCAGGCCGACATCCCGGAAGGGCAGGGGGTGCGCCTGGCGGCGCCGGTGGTGCCGGGGGTGACGGGCGCCTCGCGCGAGGAATTCCTGTTCGACCACCTGCGCAGCCCGGTGACCGTGCCGCTGACCTACCCGGCGGCGAGCCCCGAGGGCGCGACGCTGACCGTGCGCGCCCGGGCGGAGGATGCGCGGCAGACGCCGGCCGGCCTGGCCTTCCGCTTCCTCGACCCGCAGCGCGTCGAGATCACCCGGCCGCCCGGCTTCGATGCCGGCGCGCTCTACGAGCTGATCTACACCGCCCGGGACCCGGTGGTGCAGGGCATGGCCTTCGCTGCGGTGCGCGACGTCGCCGCCTTCCTGCGGCGGGAGAAGGGGGCGGCGAACCCGCTGGGGGAAGGGCAGCGCGGCGCGGTGGACCAGGCGATCCTGATCGGCGTCTCGCAATCCGGCCGCTTCGTGCGCGACTACCTCTACCAGGGCTTCAACGAGGACGAACGCGGCCGCCAGGTCTTCGAGGCGATGCTGCCGCATATCCCCGGCACGCGGCGCACCTTCACCAATGCGCGCCTCGCCCAGCCCGGCCGCAACCCGACGCCGCATGGCGACCGGCTCTATCCCGCCGACCAGTTCCCCTTCACCTATGGCGTGACGGAGGACCACCTGACCGGCCGCCGCGACGGGCTGCTGCTGCGCTGCCGCGCCAGCAACACCTGCCCGCGTATCATGCAGACGGACAGCGAATACGAGTTCTGGGGGGCGCGCGCCTCGCTGCTGGTCACCGATACGCGGGGCAACCACCTGGACCTGCCGCCCGAGGTCCGCGCCTACATGATGACCGGGCACCCGCACTATGCCGCGGCGCAGGCGGTGGCGGACCGGATCGACCGCTGCGCCCTGCCGGTGAACCCGCTGCAGGCCGGCGCGCCGATGCGGGCGCTGCTGGCGGCGCTGGAGGCCTGGATGCGCGAGGGGGTGGAGCCGCCCGCCAGCCGCTACCCGACCCGCGCCGCCGGCACGCTGCTGCCGGCCGCCGCGCTCTACGGCAACCTGCCGCTGCTGGGCTACCGCGGCGAGGTCGGGCCGGCGCAGTTGCTGGACAGCACGGCCATGCCCCCGGCGGTGCGCGGCGAATACGCCGTTCTGCTGCCGCGGGTGGATGCCGACGGCAATGCCATCGGCGGCATCCGGCTGCCGGTGATCGAGGTGCCGAAGGCGACCTATACCGGCTGGAACCCGCGTTCGGCCGGCTTCGCGGAGGGCGCGCTCTGCTACAACACCGGCGCCGTCATCCCCTTCGCCGCGACCCGGGCGGAGCGGGCGGCGGGCGACCCGCGCCCGGCGCTGGAGGACCGCTACCCGACCGCCGCCGCCTATGCCGAGGCGGTGAAGGCCGCCGCGGCCCGGCTGGTGGCAGAACGCCTGCTGCTGCCGGAGGACGCGGCGGCCATGGCCCGCGCCGCCGAAGCGGACACGCTGGCGCGGCTAGGGCGCTGAGCCCTGCCGGCGGGATCGCGCTGCCGGTCGCATGGCGCCGGGCTGCGCCCGATGCCGGTCTGCGGCCGCCGCGATGGCTGGGCGCCGGCACCGGGCCGCCTGCCGCCGGCGCCCGTCGATGCGCCGTCGGCGGGTGGCCGGTGCCGGCACGGCCTGGGCCGTTCTCCGGCCCGCCCAGGCCGCGCCGAGCCATTGTCGCTGGAGCGCATTCACGCGCCGCGATCCGCGCCAGCGGAACGGTCACCCCCGGGGCGGGTCACGCCGCTCCCGCTCCTCTCCCGGAATTTGGTCGGGCGACTGTCCTGATGCTTGCCTGCCGCCCGGCCGCCCGGTAGCGTCCCCGGCAAACCGGCAGGGAAGGACAACGCCATGGCCGCCGCGGAACTCGGCCCCATCCGCCCGCAGAGCCCGACCGCGCTGTCGGCCGCCGACCCGGTCGCGCATGCCCGCGCCCTGGTCCCGCTGCTGGAGGCCGCCGGCCCCGCCATCGAGGCGGCGAAGGAACTCACGCCCCCGATCCGCGACGCGCTCTTCGGCCACAACCTGCTGCGCCTGCTGCTGCCGCGCGAGATCGGCGGCCAGGACATCCCGCTGCCCGATTTCGCCGAGGTCTGCGAGGCCATCGCCATCGGCGATGCCAGCGCCGCCTGGGGCGTCTGCCAGGGCAATGTCTCCGCCATGACGTCCTGCGCCTATCTGGCGCCCGAGGTGGCGCGGGAATTCTTCGGCCAGCCGCGCGCGGCGCTGGCCTGGGGCGCCCGGCACAACCGCGCCAGGGCGGTGATCGTGGAGGGCGGCTACCGCGTCACCGGGATCTGGGATTTCGCCAGCGGCAACCGGCACTGCACCATGCTCGGCGCCCATCTGCCGGCGGTGCACCCGGACGGCACGCCGCGGCTGTCGCCGGAGGGCAAGCCGGAGGACGTGACGGTGCTGTTC
Organism: Paracraurococcus ruber; assembly: GCF_004353985.1. Lineage (GTDB taxonomy): Bacteria > Pseudomonadota > Alphaproteobacteria > Acetobacterales > Acetobacteraceae > Paracraurococcus > Paracraurococcus ruber. The sequence goes on along the minus strand of NZ_SMOA01000175.1, from coordinate 8,800 downwards.
CGCCGCGACCAGGCCAGGGTCACGCCGGAATGGAACAGCCTCGGCCTGCGCGGCACCGGCAGCGACATCTACGAGGTGCAGGACCTGTTCGTGCCGGACGCGCATGCCTGCGTGCGCGACCGGTTCGAGCGGCGGCGCGACCACCGGCCGATCACCGCCATCACCTCGCATCTCTGCTACGCCACCGGCTTCTCGGCCACCGCGCTCGGCGTCGCGCGCGGGCTGCTGTCCCGCTATGTCGCGCTGGCCCGCGGCAAGACCGCGCGCGCCGGGGCGCAGCCGATGGCGGAGAACCACAGCGTGCAGTCCGAGGTCGCGCAGCTGGAGGCGACGCTGCGCGCCAACCGCATGTACCTGCTGGGCACGGCGCGGGAGGTCTGGGCGGAAGCCGCGGCGCGCGGCGAGGTGTCGATGGAGAACCGCGTCGCGCTGCGCCTGGCGACGACCAGCGTGATGCGGCAGGCGACGGATGTCTCCATCGCCTGCTACCGCGCCGCCGGCACCACGGCGGTGCTGGAATCGAACGAGTTCGAGCGGCGCTTCCGCGATGCGATGAGCGTGTCGCAGCACCTGCAGGCGACGCCCTGGCACCTGGAGACGGTGGGCCGCTGGCTGCTGGGCAGCGGGGAGAAGCCGGCCTTCGTGTAGCTGCGGGGGAGGCTCCGCCCCCCGCCCCGGCGATGACTCATGGGATCCAAGGGCCCTGCGGCCCTTGGCGGGTTGGTCCAGGGAGGGCAGGGCCCTCCCTGGGGGGAGCCTATCCCAGCACCCGCGCCAGCAGCTCCGCCGTCCGCCCATTGGCGATCGTCGCCGCGCGTGCGTCCCAGGCATGCCCGCCCATGCGCGCGAAGGCGTGGTCGACGCCCGGGTAGACATGGGCGCTGACCTGCGGGTTGCCCTTCACGCCCTCCAGGATCTTCGCCTGCGCCTCGGGCGGGACGAACTTGTCCTTCTCGGCGATGTGCAGGATCAGCGGCGCCTTGATCGCGCCGACCTCGCCCAGCAGCCCTTCGATCCCGACGCCGTAGTAGCTGATGTTGGCGTCGGCATCGGTGCGCGCCGCGGTCATGTAGGCCAGCCTGCCGCCCAGGCAGAAGCCCATGGTGGCGACCTTGCCATTGGCGCCCGGCATCCTGCGGGCCTCGGCGATGGTCGCCTTCAGGTCCTCCACCGCCTTGTCCTGGTCCATCCCCTGCATCAGCTTGAAGGCCTTGTCCCACTGCGCCTGGCCGGCATCGGGGTCGAGCTGCACGCCCTTCTCCTGCCGCCAGAACAGGTCCGGGCTGATGGCGATGAAGCCCAGCTCCGCCACCCAGTCGCTGAGCTGGCGCATGGTGGCGTTCACGCCGAAGATCTCCTGGATCATCACCACGGCCCCGCGCGCCGCTGGCGCGCCCGCACCGGCCGGCTTGTCCTTCGGCTGCGCGACATAGGCGCCGAAGCTGCCGCTGCCATCGGTGGCAGCAATCATCGTCTCGGGCATCGTCCCCTCCTTGTCCCGGGCGTTGCGTGCGGCATCTAACCATCCATGCCGCGCCTTGCCATGCCCCTGCTGGACCGATGCCGATCGCTGCGCCCCCTTCGCCGGGGGGCGCGGCCCGTCGCGTCGTCGCCGTGCGACACGGTCCTGGCCAGGGTCCTGGCCCTGTCGGCCAAGCGCCGTGCGCCGCTGGCGGCGGCGCTTGGCGCCGGCCTGCTGCTGGGCGCCGGGCCGATCCACCCGCCCGGCTCGCTGGAGGCGGCGGGCTGGACCCATGCCCCCTGGCATGGGCTGGAACCGGCGCGCTGGCGTGTCCTCGGCGACGGCGTGGCGGTGGAAGGCGCGGGGCAGGGCAGCTTCGTCTGGCGCCGGGTGCAGGGGGATGCCGCCTGCCTCACCTGGCGCTGGCGGGTGGACCAGGGGCCGCCGGCCACCGACCTGACGCGCCAGGGCGGCGACGACCGGGCGCTGTCCGTCGCCATCGGCTTTTCCGGCTGGCCGCCCGACGCCACCGCCTGGCAGCGCATGCGGCATGGCGTGGCGCAGGCGGCGGCCGGCGGGCATACGCTGCCGCGCAGCGTGCTGATCTATGTCTGGGGCGGCACGGGCCGGGAGCCCTTGCCCTTCCCCAGCCCCTGGCTGCACGGCCTGGGCAAGGTGCGCGTGCTGCGCGCCGCCGATGCGCCGCGCGGCCAGTGGTTCGAGCAGCGGGTGAACCTGGCAGCCGACTGGAAGGCCAGCTTCGGCGCCGCCCCGCCGCCGCTGCAGGAGATCGCGATCGGCACCGACACCGACGACACCCGCACCCGCATCGAGGCGCGGGTGGAGGCGATCCGCTTCGGCCCCTGCCCCTGACCTGGGGGGATGACTCTGGGGGGCTGATCCTCGGGGCCTGAACCCGGGGGCCCCGGCCGGCGCGGCCCCAACCGGTGCGCCTCGGGTCGGCGCGCTCCATGGGCGACGGTGCCGCCGCATTGCCAGGGGCACCGCCGCCGCGGGCGCAACCGGCCGCCTTCCCGGGACTTACCCCCGGGAGGAGACCGTCCCATGCGCGATACGCCTGGCCCCGCCGGGGGCGACCGCTTCGAGACCGACGTGCCCGCCCGCCTGGACCGCCTGCCCTGGGCCGGCTTCCACTGGCGGGTCGTCATCGCGCTCGGCATCACCTGGGTGCTCGACGGGCTGGAGGTGACGCTGGTCGGCAGCCTCGCCGGCGCCATCCACCAGAGCCCCAGCCTGGCGCTGACCGAGACGCAGATCGGCCTCACCGCCTCCGCCTATCTCATCGGCGCGGTGTTCGGCGCGCTGGGCTTCGGCTGGCTGGCCGACCGCATCGGGCGGCGGCGGCTCTTCTTCGTCACGCTCTTCGTCTACATGCTCTCCTCCATCGCCACCGGCTTCGCCTGGGATTTCTGGTCCTTCGCCTTCTTCCGGCTGCTGACCGGCGCGGGCATCGGCGGCGAATACGCCGCGGTGAACTCGGCCATCCAGGAACTGATCCCGGCGCGCTACCGCGGCACCACCGATCTCTGCGTCAACGGCACCTTCTGGGGCGGCGCCGCCATCGGCGCGGTGGTCGCGCTGGTGGTGCTGGACCCGGCGATCATCGACCCGGAGATCGGCTGGCGCGGCGCCTTCATCGTCGGCGGCGCGCTGTCCCTCATCGTCCTGCTGCTGCGCCGCCACCTGCCGGAAAGCCCGCGCTGGCTGATGCTGCACGGCAAGCCGGAGGAGGCGGGGAAGATCGTCGGCGACATCGAGCGCGACGTGGCCGCCGCCAAGGGCCCGCTGCCGCCGCTCACCTACGGCAAGGTCGTGCTGCACCGTCGCGGCGCCGCCAGCATCGCCGAGGTGTGGCGCGCCATGTTCGACACCCATCGGGAGAGGGCGATCCTCGGCCTGACGCTCATGTCCTGCCAGGCCTTCTTCTACAACGCGGTGTTCTTCACCTACGCGCTCGTGCTGACCAAGTTCTACGCCATCCCGGCGCATCAGGTCGGCTGGTTCATGCTGCCCTTCGCGCTGGGCAACCTGATGGGCCCGCTGCTGCTGGGCCGCTTCTTCGACACCATCGGCCGCCGGCCGATGATCACCGGCACCTATGCGCTGGCGGGCATCCTGATGGCCGCGACCGGCGCCGCCTTCGCCGCCGGGTGGCTTTCCGCCTGGGAACAGACCCTGGCCTGGACGGTGATCTTCTTCTTCGCCTCCGCCGCCGCCTCGGCGGCCTATCTGACGGTGGGGGAGAGCTTCCCGCTGGAGATGCGCGCCATGGCCATCGCGCTGTTCTACGCCATCGGCACCGGCGTCGGCGGCGTCATCGGCCCGACGCTGTTCGGCTGGCTGATCTCCTCCGGCGAGCGCGCCGACATCACCTGGGGCTACTACGGCGCCGCCGCGCTGATGCTGCTGGCGGCCTTCACGGAATGGAAGCTGGGCTTCGCGGCGGAGGGCAAGCCGCTGGAGGAGGTGTCGGCGCCGCTATCCGCCGCGCGCTGACCGCCTGCGAGGGGGAGGGCCTGCCGTCCCCCCCCCCGCCACGGGAGGCCATCGGCGATGCGCGGCAGCGTCCATGGCCCCCGCATGGGCCGAAAGGGCTCCGGAAACCGCGGGTCTAGGCCGCCTTCATGCGGTCGGCATTGCGCTCCGCCAGGATCGGGCGCACCCAGCGGGCGAAGCGCACCGCCTCCTCGTCATGCAGGTAGCCCGACAGGCAGAAGCTGTGGCAGCCGATGTCGATGAAGCGCTGCAGCGCCGCCGCGCATTGCGCCGGGTCGCCCACCACCGCCACGCCGGCGCCCTGCCTTGCCCGCGCCAGCCCGGCCCAGAGGCCGGGCGCGATCAGCCCGCCGCGTCCCTGGTCCTGGCTCTCCGCCAGCAGCGCCTGCACCCGCTGGTTGGCGACCGAGTTCGCCACATTGGCACGCACCGCCGCATGCTTCGTCTCGCCGACGCCGCGCACCAACTCCGCCGCCGCCGCCCAGGCCTCCGCCTCCGTCTCCCGGCAGATGATCTGCAGGCGCATGCCGAAGCCCAGGGCATCCTCGCGGCCCGCGTCGCGCGCCATGGCGCGGATCTCCGCCATCTGCGCCGCGATCGCCTCCGGCCGGTCGCCCCAGAACAGGTGCACATCGGCATGCGCGGCCGAGATCTCCCAGGCCTGGCGCGAGCCGCCGCCGAGATAGAAGCGCGGATGCGGCGACTGGTGCGGCACCGGCAGCACGCGCGCGCCGCGCAGGGTGTGGAAGCGGCCGTCGAAATCGACGGGGCCCGCGGCGGTCCACAGCGCCTTCAGGATCGCCACCTCCTCCGCCATCAGGGCGTAGCGATCCTCCTTCCCGTACCGGATGCCGTCGGCGGCATTCTCCGCCTCCGACTGGCCGGCGATGAGGTTCACCGCGATGCGCCCCTCTGTCAGCCGGTCGAAGGTCGTCACCATCTTCGCCAGCAGGACGGGATTCACATAGCCCGGCCGCGCCGCCACCAGCATGCGGATGGAGGACGACCGTCCGGCGAGGAAGGCGGTGGTCACCCAGGCCTCCCAGCAGGGGCCGGCCACCGGCACCAGCATGTATTCGAAGCCGGCCGCCTCGGCCGCCTGCACCACGCGGTCGAACATCGGCGTGCCGGGCGGCACCACCGCCGGGCCCTCGCCATAGCAGGTGGTGTCGCCGCTGCTGGGCAGGTACCAGCCGAACTCCAGCGGTCGCATGCCGCCTCCCCAGGACGCCGAAGCCGGCATCCTGCGCGCCAGCGGCATCGGGCGCCAGGGGCGCCGCCGCCCGCGACCCGGTGCCTGTCCCGGCGCTGGCCCGAGGCGCCGGCCGCGCGACACCCGCGCCCGTACCCATGCCGGAGGCGCCGGATGCACGACCGGCAACGCGTCGGCGGGCCTGCGCGCCGGCGGCCGATGACGGCGGCGCTGCGCCGGATTGCGGTCCCGCGCGCACCGCGGCGCATCCCCCGCGCGGCCTCCCGGTTGCGCGATTGCGGCGGCGCAACATGGCGTGTCTACTGCCGGCCCGGGGCCCCGCCGCCCCGCAGCCGCAGGAGCATGCCGATGACGCCCGCGCAGGTCGCCCTGGTCCAGGAGAGCTTCGCCAAGGTCGTCCCGATCAAGGAGGCCGCGGCCAACCTCTTCTACACCCGGCTGTTCGAGATCGACCCCGGCACCAGGCCGCTCTTCGCCCGTTCCGACATGGGGCAGCAGGGCGCCAAGCTGATGGCGACGCTGGCGGTGGTGGTGAACGGGCTGAGCCGGCCGGAGACGGTGGTGCCGGCGGCCGAGGCGCTGGCCCGCCGCCATGTCGGCTATGGCGTGACCGAGGCGCAATACGCCTCGGTCGGCGCCGCCCTGCTCTGGACGCTGAAGCAGGGCCTGGGCGAGGGCTTCACGCCCGATGTGAAGGACGCCTGGACGGCCGCCTACACCCTGCTGTCCGGCGTGATGACCGCGGCCGCCCGGGCGGCCTGATCCGGTTGGGCGGAGGTTGCGGCGCCCGCGCGCCGGCCTCGCGCGCCGCCTGCGATGATGGCGCCGGTGCACGGCCCCGCAGACCGGGATGGGGCGGGCGGCGGCGGATGGCGACGCGACGTGAACCCGGCGTCGCATGATGCCGCGCAGTCCGGCATGTCGTGACGCCGCCCGCGGGGCCGATGCCCGGCGCGGGGCGAGGCTCAGCCGCGCTCCGCCGCGATCAGCGCCTTGAAGCGGCGCACCACCGCCGGCAGGCCCTCGAAGACGCTCTGGCTGATCAGGAAGTGGCCGATGGACACTTCCGAGACCTGCGGCATCGCCGCGATGGCGCCCACGGTCTCATAGGCCAGGCCATGCCCGGCATGCACCTGCAGCCCCAGGCTGGCGGCCGTGACGGCGCCGGCGCGGAGCCGCGCGAGGATCGGCGGCCGGTCCGCCGGCGCGGCATCGGCGAAGGTCCCGGTATGCAGCTCGATCGCCTGGGCGCCGAGCCGTGCGGCCGCCTCGATCTGCCGCGCATCCGGCTCGATGAAGATCGAGACCTCGATCCCCGCGCCGGCCAGGCGCCGCACGGCTTCGCCGAGATAGGGCCCGGCCCCGAGGACATCGAGCCCGCCCTCGGTGGTCAGCTCCTGCCGCTTCTCCGGCACCAGGCAGCAGGCCGGCGGGCGCAGGCGCAGCGCGATGCCGACCATCTCCTCGGTCGCCGCCATTTCGAAATTCAGCCGCGCCGGGACCTCGGCCGCCACGCGGTCCAGGTCGCGGTCGCGGATATGCCGCCGGTCCTCCCGCAGGTGCATCGTGATGCCGTCGGCGCCGGCCCGCATGACGGTGTGCGCCGCCTCCACCGGGTCGGGGAACTGGCCGCCGCGGGCATTCCGCAGCGTCGCCACATGGTCGATGTTCACGGAAAGTCGCATGGGCGTCGGGCTTTCTCTGGCCATCCGGGTCAGGCCTCCGCGCCCTGCGGCGCCCCGGCCACCGGATGGCGGCTGCGATGGGTGGCGATGCCGGCGGCAAGGCGGAGCGCGGCGATGAGGCTGCCGGGATCGGCGAGGCCGCGGCCGGCGATGTCGAGCGCGGTGCCGTGGTCCGGGCTGGTCCGCACCACCGACAGCCCGAGCGTGACGTTCACGCCGCCCGCCATGTCGAGCGTCTTGATCGGGATCAGCGCCTGGTCGTGATAGAGGCCGAGCGCCACGTCGTAGCCCGGCCGCGCCTTGGCGGTGAACAGCGTGTCCGGCGGCACCGGGCCGCGCGCGTCGATGCCCATGGCGCGCAGCGCGGCGACGGCAGGCGCGACGATGTCCCGGTCCTCGGTGCCGAGGGTGCCGTCCTCCCCGGCATGCGGGTTCAGCCCGGCGATGGCCAGCCGCGGCGACGCGATGCCGAAATCCTGCCGCAGCCCGGCCGCGGTCAGCCGCGCGGTCTCGATGATCAGGTCCGGCGTCAGCCGGGCGATCGCCTGCTTCAGCGGCTCGTGGATCGTCACCGGCACCACCCGCAATTCCGGGCAGGCCAGCAGCATCACCGGCGGTGTGCCGGTGCCGGCGATCTCGGCCAGGAATTCGGTATGGCCGGGATGCGCGAAGCCGGCGGCGTAGAGCGCCGCCTTCTGGATCGGGTTGGTGACGATCCCGGCGGCCCGGCCGGCCTTGGCGAAGGCCACCGCCGCCTCGATCGCGCCGATCACCGCCGGGGCATTGGCCGGGTCCGGCTGGCCGGGCACCGGCGGGCGGGGCAGGGGCCGGTGCAGCACCGGCAGCGCCGTGGCGAAGGCGGCGGCGGCTTCCTCGGGCGCCGCGATCCGGCGGATGGGCACGCCGCGCAGCCGCTCCGCATCGTCGATCAGGAAGAAGGCCGGGCCGGTGGCATGCAGCGCCCGCCAGGCGCCGGCGGCGATCTCGCCGCCGATGCCGGCGGGCTCGCCCATGGTCAGCGCGAGGGGGGCCTGGGTCATGCCCCCCATGTAGTCCCGCCCGACGTCGCGGCAAACCGGGCGCCGCGCCCCCATGGTCGGGCCTCGGGGCAAGCCGCTGGCAAGGAAAGCCTGCGAGGCTGCGGCGTCGGCGGCTGGCCTTCGCACCCGAATGCCAGGCCGCCGCGGGTGATCGGGCGGAGCCGGGCTCCGGGGATGGGCGGGCATGGCGACGGGACCGGGGGCGTGGCGGAAGCGGGGGCTGCTGGGTGGCCTCGCGGCCTGGGTGGCGCTGCCGCCCCGCGCGGGGCGGGCGCAGCCTGCGGGCTGGCCGCCGCCCTATGAGCAGCGCGGCATCGCGGTGGAGGCCCGGGCGGCGGATGGCGTCCAGGCCCGGGACCGCGCCTGGCGCGATGCGCGCCGGCAGGGCTGGGCCCGGCTGCGCACCGCGCTGGCCGAGCCCGCGGCCCGCGCCACCGATGCCGAGATCACCGAGATGCTGGCCGCCGTCATCATCGAGGCCGAGCATGTCGCGCCGCGCGCCTATCGCGGCAGGCTCACCCTCCGCTTCGATCCGGAGCGTGTGGAGGCCATCGCCGGCCTGCTGCCGCCGGACTAGCGCGGACCTGCGCCAGCGCGATTGCGATTGCCCCTGGCCGCAGCGGCGCGCCGCCGGCCAGCCAGGATGCCGCCCCTGGCGCCATGCCAGCGGCATGGACGGTCCCTTCCTGCCGGGCGCCCGGACTGGCGCCGCGGCGCATGCCGCCTGGCAAGGCTCGTGGCGCAAAGCGCCCGGCGATCGAGGGGCCGTCGATCGGCAAGGATCAACGGCCGTCGGGATCGGGCCGCGCCGCGGCCGCCCACCGCCGGGTGGGCTGCACCCGGGCGAAGCGCCGCCGCGGGCCGGTGCGACCCCGGCTGCCGG
>NZ_SMOA01000174.1 GCF_004353985.1 Paracraurococcus ruber | reverse complement strand
GGTGGCGGGCCATGCCGACCGGTCCGGCACGCCGCAGTACAACCAGCGCCTGTCGCAGCGCCGCGCCGACAACGTGGCGGCCGAGCTGGTGCGCCAGGGCATCGCGCGCAACGAGATCGCCGTCACGGCCTTCGGCGAGAGCCGGCCGCTGGTGCCGACCGCCGACGGCGTGCGCGAGCCGCAGAACCGCCGCGTCGAGATCGTCCTGCGCTGAGGCGCGGCACGCCTCTCGACCCGACATCGTCGGTCTGACATGGGAAGGGGCGCCGCGAGGCGCCCCTTCTTCGTTGCGCCCATTCCTGCCGCCGGCGGGACCGGGACGCGCGGATGCCTCGCTGCCTGCCCCGAGGTCATGCGGCTGATGCCGATGCGCGGGCGGGACGGCCTGTGGCGGGCGCGGCGCTCCCCGGGCGCTGCGGGGTGCCTGCCGCCATATGGACATTCGGCGGCACCGCGCGGGAACGCCACCGATCAAGGTCCCCTCGCGGACTGCCCAGGCTGACCGGATACGGGCCGATCCCGCGGGCTCATCGGCGGGGTGCTGCCACGCCGGCGCAACCCATCGCCGCACATCCCGGCGGCCGGATGGAGCCGCGCGGCGCACCGACATGCTGCGCCGAATCGCCGCATCGGCACACGGCGCGCGGGCGCGCCTGCCGCCGGATATGCCCTCCCGGCGTGCGGCGGATGCCGAATCGCAAGGCACCCTCACCTCGGTGTGATATCACGGCCACGCCCAGTGCAGAATTGCCACACTACCCGCATCACGCGAGCGGTCCGCTCCACCTCGCGCATCCGTGGTGCCGCGGCCCCGCGGCGATCTGCTTTATCCGCACCGCTCCCGACGGGCAGGACGGCATTCCGGTCCCCTCGGCGGGGCGGGACCGATTTCGGTTCAGGACGCGGGGCGAAGGCCCGGCCAGGTTGGCGCCGGGCAGGACTGTGGCCAAGCTGCAACAGCACCATGCCTTGCACCGCAGTGACTGAACCCTCGGCGTCCCTGGTTCTTAGGCGCATGAGCGCGTGTCGACCTTGAACCGAGCAGCCGGTTCCGCGACGCGCGCCGAGATGGAGACACAGTCCATGACTCTGAAAAGGGCGCTGCTGGCAGCGACCATCCTGGCGGCCCCCCTGGGGGCGATGTCGGCCGCGAACGCGCAGCCGGTCACCGGCCTCTACATCGGCCTCGGCGCCGGTGGAAACTGGGTGAACAACCCGTCCAAGTTCGACCTGTCCGGCCGCACGCAGGACGTCAGCGGCGGCAATTTCGGCCTGCCCAGCAATGTTCGCGTGAACAATGTCGGCAAGGCGAATTTCGAATTCGGCTGGGGCGGCGTCGGCAGCATCGGCTGGGGCTTCGGCAATGGCTTCCGCGCCGAGCTCGAAGGCAACTATCGCGAGAACGAGGTCGACAGCATCCGCGGCTTCGGCCTGTCGCCGATCGGCCGCACGGGCGGCTTCCAGCGCACCTATGGTGCGATGGTGAATGTTCTCTATGACTTCGACTTCGCGAATTTCGGCCTCGGCCAGAGCATCTTCCAGCCCTATGTCGGCATCGGCGCCGGCTATGCCTGGACCGACTGGCGCAATGTGCGCGGCCAGAGCGCGGCGAACGGCCTCGTCATTCACTCCAACGACAGCGACGGCCAGTTCGCCTACCAGGCCATCGTCGGCGTCGGCACGCCGCTCACCTGGCTCGGCATCACCGGCCTGACGCTGACGGCGGAATACCGCTTCTTCGGCACGCTGCAGCCGGAGCTGTTCACCACCGTGCGCAACCCGGCGGCGGGCAACGCGCCGCTGGCGGCCGGCCGCATCGAGGCGGACAACTACAACCACTCGGTCATGCTGGGCCTGCGCTACGCGCTGTTCCAGCCGCCGCCGCCGCCGCCGCCCGTCGTCGCCCCGGCCCCGGCCGCGGCGCCTGCGCCGGCGCGCACCTACCTCGTGTTCTTCGACTGGGATCGCGCCGACCTGACGGCCCGCGCCCGGGAGATCATCACCGAGGCGGCGCAGAACGCGCGCCGCGTCTCCTCGACGCGGATCGAGGTGGCGGGCCATGCCGACCGGTCCGGCACGCCGCAGTACAACCAGCGCCTGTCGCAGCGCCGCGCCGATGCGGTCGCTGCGGAGCTGGTGCGCCAGGGCATCAACCGGGACGAGATCGCCATCACGGCCTTCGGCGAGAGCCGGCCGCTGGTGCCGACCGCCGACGGCGTGCGCGAGCCGCAGAATCGCCGCGTCGAGATCGTGCTGCGCTAAGGCGCGGCACCGCTCTCGGGCTGATAGGGAAAGGGGCGCCGCGAGGCGCCCCTTTCTGCGTCCGGGCCATGGTCAGCAGGGCTGGCCGGTACGGAAGCGCCAGATCAGGCGCGCATCCCGCCGTGGCAGGGCGTCGGCGCCCGCACGACATGTTTGGGGATGGACGTTGCGCCGCGCGCTTGCGCGGCGGGCATCCCGCTTCGCAGCGGGTGATGGATGGCCATGCCCGGGCGGGCGGCCATCCGTGCCGGCCTTGCCGGCAATCTCGCGTCAGCGGACCGCGTTCGGTTCGGGCCGCGTTGCGTACCTGATATCGCCTGCCGACTGTCCCCTGACCGTCAGATGACGTGGAACAGGTAGAGCAGGATGATGATCGGGATGGGCAGGCCAAGGAGCCAGAGGAGGATGCCGCGCATGATGTCCTTCCGTTGCATGACGCAACCTAGCCAACGCCCGCTGCGGCGCTGCGCTTGCTGGCTCCGCGCTTCGTGACCATCGTTCCGGCCGGCGAGGGGGAAATGGCGAGCATGGCGGGGCGGCGATCGATGCTGGGCGGGCTGCTTGGCCTGGGACTCGCGGGGTGCGAGACCGACCCGGTGGCGGACTATCTCGACGGCATCGGCGACCCGGTCCGCGGCGCGGCGCTCTATGCGCCGCGCAACCTCGGCGATACCAGCCGCTGGGCGGGCCGCCCGGACGGCGCGGCGGTGGCCGTGGAGCAGTTGGAATTCCTGGCGAGCGAACTGGCGACCAATCCGCGCTGGGCGCCGGAGGTGAATCCGGCGGTGCTGCAGACCCTGCAGGCGGCGCGGACGGAAATGCGCGGCTATCTCGGCATCCAGCCCGGGGCCGACCCGCAAGTGGTGATCGAGGCCATGCGCCGCGCGGCCGTGGCCCTGCGCGAGGGCAGCCGCGCGAGGGCGGAAGCGGCGCTCAGCGGGCCCGCCTTCCCGGGCGGCGCGGCGGAGGTTCTGGCACGGCTGGCCGCCATGCCGCGCCTGCCGCGCACCGCCAATGCGGCCGGCATGGTCGCGGCCGAGCTGGACCGGCTGGACCGCCGCCGCTGAGGCCGGCACCCCGGGCGTGTCGCGCGGGACCGGCGCGGACACCCGGCCGTGCTGCCATCAAGGACACGAGGGGCCTTCCGGTCGCAGCGCCCCAATCCCGTTGGGCCGATCGTCCCGCCATCCGCGCTGTCGCCAGGCCGGTGCCATGCGGGGTGAGCCGGGCCGTCATCGGCGCCGGCAGGCATCAGGCGGCCAAGCTGGTTGGCAGGTGTTGCACCACGCGGTTCCGGCCGTCCTGCTTCGCGCGGTACAGCGCCGAATCGGCGCGCGCGACCAGGGCGGACCAGGCTTCCCCCGGCAGGCGGGTGGCGATGCCGGCCGAAAGCGTGACCGGCCCGACCACCCCGCCGGTGGCGCGCACGGAGTATTGCTGCGCGGCCACCGCCTGGCGCAGCCCGTCGGCGACGCGGGCGGCGGCCTCGGATTCCAGGCCGGGCAACAGCACCACGAATTCCTCCCCGCCGAAGCGGCCGCAGGCCTGCGGGTCCTTCAGCTGGCCGGCGAGCGTCGCGGCGATGCGGCGCAGCACTGCATCCCCCACCGGATGTCCCCAGGTGTCGTTGATCGACTTGAAGTGGTCCACATCCACCACGGCCACCGAGAAGGGGCGCCCGGCCACCGCCATCTCCTGCTGCCGCAGCGCGGCCAGGGCCTCGATCGCGCGGCGGTTCGGCAGGTTGGTCAGCGGGTCGGTATTCGCTTCGGTCAGCGCTTCCTGCAATTGGGCCTGCAGGCCGATGATGAGATGCGACGACGCATCGAGCTGCGCGCCGAGCAGGGCGCTGCGGCGCGCCATTTCCTGCGTCTGCGCGATCAGCCCGGCCAGGGCACGGCCCAGGTCGGACGTATCCGTCAGGTTGCCGCGGAAGGCATTCAGCGCATCGCCATAGCGGCTGGTGTCGCCGCTTGCCGCCGCCACGAGGGAGACGACCTGGTCGGTCGCCTGCCGCAGCCGCTCCGCCGCCTCCATCAGCGCCGCGGATTCCCGCTGGGTGTCGAAGAAGCGCTCATGGATCTGGTGCATCACCTCCTCGGTGATGGCACGGCGGTTGGTCAGGTAGGTGTCGATCAGGCGGCGCAGCGTGTTGGTCGTGCCGGCGTGGTAGTCGTACCAGATGGCGAAGAAATCCGGGGAGGGCGGCAGGCCATGCTCCATCATCGAGGAGATGGCGGCATGCGCCAGTGCCACGGTGTGGGCACGCTGCGCATCGCCGCCCTTCACGGCATCCTCTTGGCTATTGGGCATCGGCACCCGGTCCCGGCATAGGCCGGCGGAATCTGCGTGACGGGGGTAAAGAAAGCCCTAGGCAAGCCAATACCGGGAAACGCCGCGCAAGCACCTGCCCGCATCCGACAAGCGGGCCGGAAGTCCGCACGACAGCGGAAAAAGAACGGATTCGACATGGCCGTGATGTAGCAACGAAACCTGGCCGGGAAGCGTCGGGAATGCGACGTTTCCCGGCCGCGCCCACCATGGGGCCACGACCTTGGCCACAGCCGGCCCCGGCGGGAACGCGCACCGACGAAAGGCCGCCTTGTCGATGGGGCGGCGCGGCGTGTCGCCTGGCGCGGCGGCAGATCGCGGAGCCGCCCCCGACCGCGCGAGATGGGCCTGCGCGGGCGCGGCAGGCTCCCGCTCGCGGCGCCCGGACCCGCCTCCCCGCCCGCAGGCCGCAGCCGACCGTGGAGGACGCGAGGCGACGCTCGGCCGCGGCTCAGCCGAACTCGATCAGCTGCCGCACGACATGGCCGCCCTTCAGCCGGGCGAAGCCATCGTTGATCTCGGCCAGCTTGAGCTTGCTGCTGATCAGGTGGTCCAGCTTCAGGCGGCCCTGCTGCCACATCCGCAGCAGCCGCGGCATGTCGGTGCGGAAATGGTTCGACCCCATCGACGATCCCTGGATCCGCCGCTCCCGCAGGAAGTCGAAGCCGTGCAGCTCGATCTTCTGGCCGAAGGGCACCATGCCGACGATGGTGGCGGTGCCGCCCGGCTTCAGCATGGCGAAGCTCTGCTCGGCGGTGACCTTCAGGCCGAGGCATTCGAAGCTGTACTCGACGCCGCCGCCGGTCAGGTCCCGCACCGCCTGCACCGGGTCGTCGTTGCCGACGAGGACGGTGTCGGTCGCGCCCATCTCCTTCGCCAGCTCCAGCTTCTCGGGCAGGGTGTCGAGGGCGATGATGCGGGATGCGCCGGCCAGCGCCGCCCCGTTCACCGCGGACAGGCCCACGCCGCCGCAGCCGATCACCGCGACGGTGGACCCGGCCGGGATGCGGGCCGTGTTGATGACCGCGCCGACGCCGGTGATGACGCCGCAGCCGACCAGCGTCGCGCGGTCCAGCGGCACGTCGCGGTCGATCTTCACCAGGGCGTTCTCGTGCACCACCATCTGCTCGGCGAAGGCCGAGAGGTTGAGGAACTGGTGCATCACCTCCCCGCCCTTCCAGGACAGGCGGCGGGACTGGCCCGGCACCATCTTCACCTCGGTATTCTCGCACAGCACCGTCCGGCCGCTGGTGCACTGCATGCAGGCGCCGCAGAAGACCGACAGGCAGCCGATCACATGGTCGCCCGGCGCCAGGTAGGTGACGTCGGACCCGACGGCCTCGACCACCCCGGCCACCTCATGGCCCGGGACGGTCGGCAGCGGGTGGGGGTACAGCCCCTCGATGAAATGCAGGTCGGAATGACACAGCCCGGCATAGGCGGTGCGCACCAGCACCTCCCGCGCCCGGGGCTTCTGCAGCGTCACCTCCTCGATGGTCAGGGGCTCGTTCGGCGCATGCAGGACGGCGGCCTTCATGGATCGCTCCTCTCCTCCGGGCGTCGCGTCGTTGGGGCGCGCGACGGGCAGGTCGCCATTCTGCGCCGGCGGTGTAGGCTGCGCCAGGGTGTGCGCCGCCCGGCCCGGCATGAGGGCCGGGCCGGGGCGCGCGGCTCTGCAACGGCGGTCCCCGGCGCGCCGGCCCGCCGCCGGGCGGGGCCGGCGCGCCGGGCCGCGATGACGGGAGGACAACGGAATGCCAGGCGACCTGATCGTGACCGAGGAGGCGGGCGTCGCCCTGCTGACCATGAACCGGCCGGACAGCCTGAACGCGCTGGGCGGCACGATGCTGGAGGAGATGCTGGCGGCGCTGACCCGCATCGCCACCGACATGTCGGTGGGCTGCGTGGTGCTGACCGGCGCGGGCCGCGGCTTCTCGGCCGGCGGCGACATGAAGGCGCGCGCGACCGGGGAGAAGCCGATCCTCGACGGTACGCGGGAACAGGCGCAGATGTCGCTGCGCGCCCGCATGGAGGCGTCGCGCCTGCTGCACGAGATGCCGAAGCCGACCATCGCCATGGTGAACGGCGTCGCCGCCGGCGCCGGCATGTCGCTGATGCTGGCCTGCGACATGCGCATCGGCGGGAACAGCGCGCGCATGGGCACCGCCTTCGCCCGCATGGGCTTCTCCGGCGATTTCGGCGGCCACTGGTTCCTCAACCGCCTGGTCGGCCCGGCCAAGGCGCGGGAGCTCTACTTCACCGCCGAGGTGATCGATTCCGCCGAGATGCTGCGCCTCGGGCTGCTGAACCGGCTGGTCGAGGACGCCGAGCTGCCGGCGGCGACCATGGCGCTGGCGCGGCAGCTCGCCGCCGGGCCGCGCGTCGCCTGGCACCACATGAAGCGCAACATGCAGGTGGCCGAGCAGGGCACGCTGGCCGAGGCGCTGGATGTCGAGGCCTTCGGCATGACCCGCTGCCGCGACACCGAGGACCATCGGGAGGCGCTGCGCGCCTTCGCCGAGAAGCGGCCGCCCGTCTTCAGCGGCAAGTAGCCCGCGCCCCGTGCCGGGCCCGGGGGCGGCGAGCCGCCGCGTCCCGGGCTTCGGCGGCCCTCGGGGCGCGCGCCGAACCGGGGTAGCATGGCCCCGCACCAGCCCGGAGGCGCCATGCCGCCCGCCCTGTCCACCCGCGTCACCCGCCTGCTCGGCATCCGCTACCCTATCGTCCAGGGCGGCCTCGCCCGCGTCGCGGGGGCCGAACTGGCCGCCGCCGTCTCGGAAGCCGGCGGGCTGGGGCAGATCGCCAGCGCCGGGCTGGACGGGCCGGCGGCTCTGCGCGCCGAGATCCGCCGCTGCCGCGCGCTGACCACACGGCCCTTCGCGGTGAATTTCCCCATCGGCCGGCAGGATATCCGCCCGGGGCTGGAGACGGCGCTGGAGGAGGGCGTGCGGATCATCGCGCTGACCGCCGGCAATCCCGCGCCCTACATCGCCCGCTGCCGCGAGGCCGGGGCGAAGACCCTGGTGCTGACCGCCGGGCCGGAGCTGGCGCGCAAGGCCGAGGCGGCCGGCGCCGACATGGTGGCGACCGTGGGCTATGAGGGCGGCGGCCATATCGGCCGCGGCGACGAGACGACGCTGGTCATGGTCCCGCGCGTGGTCGCCGCCGTGTCCATCCCGGTGCTGGCCTCGGGCGGCATCGCCACCGGTGCCGGGCTGCTGGCCGCCCTGGCCCTGGGCGCGGAGGGGGTCGAGATGGGCACCCGCTTCGTCGCCACGCGGGAAGCGCGGGCGCATGCCGGCTACAAGCAGGCGCTGGCCGGGGCGGCGCCGGCCGACACCATGATCATCAAGCGCACGCTCGGCATGCCCGGCCGCGTGCTGCGCAGCCGGCATGCCGAGGCGATCGTCGCGGCGGAGGAGGCCGGCGCGCCGCGCGACGACCTGGTGGCGATGATCAGCGGCGCGATGAATGCCCGCGGCACGGACGACGGCGACATGGACGACAGCTATGTCTGGGCCGGGCAATGCGTCGGCCTGTTCGACGACGTGCCGCCGGCCGGGGAGGTGGTGCGCCGCATGGCGGAGGAGGCGCTGGCCGGCATGGCGCGGCTGCGGCAGATGGGGCTGTGACGGCGGCCGCAGCGCGCAGGTGCCGGCCATGATCGCGATCGCCGGGCGGCCGGCGCCCTCCCCCCGCCATGCAGCGTCCGCCGGCGCCACGCGCCCGGCGGCCATTCCCGTGCCGGCCGGGGCCGGCATCCGCGCCGGAGACGCGCCATGACCGACCCCGCCCTGCTGCCCGCCACGGCGCTGGCCGGCCTCTTCGCCCGCCGCGCCCTCTCGCCCATCGAGGCGCTGGACGCCGTCCTGGCCCGCATCGCCGCCCGGAACCCGCGGCTGAACGCCATCGTCGCGCTGGACGAGGCCGGCGCCCGTGCCGCCGCCGCGGCCAGCACCGCGCGCTGGCAGGCGGGCACGCCGCTCTCGCCGCTGGACGGGGTGCCGCTGACGGTGAAGGACAACATCCCGGTCGCCGGCCTGCCCTGCAGCTGGGGCAGCCCGCTGTTCCGGGACTGGGTGCCGGAGCGGGACGAGCTGCCGGTCGCCCGCGGCCGCGCCGCCGGCCTCGTCATCCTGGGCAAGACCAACGTCCCGGAGTTCACCTCCCAGGGCTACACCGACAACACGCTGTTCGGACCGACCCGCAACCCCTGGGACCCGGCGCTGACCCCTGGCGGATCCTCGGGCGGGGCGGTGGCGGCGGTCGCCTCCGGCATGGGGCCGCTGGCGCTGGGGACGGATGGCGGCGGGTCCATCCGCCGGCCCTGTTCCCATGCCGGGCTGGTCGGGCTGAAGCCTAGCCCCGGGCGGGTGCCGCGCTGCGACGGGCTGCCCGCCATCCTGCTCGACCTCGAGCAGGTGGGGCCGATCGCCCGCACCACGGCGGACCTGGTCGCGCTGCTGGGGCTGCTGGCGGCGCCCGACCCGCGCGACCCGGCCAGCGCCGGCCTGCCGCCCTTCGCCCTGCCGGCGCGGGCGAAGCGGCAGCGCATCCTGTTCGTCCCGCGCTTCGGCGCCAACCCGGTGGACCCGGAGATCGCCACGGCGACGGCGATCGCCGCGGCCCGCCTCGCCTCCCTCGGCCACCGGGTGGAGGAGGGGGACGCGCCCTTCACGCCGGAGGAACTGGCGGCACTGTTCGGCCCGGTCGGCCAGTCGGGCCTCGCCTGGCTGCTGGCGGAGCGGGGCGGCGAGCCGGCGGCGCCCGCCCTGCGGGAGATGGCGGCGGCCGGCCGGGCGCTCACGCCCCGGGCGGTGTTCGGCGCGCTGCACGGCATCGCCGGCTTCCGCCGGCGCATGGCGGCCTTCTTCGGCGCCTGGGACCTGATCCTGACCCCGGCCGCGGCGGCCCTGCCCTGGCCGGCGGAGGAGGTGGCACCGCCCGCCATCGACGGCCAGTCGGTGGGGCCGCGCGGCCATGCGGTCTTCACCAATTTCGCCAACCTGGCCGGGTTGCCGGGCATCGCGCTGCCCTGCGATCCCTCGGCCGGCGGCCTGCCGATCGGCTTCCAGCTGGTCGGCCCGGCGGGGTCGGATGCACGGCTCTGCGCCCTGGCGGCGGAGTGGGAGGCGGCCTGGCCCTGGGCGGCGCGCTGGCCGCCGGGTTGACGCCGCTTGCCCTGGCGGCCGCCATCCGCTGGGCGCCCGGACAGTTGAAGGACCAGGGCGCGCGACCCAGACTTTAAACCATGGCCGGTCCGCCCCGCCCGGGGGCGGAGGCCGAGACCCCCGAGGATCGACGCACTGTCCCCCGTTTCCATGCCGCGCCGCCATCTCGGCCGGGCGGCCGCTTCCCTCATGGCGCCGCTGGCCCTGGCCGGTCCGCTGCTGCCGCTGGCCGCCTGCGCCCCCGTGCCGGCCGCCGCCCAACGCGGGCTGCTGCCCGACTTCGCCGATCTGGCGGAGCGGGTGCAGCCGGCGGTGGTGAACATCGCCGTCACCTCCGAGCAGCGGGTGGAGGTCCCGCCCGAGCTGCGCGGCACGCCCTTCGAGCGCTATTTCCGCGACCGGCAGCGCGGCCGCCGGCAGGAGACGGTGGGGGCGGGCAGCGGCTTCGTCATCGATCCCGGCGGCTTCATCGTCACCAACAACCACGTGGTCGGCAATGCCAGCCGGGTGGTGGTGGCGCTGCAGGACGGGTCCGAGCTGACGGCGCGGGTGGTCGGCACCGATGAGCTGACCGACCTGGCCCTGCTGAAGGTGGAGCCGCGCGGGCCGATGACGGCGGTGCCCTGGGGCTCCTCCGCCGCCGCGCGGGTCGGGTCCTGGGTGCTGGCGGCCGGCAATCCCTTCGGCCTCGGCGGCACGGTCACGGCCGGCATCATCTCCGCCCGCGGGCGGGAGATCGGCGCTGGACCCTTCGACGACTTCATCCAGACCGATGCCGCCATCAACCCCGGCAATTCCGGCGGGCCGCTGTTCAACGCGGCGGGCGAGGTGATCGGCATCAACACCGCCATCTACTCGCCCTCCGGCGCCTCGGCCGGCATCGGCTTCGCCACGCCCTCCGACCTCGCCCGACCGGTGATCGAGCAGCTGCGGCGCGACGGGCGGGTGGAACGCGGCTGGCTCGGCGTCTCGGTCCAGGATGTGGTGCCGGAGAACGGCCAGGGCCGCCGCGGCGTGCTGATCGCCGGCATCGAGCGCAACAGCCCGGCCGGCCGGGCCGGGCTGCGCCAGGGCGACATCGTGGTGGCCATCAACGGCGACCGGGTCGAGACATCCCGGGCGCTGGTCCGCACCGTTGCCGCCGTGCCGCCCGGCCAGACCCTGCGCCTGACCGTGCTGCGGGAGGGGCGGGAGCGGGAATTGCCGGTCCAGGTCGGCCGCCGGCCAGGGGCGGGGTGATGGGCGGGGTGATGGGCGGGTTAGCCGGGGCAGTTGACGCCCCCGGCCGCGCTTGCGCAGGCTGGCCGCTGCTGAGTCGGGCGCAACGGCGGTCCCCTGACGGGCGTTCAGCCCCGCATGGGGCCGAATAAATCCGGCCGGAAAACGGCGGCAATCCGCGGCATGGCGATGCTGCCGATCGGCCGGCGGCACACCCCCCGATGCGGCAGCCGGGACAGGGACGAGGGACGATGCGGATTCTGCTGGTCGAGGACGATGCCGAGGTCGCGCGCTTCGTGCGCAAGGGCCTGCAGGAAGCCGGCCATACGGTGGAGCATGCGACCAACGGGCGCGACGGCCTGTTCCTCGCGGCATCCGAGCAATTCGACATGCTGGTCCTGGACCGCATGCTGCCCGGCGGGGTGGATGGCGTGCGGCTGGTGGAGACCCTGCGCAGCCAGGGCAACCGCACGCCCGTCCTCTTCCTTTCGGCGCTGTCGGCCGTCGACGAACGGGTGAAGGGCCTGAAGGCGGGCGGCGACGACTACCTGACCAAGCCTTTCGCCTTCGCCGAGCTGCTGGCGCGGGTGGAGGCGCTGGGACGGCGGCCATCGGTGGATGCGCCGGCGACCAAGCTGCGCGTCGCTGATCTCGAGCTCGACCTGCTGTCGCGCACCGTCACCCGCGCCGGCAAGCGGATCGACGTGCAGCCGCGGGAATTCCGCCTGCTGGAGCACCTGATGCGGCATGCCGGCCAGGTGGTGACCCGCACCATGCTGCTGGAGAAGGTCTGGGACTACCATTTCGACCCGCAGACCAACGTCATCGACGTGCATGTCAGCCGCCTGCGGCAGAAGCTGGACAAAGGCTTCGACCGACCGCTGATCCACACCGTCCGCAACGCCGGCTACATGATCCGCGCCGAGCCCTGAGGGCCCCGCAGGCATGCGCATGACCGCCCGCGCCCGGCGACCGGGCCGCCTGTCCGCGGCAGGCCTGCCGACCCGGGGCCGGCGGCCGGCATGAGCCCTGAGGGGTTGCGCAAGGATGCGGCGGCCCCGCCCGCGGCGCCGCCCGTGCCGGGCATCGCGATGGAGGCGGTTGCCGGCGGCGCCCGGCCGGCGGGCCTGCGCCGCCCCGGCCTGC
>NZ_SMOA01000173.1 GCF_004353985.1 Paracraurococcus ruber | reverse complement strand
CAGCCCGGCGCCGGGCGGCGTGCCGTCCGGCCCGGCGGCCTGGGCGGCCAGCAGCCGCGCCTCCCGCCCCAGGCGGCGCAGCAGCACGGCCTTCTCCAGGATGATGGCCCAGCAGGCGAGGGAGGCGAGCAGCAGCAGCGCCATCACCCCCTGCACGACCGGATCGGCCTGCAGGACGAGGGCGAGGGGCGAGAGATCCGGGGCGGCCTGGGTCATGCGGGTTCTCCGGGCAGGGCGGCGAGACGGGTGCGCTGGCGGTTGCGGCGGCGGAGCAACCAGGCGGCGAGGCCGGTGGCGAAGAGCAGCGGCATGGCAAGGCCCGAGAGGAAGACCAGGATCCGCCCGGGCCAGCCGAGCAGGGCGCCGCCATGCAGCCAGCGCTGCAGCGCGAGCGCATCTTCCGCCAGGCTGCGGGTGGCGGGGCCGCGTTCGGCCAGCACGGCGCCGGATGCGGGGTCGAGGCTGAGGAAGGTCCGGCCCCGCACCTCCGGATCGCTGCCGGCGGGGCGCAGGGTGACGGTCCAGGCCGGGCCGACGCGGCCGGGCGGCGAGACGCCGGTCACCACCTGGCCCGGCCGGTGCGCCAGCGCCGCGGCGGCGATGGCATCGGCATCCGGGCCGCCGGCCGGGATGCCGCGGGCCGCGCCGGGCGCGGGGCGGGGCGGCGGCGCCGGCTCGGCGATCCCGAGCAGCGGGCGGAACCAGCCGGGAAACACGATCGCCACGCCGGAGAGGGCGACCACCGCCAGCACCACGGCCAGCCAGGCGCCGGCCAGGCGATGCAGGTCGAGGTTGAGCAGCAGCGCCGGCCGGCGCCGCAGCGTGACCAGGGCGCGGCCGAAGCCGCCGCGACGCGGCCACCACAGCCAGAGGCCGGTGCCGCAGAACAGGAGCGTCAGCACGCCGAGCCAGCCCACCGCCTGGCGCCCGCCCTGCTCCCGCAGCAGCAGGTTCTCGTGCAGGTCGCGGGCGAAGGCGACGGGACCGCTGCGGGCATCCCAGGTGCCGAGGACGGCGCCGCTGGCGGGGTCGAGGGTCACGCTTCGCGCGTCACGGGCGCCGCGCGGCGGCGAGACGACCCAGACCGGCCAGGCGGCATCCGGCGGGCGGATGGCGCCGGCCTGGTGGCCGGCGGCCTCGGCGGCGCGCTGCACGGCGGCGAAGCCGATGGCCGGGTCGGCGGGGCCGGAGGCGCGGAACAGGGCCGGGTGCCGCGCCGCCTCGATCTCCCGCTGGAAGGACAGGACGGCGCCGCTGGCGCCGAGCAGGGCGAGGACGAGGCCGAGGGCCAGCCCGAGCCAGCGATGGCCGAGGAGGAGGACGCGGCGGGCGGTGGCATGCGGCATGGATCCAGCCTATGCTGCAATTGCGAGTGACTCGCAATATCACGAGCGAGGGAAAAGCGCCGCCGCGGCGCCTGAAATGCCGATCCCGCCGCCGCAGCCCCTTGCCAGGGCGGACAGGTTGCCTCCTTCTTGCACGCAACTGCGAATCACTCGCACTTGCAGAAGGGGGTTGGGGCCATGGACCGGATGAACCGAAGGGCGCGGCGGCAGGGCAGGGCAAGGCCGGGCCGGGCGCTGCTGCTGGCCCTGGCGCTGCCGGCCGGCACCCTGGCCGCGGGGACCGCCCAGGCCCAGGCCCCGGTCCAGACCCCGGCGCCATCATCCGCGCCGGCCCCGGCGCCGGCCGGCGGCGCCATCGCCCTGCCGGAGATCGACGTGAACGCCGCGCCGGCCGCGGCCACCGGCTATGCCGCGCAGCGCAGCACCACCGCCACCAAGACCGACACGCCGCTGCGCGACGTGCCGCAGAGCGTCACCGTCATCACCCAGGAAGCGATCCGCGACCTGTCGGCGCAGAACCTCGGCGACATCCTGCGCTACGTGCCCGGCGCCGGCTACGCCCAGGGGGAGGGCAACCGCGACACGCCGGTGCTGCGCGGCCAGTCCACCACGTCCGACCTGTTCGTCGACGGCCTGCGCGACGACGTGCAGTACTACCGCGACCTCTACAACATCGACCGGGTGGAGGTGCTGCTCGGCCCCAATGCCATGATCTTCGGCCGCGGCGGCACCGGCGGCGTCATCAACCGCGTCACCAAGCAGGCGGACTGGGAGCAGCGGCGGGAGGTGCGGCTGCAGGCCGGGTCCTACGGGCTGTGGCGCGGCAGCCTCGATGTCGGGCAGGCGATCAACGAGAACGCCGCCTTCCGCCTGCTGGGCATGTACGAGGAGAGCGACAGCTACCGCGACGGCGTCAACATCAAGCGCTACGGCATCAACCCGACCTTCGCCTTCCGGATCGGCAACAACACCACCATCCGCGCCAGCTACGAGTATTTCCGCGACGAGCGGACGGCCGACCGCGGCATCCCGTCCTTCGGCGGCCGGCCGCTGGTGACCGGGCGCGGCACCTTCTTCGGCGATCCCGGCCGCAGCCCGGTGCAGGCGCAGGTGAATGCGCTGAACCTCGGCGTCGAGCACCGCTTCGACAACGGCGTGCTGCTGCGGAACAATTTCCGCTTCGCCGACTACGACAAATTCTACCAGAACGTCTTCTCCGGCGCGGTCGCCGCCAATGGCCGGACGGTGGGCATCAGCGCCTACAACAACGCGACGCACCGGACGAACCTGATCAACCAGACCGACCTGGTCTTCGACCTGACCACCGGGCCCTTCACCCACAAGGTGCTGGCCGGGATGGAGCTGGGACGGCAGGAGACCGACAATTTCCGCAACACCGGCTATTTCCCGACCGTCGGCGCCAATGCGACCAGCTTCACCACCTCGCTCGGCGCCACCCGCATCAACGTCCCCATCGCCTTCCGCCAGAGCGCGACGGATGCCAACAACAGCGGCGTCTCCACCACCGCCGCCTTCTACCTGCAGGACCAGATGCAGCTCCTGCCCGGGCTGCAGCTGATCGCCGGCCTGCGCTTCGACCACTTCAACACGGACTTCACCAACAACCGCAACGGCCAGCGCTTCGACGTGACGGACAACACCGTCTCCCCGCGCGTCGGGCTGGTATGGTCGCCGGTCGCGCCGCTTTCGCTCTATGCCAGCTTCAGCAACACCTTCCTGCCGCGGGCGGGGGAACAGCTGGCCTCGCTCACCCTGGCCAACCAGGCGCTGAAGCCGGAGCGCTTCACCAATTACGAGGTGGGCGCGAAATGGGACATCCGGCCGGAATTCGCCCTGACCGCGGCGCTGTATGAGCTGGACCGGACCAATGTGGCGGTGACGGACCCGAACGACATCACCCGCCTGGTGCTGGTGGACGGCACGCGGACCCGCGGCTTCGAACTGGGGGCGCGCGGCCGGGTGACGGACAAGTGGAGCCTGCTGGGCGGCTGGGCGGTGCAGAATTCCGAGATCACCAGCAACCAGTCGGCGACCATCCGCAAGGGCAACAACGTGCCCTTCGTCCCGGGCACGACCCTCTCGCTCTGGAACCGCTACAACTTCACCGAACAGTATGGCGCCGCGCTCGGCGTCATCCACCAGTCCGGCTACTATGCCGCCACCGACAATGCGGTGCGCATCCCGGCCTTCACCCGCTTCGACGCGGCGCTGTTCTGGAACCTGTCGGAGCGCGTGGCGCTGCAGGCGAATTTCGAGAACCTGTTCGGCGTGAAGTACTACCCGGTGGCGAACAGCAACAACAACATCACGCCGGGCGCCCCCTTCCTGGCCCGGGTGGCGCTGACGACGCGGTTCTGACCCGGCGCGATGCCCGGCGCGCCTTCCAACCCCGCGATGCGGCGCATCGCGGGACACCGGAGGGTCAGGGCGACCCGCCGGCCCGCGGCGCCTTCAGTCCCCGCGAAGGGGCGCATCCCAGGGGCGGCGCCGGAAGCGCGCGACGGATGGGGCCGGACCGGTCGGAGCCGGCCCCGTCACCGGACCCGCCACCCCTCCACCCAGAGCGAGGTCGGGTTGAGGTGGCCGGTCGGGCGGACATTCTCCAGCCATTGCGGCCAGACATGCGCATCCGCGCGGAACCACAGCGGCAGGGCCGGCAGCTCCGCCGCATAGATCGCCTGCAGCCGCGCCCACAAGGCGCGCCGCTTCTCGCGGTCCAGCTCCACCGGGATGGCCTCGATCAGGGCGTCCATCTCCGGGTTTCGGTAGCCGGTGTAGTTCTGGCCGGACCAGTTGCGCGCCTCGGTCGGGATCTCGTCCGAATGCAGCACGCTGCGCGGCACGCTCTCCGGCGCGCTGATCCAGGCGAACAGCGCCGCGCCCTGGAAGCGGCGCTTCGACAGCGTCTCGCCGAACAGCACGCGCGGCGGCTCGTTCCTGATGCGCGCCTCGACGCCCGCCTGGCGCCACATGCCCTGGATCACCTGCTGCACCGCTTCCCGCGCGCGGTTGCCGGCGGTGGTCATCAGCTCGAAGGACAACCGCTCCCCGGCGGCGTTGCGGCGGATGCCGTCGGGTCCGCGGGTCCAGCCGGCCTCCTCCAGCAGGGCGGCGGCGCGGGCCGGGTCGAAGGGCCAGGAAGGCGCCTCCGGGTCGTGCATCCGGTCCAGCGGGTTGACGCTGGTCCGCGCCACGGTCTGCCGCCCTTCGAACAGCCGGGCGACGATCTGCGCCCGGTCGATGGCCAGCAGCAGCGCCTGCCGCACCCGCACATCGGCCAGCATCGGCGTGTCGAGGCGCAGCGCCAGGTGTTCGTAGACCAGGCCGGGCTTGTAGGACACGCGGAAGCGGTTGCCGGTGCGGCGCTCCAGCGCCGCCGCCTGCTCCACCGGCAGGCCGAGTTCCCCGGCGACCATGTCGAGCTGCCCGGCCAGCAATTGCGCCTCCAGCGCCGCGGTGTTCTCCACCGTGCGCACCTGGATGCGGCGGAAGGCCGGCGCGGTGCCCTGCCAGGCCGGGTTTCGCTCCAGCGTCACGCCGGCGCCGGGCTGCACCGCGGTGATGCGGTAGGGGCCGGACCAGAGGGCGGGGTTCGCCGTCTCGGTGTCATAGGCGGTGCGGCTGCGATAGGTCTTCGGGTCCTGCGCCCAGCGCGCCCGCTCGACATGCGCCGGCAGCGGCTGGAAGTCGCCGAGCGAGGCGAATTCGAAGGTCACCTTGTCGAAGCGCAAGGTGACGGTGCGCGCATCCTCGACGATGAGTTCATAGGCCGAGCGGTAGAACTCCGCCCCGCCGAAGCCGGTCGAGGGGTCCCGCCCCGCCTCCCAGGCGAAGCGGAGATCCTCGGCCGAGACCGGCGTGCCGTCGCCCCAGCGGGCATCGGAGCGGAGGCGGTAGGTGACGCGGATGCCCGCCTTGCCGTCGGCGGTGGTCTCCCGCTGGGCCAGGCCGTTCTCCAGCGTCGGCAGCGTCTCGCAGAGCAGGCAGGTCAGCGCCCAGTCGGCGTCATAGGCGGTGACGGGGCGGCGGGCGAAGCCGAGGACGTAGGACTTCGCCGCCATGTTCTCGATATTCGGGTGGAAGGTACTGGGGAACTGGGTGATGCCGATGCTCAGCGACTCGCGCTGCGCCTGGGCGGCGGCGGGCAGGGCAAGGGCAAGCGAGGCGGCGAGGGTCAGGAGGAAGCGGGCGGCCATCCACGGGCTCCGTGCCAGATGCGGAGGATGGTGATCCCCAGCCGGGTCGGGCGGTAGATCACGCGGAAGGGCGTCCCGGGGACGCTGAAGATGCGGGCACTCCAGCAGCGCTGCCGCCACCTCGTCGATCCGCCCCGCCAGCCGGTCCGCGGCTGCCGGATTGTCGAGGGCGATGAACCCGACCGCCTCGGCCAGATCGTGCCGGGCCGCCGTCGCGGAGCGGACCGCCCTCACTCGCCGCGGCGGGCGCCCGCGTCGGCGATGACCTGCCGGGGGTCGGCCATCGCCTCCGCATGCGACACCACCTGCCCCGCGGCGACATCGGCCTCGCCTTCGGCAATGAAGGCCTCGAAAGCCGCCATCGTCATGCCGGGCAGGGGGGATGCGGCGCCGAGCGCGTCGTGCAGCGTACCCGCGAGCCTGGCTTCCGGCGTCAGGTCGCGCGCGGCGGCGCGGGCCGCGATCTCGGGCCCCACTCCGTCCGGCAGGGTGATCCGCAATGCCATCCCGCTCTCCGCCCTGCTCGCCTCACCCGGCGTCCTTGCCGTCCCGCACCGCCCGCGCTTCCTCGACCGACCCGATGCCGCCATGGGATTTCGACCAGGCCACCGGGTCCTCCAGGAATTTCCGCACTTCCTTCAGCGCGCCCTCGGCGAAATAGGGACGCTCGCGGCAGACCTCCAGCACGTCCCACCAGGTGCAGAGATGGTGCAGGTTCAGCCCCATGGACTTCATGGTCTCGAAGCTGCCGGGGAAGACGCCGTAGTAGAACACCACGAAGGTATGGTCGCAGGTGGCGCCGGCATCGCGCAGCGCCTGGGCGAAGCGGATCTTGGACCCGCCATCGGTGGTCAGGTCCTCGACCAGCAGGGTGTTCTTGCCCTCCGGCACGTCGCCCTCGATCTGGGCGCCGCGGCCGAAGCCCTTGGGCTTCTTTCGGACATAGGCCATGGGGGTGGCCATCCGCTCGGCGATCCAGGCGGCGAAGGGGATGCCGGCGGTCTCGCCGCCCGCCACCACCTCGATCGTCTCGTAGCCGACATGCCGGCCGATCTTCTCCACCGCCATGTCGCAGATGCGGGTGCGGGCGCGCGGGAAGTAGATGATCTTGCGGCAGTCGATATAGACCGGGCTCTTCCAGCCGGAGGTGAAGGTGTAGGGCTCCTCCGGGCGGAAATTCACCGCCTTGATCTCCAGCAGGATGCGCGCGGTCGTCAGCGCGGCGTCCCGGTCCCAGTCGGAAGCGTGTTGCATGGCCATGGCGCCCATCCCGGAGCATCGACGTGTCGGCGTCTCGTAACCCCCGCGCGGTGGGGCGTCCATGACGGAAGGCGCGGGCATCTGGGTCCTGGCCGACCCGCGGGCCGGGACCGCCGCGCAGCCGCTGGGCATCGCCGAACGGCTGGGCGTGCCGTTCCGGACCCTTCCGCTGGCCTGGGGCCCGCTGGCGCGGCTGCCCTGGCCCTGGCCGACGCTGGCGGGGCTGACCGCGGACACGCGCGCGGGCCTCGCGCCGCCGCCCGGCTCCCCCTGGCCGCGCCTCGTGCTCTCGGCCGGGCGCCGCTCCGTGCCCGTCGCGCGCTGGCTGGGGCGGCGCGGCGCCTGCCTCGTCCATTGCATGCGCCCGGGCGCCGGCGCCGCGGAATTCGGCCTGCTGGTGGTCGGGCGGCATGACGACCCGGCGCCGGCCGCCAACCTGATGCCGATCCTCGGCGCCTGTCACCGCATGACCCCGGCGCGGCTGGCCGAGGCGCGCGCCGCATGGTCGGCCCTTGCCGACCTGCCCGCGCCGCGGGTCGCGCTGCTGGTCGGCGGGCCGGTCCGGGCGGAGGGGATGGACCCCGCCCTCGCCGCCGCCCTCGGCGCCCGGGTGGCGGGCTTCGCCGGCAGCGTCATCGCCACCGCCAGCCGCCGCACCGGCGCGCCGGCGACCGCGTCCCTCTCCGCGTCCCTGGCCGGCATTCCGCACCGGCTGCACCGCTGGGGCGATCCCGGCCCCAACCCCTATGCCGGGCTGCTCGCCTGGGCGGATGCCATCGTCGTCACCGGCGACAGCGTCTCCATGCTGTCCGAGGCGCTGGCGACCACGGCGCCGGTCTTCATCGCCGATCCCGGCGGCCTCGGCCCCCGCCATCGCCGGCTGCATGCGAGCCTGGTCGCCGCCGGCCAGGCCCGGATGCTGGACGCCGCGCCGGCGCCCTTCCCGCGGGCGCCGCTGGACGAGGCGGCGCGGGTCGCCGCCGCCATCCGGGAACGCGGCTGGGCCTGACCCTCTCCCCCGCGCCGGCGGCATGCCCCACATGCGCGCGAGCCGCCCCGTTCCGGGTTACCGCGGCGCGGAGGCCCACGAATTGACCGGCATGATGACCGCCGTGTTCCGCACCGCCTTTCCCCGGCCCGCCGGCCGGCCCCGGCCCTTCACCTGGCCCTGGGAGGACCGCGCCGGCCGCCTTTCCGTGCTGCGCGCCGCCGTCTTCGCCCTGCTGCTGGCGCCCGCCGCCTGGGTGGCGGCCGAGGCGGCGCTCGGCCTGCTCGGGCCGGAACCCTGGAAGGCGGCGCTGCGGGAGATCGGCCTCTGGTCCATCCGCATCCTGCTGCTGACCCTGGCGGTGACGCCCATCGGCCGCATCCTGGCGGAACCGCGCATCCTGGCCCTGCGCCGCCTCTTCGGCCTCACCGCGCTGGCCTATGCCGGGCTGCATCTCGCGCTCTATGCCGGGCACGAGAATTTCCGGCTTCTCGCCGTCGCCTCGGAGATCGTGCTGCGCTTCTACCTGGCGATCGGCTGCGTCGCGCTGCTGGGGCTGGTCGCGCTGGGCTGGACCTCGACCGATGGCTGGGTCCGCGCCCTTGGCCCGCGCTGGAAGCGGCTGCATGCGCTGGCCTTCCCCATCGCGGCGCTGGGCGTCTTCCACTTCTTCCTGCAATCCAAGTCGCAGTTGTGGGAAGCGGTTCTGGCCGCCGGCCTGCTGGCCTGGCTGCTGCTCTGGCGCGCCCTGCCGATGGACTGGCGGATGCGCTGGCCGGCGCTGCTGGCCCTGGCCCCCGCCACGGCGCTGGCCGCGGCCGGCATCGAATATGCCTGGTACGCCCTGGCGACCAACCTGCCGGCCGGGCGCATCCTGGCAGCGAACTTGGACATCGCCTTCGGCCTGCGCCCGGCGGTCTGGGCCGGGGTGGCGGCGCTGGGCGTGCCGGCGCTGGCGCTGCTGTGGCGGCTGCGGCCGCAGCGGCGGGCGGCGCCGGTCCGGGCCTGACCGGCCAGGGGACGCCCCGGCGGCGCTGGACGGCGGCAGGGCGGCCGGCGCCGCGCGGCCTCGGTCGCGGCCCGGTCCGGGGCAGGCCGGGGCAGCCGGCCGTCGCCGGTGCCCCTGGACCTGGGTGCTCGTCGCGGGTCGTGCCGAGGGCGTTAGAGCAGATTCCGATCAGGTGGACTCACCTGAGCGGGTGAAGAGGCTCGCAGATTCACATGACGAGAGCGGTTGCCGTGAGCCATGGCGAACGGCAACCGCGCCAGGGGACGATCTGCGGCCGGCGCGCCCGGCCGAGGCGCCGAACGGCGCCCGCCGCCACGGGACCCCATCGGCGTCGCGGCGCGATGCCGAGGGGCCCGTTCCGTGGCGAGCCAAGGCCCCGGATCCATGTCCCCGGATCCATGTCCCTTGGGGCCGCCCGGCACCTGACGGCGCCTGGATGATCTCCACGGGTCCTGGCATCAGGCGGCCGGGCGGCCCGGTTCCTCCCCCTCGGCCAGCGGATAGCCCTCGGCCAGCCAGCCTAGGATGCCGCCCGGCATCACCTTCACCCGCCGGCCCAGCCGCGCCAGCTTGAGCGCCGCCTGGTCCGCCGCATTGCAATGCGGCCCGGCGCAATAGGCGACGAACAGCGTCTCCGGTGGGAAGCCGGCCAGCCGCGCCTCGGTGATCTCGCGGTGCGGCAGGTTCAGCGCGCCCGGCACATGGCCGCGCGCATAGGCGGCGGGGCCGCGCGCCTCGACCAGCACGAAATCCGCCACGCCCTCCGCCAGCGCGGCATGGACATCGGCGCAGTCGGTCTCGAAGGCCAGCCGGGCGGCGAAATGCGCCGCCGCCTGGGCGGGCGGGGCGGGCGGCATCCGGGTGACGGGGCTCGGCATCATGCGCTCCTGCAGCGGGGATGGCGCGATCCTGCCGCCATCGCCGGCGCTTGACGCCTGGCAGGAATGCCGACAACCGTGCGGATCATGCCGAACCCGCCCGCCAACCGCCTGGTCGTCGCCCTGGCCTATGACGGGCTCTGCACCTTCGAATTCGGCGTGGCGGTGGAGGTCTTCGGGCTGGAGCGGCCGGAGATGGGACCCGGCTGGTACCGCTTCGCCGTCGCGGCGCTGGAGCCTTCGCCGCTGCGCGCCGCGGGCGGGGTCCGGGTCATGGCGGATGGCGGCGCCGCGCTGCTGGCCGCGGCGGGGACCATCCTCGTCCCCGGCTGGCGCGGCGCGGCCGAACCGGTGCCGCCCGCCATCGCCGCGGCGCTGCGGGCGGCGCATGACCGTGGCGCACGGGTGCTCTCGCTCTGCTCCGGCGTCTTCGTGCTGGCGGCCGCCGGGCTGCTGGAGGGGCGGCGGGCCACCACGCATTGGCGCTACCTGGATGCGCTGCGGGCGGCGCATCCCGGCATCACCCTGGTGCCGGACGTGCTCTACGTGGATGAGGGCAGCGTGCTGACCGCCGCCGGCAGCGCCGCCGGCATCGATCTCTGCCTGCATCTGGTGCGGCGCGACTTCGGGCCGGCGGCGGCGAACAGCGTCGCCCGCCGTCTGGTCGTGCCGCCGCACCGGGAAGGCGGGCAGGCGCAGTTCATCCCCCGCCCGGTGCCGGTGGAGCGGGAGGGCGTGCGCCTCGGCCCGCTGCTGGACCGGATGCGGGCGCGGCTGGACGCGCCGCAGCCGCTGGAGGCCCTGGCGCGGGAGGCGGGGATGAGCCTGCGCACCTTCATCCGCCGGTTCCGCGAGACCACCGGGATGCCGCCCGGCGAATGGCTGCTGCGGCAGCGGCTGGACCGGGCGCGGGAGCTGCTGGAACAGGGCCAGGGCGCGCTGGAGGATGTGGCGGCGTCCGTCGGCTTCGGCTCGGCCGCCGTGCTGCGGCTGCATTTCCGCCGGCGCTTCGGCACCAGCCCCGGTGCCTATCGGGCCCGCTTCGCCGGCTGAGGGCAGTGGCCCCGCCAAGGGGTGGCAGCCGCCCGCAGGGCGAACCCGCCGCGCGGCAGGATGCGCCCGGCGCGCGGCCGCCCGCCACGCGCCGGTCGGGCGGCGAGGCCAGCCCGAATGGATGCTGGCCCGGCCCATACCGGCCAGCATCCATGCTGACCGATATGATCATGGGGTCTGGCGCGCAGCCGCCACGCCAACCCTGCGCGCCGGCATCAGTCGGCGCGGATGCCGTTCTCCCGCACCACCCGGCCCCAGACGGCCACCTGCCGGTCGAGGAAGACCCGCAGCCCCTCGGGGTCGGAGAGGACGAGGCGGGCCTGCTGCGCCTCCTCCATCTGCTGCCGCAGCCGCGGCTCGCCCAGGGTCTCCCGCAGCGCCGCATTCATTCGGCCGATGATCGGCCCGGGCGTGCCGGCGGGCGCGAGGACGCCCCACCAGGCCTCGGCCAGCAGGCCGGGGAAGCCGGCGTCCTCGGCGGTCGGCACCGCGGCCAGGGCCGGCAGCCGGGCCGGGCCGAATTGCGCCAGCGCCCGCAGCGTGCCGCCGGCGATCTGCGGCGCCAGCAGCGCGGCGCTGCCGATCATCGCCTCCAGATGGCCGGCGACCGTGTCCGTCACCGCCGGGCCGCCGCCGCGATAGGCGACATGCGGCAGGCTGACCCCGGCGCGGGCCTGCAGCAGGATCATGGTCAGGTGGCCGATCGTGCCATTGCCGGTCGAGCCATAGGAGAGCGCATCCGGCCGCGCCCGGGCCGCCGCGACCAGGTCGCCGAGGCCGCGATAGGGCCGGTCCGGCCGGGTGGCGAGGACATAGGGCGCGCCGCCGATCAGCATCACCGGCGCCAGGTCGCGCTGCAGGTCGAAGGGCAGGGAGGGCAGCAGCGCCGGCAGGACCGCATGGCTGTCGAAGGTCAGCAGCCAGGTCAGCCCGTCCGGCCGCGCCTTCGCCACGGCATCGGTGCCGAGCGCGCCGGCGGCGCCGGAGCGGTTCTCCACCACCACCGGCTGGCCGAGGCGCTGGGCGAGGCCGGGCGCGACCAGCCGCGCGACGGCATCGGTGGACCCGCCGGGCGCGAAGGGGACGATGATGCGCAGGGGTGCCTCCGGCCAGGGGCCTGGCGAGGTGCCCGGCGAGGTTCCCGGCAAGGTTCCCTGGGCGTGCAGCGGCGGCGCGGCGAGCACGGCGCCGGCGAGGGCGAGCGCCGCGCGGCGGGTCGGGTGATGGCGCATGCTGCGGAGTGCTCCCTGGCGGCGGGTGCCCCGCCGCCTTTCGCGGCAGGATACCGGGGCGGCGCGGGGCGGGAAGCGTGCCGCCGGGCGGAGGCGAGGGCGACCGGGGCCGCGCCGGGGGCAAGCTCCCCCACCACCCGGCGGGGAGGCCGGCCTCCCCGCCCGGGGGGCGAGGGCGTCCGCGCCCGGGGGACGCTGCCCCACCGCCCGGCGCGACGGGTGCCGGCCTCCCTGACCTGGGGGGCGAGGGCGTCCGCGCCCGCGCCGGGGGACGCGCTCCCCCACCGGCCGGCGCGACGGAGGCCGGGCGTCCC